>ASZI01000183.1 GCA_000416315.1 Osedax symbiont Rs2 | reverse complement strand
TTTCTCAACAAACGTACTAATGAGCAACAAATTAACACGTACAAGCATTCTTAGTACAGCTATGCATCTATAAACTATGATTATCGACTGACCTAAACCAAAGGATATGACCATGACTGATTTCACTTTTCACACCACAGAAAACAGCAGCGGCGAGAGCCGCGAATTACTCGCAGGGATACAGAAGGGCTACGGCTTTGTCCCTAACTTATTCGCCTATATGGCCGAGGCACCTATAGCCATTAAAGCCTATATGCAATTGAATGCACTACTGTCTGAGAGTTCTTTCACCCCAGCGCAACTGCAAGTGGCATTGCTGGCAAGCAGTGTTGAAAATGACTGTGGCTTTTGCACTGTTGCCCACCGGGCAATGGGCAAAAAATCTGCGGCAAAGCAGCAGAGCTTAGACGCACTGAATGAGGGCAACGAGATTGAAGACCCTCAAGACAGAGCGATCGTCAATTTAGTTAAGTCACTGGTTAACAATCGCGGCTGGGTTCAAGAAGATGAAATTAATGACTTTTTAGCCGCCGGCTTCACTCGCCAGCAGTACTTCGAAATGTTAGTGGTTGTGACTATTAAAACCTTGTCTAATTATACTAACCACGTCACTAAACCTGAGCCTAACCCCGAGCTACTAGCCATGCTTTAAATCGCCATGGCCACTTTCTCAGTGGCCATTTTCTTCTCAGCTAAGTGCCCCGCTAGCGCTATAGCCAAGCTGCCCTGTGCTTAGTTAATTCAGTTGCAGACTCAAAGGGCTGCTAACCATTGCCCCTTGCAGACAGGCAACCGATTCGCCCTGCCCTGTTTCATCAGCAAGCGCATAAATGCCTCTTTATCATTGCCGGCTTCACAGCTAAACTATTGTGCAAAATATTTTCCTTTACTCACAAGGCTCATAATCTAATGCGTAAAATAGTCAATCTATTCATGGTTGCTCTGTTGTTATCACTCTTAGGGACTACCAGCGCTTGGGCCAACCATGCGGACTCATTCCCTCGCAACCAGCCCCATATCCAGAAAAATATTGAATACAACGGCTCTGACATGGTCAAGTTCGTATTCCTGAACAAAGCTAAGCAGAGAAAAGAACAGTTATTACACAGTATGCAAAGCTGGCCTGAGCAACAGGCGTTACTTATTCACAACATGACCAACGACCGGGGTTTTGGCGGTCTGTTTTCACTGTTGAGTATTTTCCTGCTAATTATGGGCTCGGGATATTTAGTTGAGCGCTTGTTCAGCTTTAAAATGAACCTTACCTGCAACCGCATCGCCGCACAAAAGGAGAGCCGCTGGGGCGATAGTTTTAGCTTTACGTTAATGCGCGGCATTTTTAATCTACTCAGCTTGGGAGTGTTCGGTTTAGTCTGCTCAGTGTTTGCTATCTATATGTACGAGTCCAGCGATCCGTTTAGATTACTCAGCCTACAAGGGATTGCCCTGATCCTGAAAATAAGAGTCGTGGCGATCTTTCTAAATTTAATCTTTGCCCCCTACGCCGCCGGACAACGGCTAATTATTCTGCAAAGCCACTCGGCACGACGCTTGTATTATTGGATATTAAGCTTTATTTCGCTGTATTTGATCATCACCACTTTCTGGCGGATCTTGGCCCATTTTCAGCTAGAACCTATAATGTTTGCCATGTTAGTCCCTATCAGTGGCTTAATTTTAAATGTCGCCTCGGTGAGTTTTGTCTGGTTTAACCGCAAAGACATTACCCGTATGTTCACCAATAAAACAGTACATGATTCAAGCGTCACCCAAGTATTTAGTCAGATATGGCCTACTATCATTACCTTTTGGCTGATCGTAATCTGGACTATCTGGGCGGCCAACGAGTTTCTGGGCAACTATCAGCAGGCCGAACAGCTGACCCCCGCCTGGTGGCTAACGTTTAGTTTTCCGATATTAGACCGGATTATTTTTGTGCTCTTATCACAGCTAAAACGTATTTCCTGGTTACAGAGCCACTCTTTTGAACAGCGCTGTGACATCTTTATCAGTCGGGTGATGATCGCCATACGGGTGATATTACTGGCAGTGGTCATTTATCTGGTCGACAGTAGTTTTGGCTATAACGCATGGGAGATGCTCGCCAGTCAATTTGGCGGCTATCTAAAGATGTCGGTCGATGTAGTGGTAGTTATCATCCTCGCCTACGCCGCTTGGGAAGTGATCCAGTCGGCCATTGAAAGACACTTGCCGCTCAACATTGCGGTAGAGAAAGAGAATGGTTTGTCTTCACTTGAGGGCGATGGTGGCGGTGCCGGGGCCTCGCGCTCCGAAACACTGCTGCCATTAGTACGCTCTTTCCTGTTAGTGTTTTTATTTGTCAGTGTCACTTTAACGGTACTGAGTATTCTCGGCGTGGAAATAGCCCCATTACTGGCGGGGGCCGGGATCGTCGGGATCGCAGTAGGTTTTGGCGCGCAAAAATTAGTCCAGGATGTTATCTCAGGTATTTTCTTTTTGCTCGATGATGCATTTCGTCGCGGTGAATACATTGAAGCTGCAGGTTTACGAGGCACTGTAGAGCGTATCTCGATTCGCTCGATCAGACTGCGCCATCACTTGGGGGCCGTGCAAACGATTCCCTTCAGTGAGATAGCGACAGTGCGAAACTTATCTCGCGACTGGATCACCATGAAGCTGGAGTTTCGACTCAGCTACCAAACTGACGTGGAAAAAGTACGCAAGCTGATTAAGAAAGTCGGCCAGAAAATGTTACTGCACCCGGAATACGGCGAGTATTTTTTGTTGCCGCTAAAATCCCAAGGAGTCATCAGAGTAGAAGAATCTGCGCTTATCTTTCGCATGAAATTTACTTGCATCCCGGGGGAGCAGTGGCTGATTCGCCGCGATGCGTTCCGATTAGTCAAAGATGCACTGGAGTCTAACGGTATCGAGTTTGCTCACAGGTCCGTGCATGTATTGATGCAACCCGGCGAGCGAGAGCCAGCCAAGGCCGCTGCTGAACAAACTGCGGATATTGCTCTGCAACGTGCTGGCGCTGCCGCAATTACTTCAGCAACAGCAGCTTCTGCACGGCGCAACAGTAAAATTGATGACGAGGACGACCTGTTGAGCCCCGGCACAGAATAAAGCGCTGCTTTTTTAGGCAAAATCAAAGCGATGCTCGATTAATTTCCGCTAAGCTATCTTAGCGGAAATAATTTTGCTAATCTTGCGCCTTTGCCGAAATGACTGAAGAGAGCGTAAGTGCGCAGTAAATTAGATAATAGCCGTCTGCTGATATATAGCCATGACTCTTTTGGATTGGGGCACCTGCGCCGCTGTCGAACGCTGGCCCATGCATTGGTCGATCAATACAAGGGACTCTCGGTACTGATTATGACCGGCTCGCCGATTATCGGCCGCTTTGATTTTAAAGCCAGGGGTGATTTTGTCCGTATACCTGGGGTCATCAAACTGCACAACGGCGAATATACATCGCTTGGGTTGCACATTGATCTGGCGGATACGCTGGAGCTGCGTGAGTCTATTTTGTTGCATACCGCCAAAGCATTTCGCCCTGACGTCTTTTTAGTCGATAAAGAGCCTGGCGGTTTAAAAGGTGAGGCGATCAAAACCTTAGAGCATTTTAAAGACACTGATACTCGATGTATTCTGGGGCTGCGCGATGTCATGGACGCTCCACATTTACTGAAGAAAGAGTGGCAGTTAAAAAATGTACAGCCACTGCTGGAAAACAATTACGACGAGCTATGGGTCTATGGTCCACAGGAGATGGGTGATCCTCTCGAGGGATTAGAAATCAGTGAGTCGGTGAAGACTAAAACCAAATATAGCGGTTATCTACCTCGCCAGTTGCCTGAACATATTGACACTGAAAGCATCCACTACCCGCAACATCCTTATCTATTAGTCACCCCTGGCGGTGGCGGCGACGGTGTGGAAATGGTTGACTGGGTCATGCGTGCCTATGAATCCTGCAGTACTTTAATGCCGGCGCTTTTTGTATTGGGCCCTTTTATGGCAACCGCTGAGCGCAATGATTTTCTGCACCGAGCCGAGCAGCTAGAACACGTCGAAGCTATTACCTTCAGCCAGCATTTGGAGCACTTGATGGCCAACGCCGAAGCCGTAGTGGCCATGGGTGGTTACAATACTTTTTGCGAAATACTCTCTTTCGATCGCCCGGCGCTGATACTGCCGCGCAGTAAACCCAGACAGGAGCAATTAATTCGCGCTGGTAAAGCCCAAGCTCTTGGCCTGTTATCTATGTTAGAGCTTGAGTCTGAGCGCCACGCTGACGATATGGTGCAAGCTATCGCAAAATTATTGCTACAGCCCAAGCCCAGTAACCAATCCCTGGGGCAATTATTGGGTGGATTAGACTTTGTCACCCAGCGCTTTGGCGAACTGGTCGAAGAGTAACCGGCAAAAAACAACGGCTGTGACTGGATCTGACAAACGACAGCAGCTTGAGCACTAATTAGTCAGTGACACTGCAGAGTTAATAATACTAGTAATTGCCTAACACTAGCTAACTGCCTAAACTAAGCGCAATTATTTATCTTCTTGCAGCGATCAGGTTTATTACATGCACCCTCCCCGAATAATTTTTTTTTTGCAATACCTTCTAGGTATAGGCCATGTGCGGCGCGCGACTTTAATAGTGCAGGCGCTGTGCCGTCAGGGGGCCAAAGTGGATGTTATCTTCGGCGGAATGCCGCTAGCTAGTATGTCCTTTGGCACGGCGACCGTTCACCATTTAACGCCCGTAAAGAGCGCCGATGCCGCATTCAGTGGTTTGCTAAAGGCTGATGGATCACAGTTCAGTGATGCCGATAAAGCTCAGCGCAGCAGGGCACTACTGGATTTATGCCAGCAAATACAAGCAGATGTAATAGTCACTGAAACTTACCCCTTTGGCCGTCGGCAGATGCGTTTTGAATTACTGCCGCTACTGCAATGGGTAAAATCCCAGCACCGCCCTCCAACTTTAGTTGCATCCATTCGCGACATTTTACAAAGACGCAGTAGCAAGCGTGAGCAAGAGTGCATGGCACTGCTACAAGAGCACTACCAACAAGTGTTAGTGCATGGAGATGAAAATTTCTATCCACTACAGCAAAGTTTTCCCCCGGCTGCAGCCATTAATCATCAGCTAAGTTACAGTGGTTACGTCTGCCCCCAATTACAAGAGAGCGGCACAGACAAGCGAGCAACCACAGAGGCCAAAATAATCATCTCTATAGGTGGCGGAAGTGTCGGCAGAGAAATACTCGAAGCCGCTCTGAGCTTGTACCACAGCGGCTTTGCCAGCGACCGGCAGTGGCTACTAATCACCGGACCCAATATGAGCCCAGCGGACAAGGCCTATTTTCAACGCCACAGCGATCAGCGTTTGTCTGTCACCGAGCTGGCCGACAATTTTTTACAGCAACTAAACAGTGCTTATGTCTCGGTATCTATGGCTGGTTACAACACTGTCATGGACCTGCTATTGACCAAAGTAGCAGCCGTGGTTATCCCCTTTGAAGGTGAGGGGGAAACCGAGCAACTGGCGCGCAGTGAAGTACTGGCCGCTAAGGGCGTTTTCCAAGTGCTGCGCATCGGCCAATTAAATTGCGATAATTTACGCCGCGCCATCGACGCTGCAACCACCCAACCGGGCGCAGCTGTCAGTATCGATAACTGCGGCGCCGATAACAGTGCCGAATTACTGATCAAGTGGGCGCTACAACGACGGAACTCTACAGCGAATGTCTAGTTGGCAAGCTTTAAGCGAGGAAATTAACCTGTGGCAGCGCAGTGTCCAGTTTTGGTGGCGAGACGACGATGCAATCGCCGACAGCAAAGCGTTACAGCAGATGCTGCAACTGGCAAAAAGCTATCAGATTGCAGTACACCTAGCGGTTATTCCCAATCTGTTAGAAAGCAGTTTATATGTCATACAACACCCGGATAACCTACCGTTTTGCTATGTATTACAGCACGGTGTAGAGCACCGCAATTTCGCTGTTGCGCAGCAGCGAAAAATCGAACTCGGCGGCTCTCAGGACCTTGTAGCACTGCAACAAAAGCTCAGCGACGGGCAACATTTACTGCAACAAACTTTTGTCGATCAGTACTTAAGCATCTTAGTGCCGCCCTGGAACCGCATTGCAGCTGAGCTAATTCCCACCCTGGATAACATCGGCTATAAAAAACTCTCTGTGCTAGGTAAAACTAAATTAGCCGAGACCGAGCTGCATTTAAATGTGCACATAGATATCATCAATTGGCGAGAGCGGCAGTTTGCCGGTGAAACACTCATTTTATCAAAGATCACCGAGCACTTGCGCCATCAACGTCTGTCGGGCAATTATGCCAAACCCTGTGGTTTAATGACCCACCACTTGGATCACGATGCTGATTGCTGGTTGTTTTTAGACAAATTTTTTAGTTTTTGCAGCAGCCACTCAAAGGTACAATGGGTTGCAGGCTCTCGCCTATATCATTTTTAAAGGCGCCAGAACCGCAAAACAACCTTGTTCGTTTAACTCATATTCAAGTAGCAAAAGGCCCGCTGTGAAGAAAATAGCATTAGTACTCAAAGGATATCCGCGTTTATCTGAAACTTTTATCGCTCAGGAAATCAAAGCTTTAGAGTTACGAGGTTTTCAGATCAGCTTAATTTCGCTGCGCCATCCCACAGACACTAGCACCCACCCTATTCACCAGCAAATTAATGCCGCTGTCTTGTATTTGCCCGAGTATCTACACGTTGAACCGCTGCGGGTATGCAAGGCACTCATTAAAGTCGCGAGTAAATTCTCTCTGCGAAAAGCCTTTAAGCAGTTTATAAAAGATTTCAGGCGCGACCCCAGTCGCGGCCGGGTGCGTCGCTTTGGCCAAAGCATAGTGTTAGCGGCGGAGATGCCCGCGGGGACAGAGCAAATGTACGCGCATTTTTTACATACCCCTGCCTCAGTGACCCGCTACGCCGCACTCATTAATCAGCTGCCGTGGTCTTGCTCCGCTCACGCCAAAGATATCTGGACTTCAGCTGAGTGGGATCTGCGGGAGAAGTTGCAGGAGCTACAGTGGTTGGCCACTTGTACTAGCGCCAACCATCAGTATCTACAAAGCCTGGCCAGTGATCCGGATAAAGTACACTTGGTTTACCACGGATTAGATTTTAAGCGTTTTGCAGCAGAGCAGCGCATTGCCAGAACCGATGTTGATGGCAGCGACCCACAGCAACCGATTAAAATAATCAGCGTTGGCCGGGCGGTGCCGAAAAAGGGCTACGATGATTTTCTGCAGGCACTGGCACAACTGCCCGCTCATTTGCACTGGCGCTTCACTCACATAGGTGGCGGAGAGCTGTTAACTAGCTTGCAGCAGCAGGCGAAAACGTTGGGCATCGCTGATCGCATCGAGTGGCTCGGGGCTCTGCCGCAACTGCAAGTGCTGCAGGCCTATCGTGACAGCGATTTGTTTGTACTGGCCAGTAAAATTGTCGCCGATGGCGACCGCGATGGTTTGCCCAATGTATTAATGGAGGCACAGAGCCAGAGCGTTTGCTGTTTAGCCACTGATATCTCCGGAATCCCGGAACTTATCGACAGCGGCGACAACGGCCTACTAGTCAAGCCCAATGACCCGCAGGGGTTGGCCGTCGCTTTAACTGAACTGATCGGCAATCCAGTCAGGCGCGAGCAATTAGCTTTGCGTGGACAACAGCAGTTACATCAACGTTTCGACGTGAAAATCGGCATAGATCAGCTACAGAAACTGTTTCTACCCGAGCATGCATAACAAAATCCTTGCTAGCGGTGCAGATATCGCCTTCTACGCGCCGTTAAAATCAGTGGATCACCCGGTTCCTTCAGGGGACAGAAAGATTGCCAGACTGTTTGTTCAAGCACTGCAGCACGGCGGCTATAAAGTACAGCAGGTCAGCAGGCTGCGCAGTTTTGACAAACGTGGAGATCCGCTGTGGCAACAGCGGATTATCGCCATTGCCACCTCAGAGGCGGCACGTATCCTGCGCCGCTGGAAGAAACAGCAGTACCGACCCAGCGCTTGGTTTAGCTACCACTTGTACTATAAAGCCCCGGATTTAATCGGCCCTCTGATTTGCCGCCAGCTCAACATCCCCTATATAGTGGCCGAGGCCTCTTGGGCTGCCAAAAGAGCAGCCGGCCGATGGTCTCTATTTCATCAGCAAGTGGACATTGCCCTTAAACAGGCCTGTAGGGTGGTCTGCATTAATCCAGTGGATAAAATTGCCTTAGATAGCTATTACCTGACTCTACAGCGCCCGAAATCTCAGGTCAGACTGCTAAAGGCTTTCATCGCCCCCGCTGAGCACAACCCAAATATTGAGCCGGTAAAGCAACGTCTACAGTTAGCCGCGCAGTTCGCTTTAAACCCGGGCCAACCTTGGCTAATCGTGATTGCCATGATGCGCAGTGGTGACAAATATCACTCCTACCAACTATTGGCAAAAGTTACTGCTCAATTGCAACAGCGCAGTCAGGTACTGATAGTCGGTAGCGGGGAAAATGCAGCAGCTGTAAAATCTTTATTTGCCGATCAAAAACATGTGTTTTTTGCCGGCGCTGTGGATAACAGCCAGATACAAATACTGTTGCCTCAATTCGAATTACTGATTTGGCCGGCGATTAACGAGGCCCTGGGAATGGTGTTTTTGGAAGCGCAGCAAGTCGGAGTTGCTGTAGTCGCGGGCAGACAGGGAGGGGTAGACTCGCTGATAGAAGATGGAGTTACCGGCAGATTAGTCACCGCGACAGATAGCCACGCCATGGCCGCAGCAGTGGACTCACTGCTGGCAGATTCAGCACTTCTGACAAAGATGCAGCGCGCAGCTGCAACTCACGTACTGGAACATCACTCGCTGGCAGCTGCAGCCACACAACTGCAACAGATTATCAAAGAGTCGCTAGCGAACCCGCAGCCCCCCGAGGACGATCAATGATTCACTTGTACTTTATCCGCCACGGTCAGACCCAGTGGAATAGCGAAAAAAAACTGCAGGGGCGCACTAACATTCCCCTCAACCAGCAGGGCAGAGAACAGATTAGCAGCTACAAGTTGCCAGTTAAACTCCAGCAGCTGCAGTGGTTCAGCAGCCCGCTGCTGCGCGCCAGGGAAACCGCTGAACTGTTGCCAGTGAATGCCGCCACTGAAAACCAGTTAATCGAAATGAACTGGGGAAGCTGGGAGGGAAAAACCTTGCAACAGCTGCGCAGTGACGACCCAGAAGATTTTGCCCGCCTGGAAGCTCAGGGAATAGATTTACAGCCTCCAGAGGGGGAGTCTCCACGTTTAGTCGGTGAGCGAGTAAGTGCCTGGGCCGAGCAGTTACAGGCTCTTAATAACAGCGACCAGTTAGGCTGTGTCAGCCATAAAGGGGTAATTCGTGCAGTTTATGCGCTGGCAGCTAACTGGGATATGCAACACAAAGCACCACACAAACTTGATTTTCACTGCGCTCAGCACTTTTGCTTTGATGGCGGCAACTGGTCGATTGGTGAGTTGAATATCAAATTGAGCTGAAACTGTAAATAAAAGTAAAAAACTCATTTTTCGCAGTCGATTAACAGGTAAAATAACCGCATATTTTTGGCTGTATTAAAACTTTTTGGCGAACCCGATGAAAACACAGATACAACAGTTGCTACAACAAACCCTCGATATCTTAATAGCTAAGCAAATTTTACCTGAGGAGGGTGTCTATCGTATTCAGGTTGATCGCACTAAAGACAAAGCCCACGGCGATTTATCTACTAACCTGGCGATGATGGCCTGCAAAGCGGCCAAAAACCCGCCGCGCGAGTTAGCACAACTGATTATTAAAAATATGCCCGCCTCTGATTTAGTGGTCAAAGCAGAAATCGCCGGCCCAGGTTTTATCAATATTTTCCTCAACAGTAATATTTTAGTCCAGCAAATTGAAGCGGCTCTGCTCGATGAGCGCTTAGGAGTTGCAAAGGTTGAGCAACCTCAGACCATTGTCGTCGATATGTCCTCACCTAACTTAGCCAAAGAGATGCACGTCGGTCACTTGCGCTCTTCAGTAATCGGCGACGCCGTGACCCGCAGTTTGGAGTTCCTGGGGCACAAAATGATACGCCAGAACCATGTCGGCGACTGGGGCACCCAATTTGGTATGTTACTCGCCTACATGGAAGAGCTAAGAGCGCAGGGCAAGAGTGGCAGCTCTAACTTAGCCGATCTGGAAGTGTTTTATCGCGCAGCCAAGGGCCGTTTTGACGAGTCTGAAGATTTCGCCACCCGCGCCCGCAACTTAGTGGTAGAGCTGCAAAGTGGTAATCGACAGTGTCTTGAACTCTGGCAGGAATTTAAAGATATTAGCATCGCCCACTGCCAGGAGATTTACGATCGCCTGGGAGTCGCACTAACCCCAGCCGATGTTCATGGTGAGAGCGCCTATAACGACGATCTCAATCAGGTGGTTGCCGACCTTGAAGCCTGCGGTATTCTAGAGCAGAGTCAGGATGCCAAATGTGTCTTCCTCGACGAGTTCAAAACTAAACCCGGCGAGCCACTGCCGGTAATCATCCAGAAAAAAGACGGCGGCTTCCTCTACGCCACTACTGATCTTGCGGCCATGCGCTACCGGCAAAATATACTTAAGGCCGACCGGGTCTTGTACTTCGTCGATGCCCGTCAGGCGCTGCATTTCCAGCAGGTCTTTATGGTGGCGAAAAAAGCCAACTTTGTCAGCCAGCAAATCAGCCTGGAACACATGCCTTTTGGTACTGTGATGGGAGAGGACGGCAAACCTTTTAAAACCCGTTCCGGAAATGTCGCCAAGCTGGCCGACTTACTCACTGAAGCACAACAGCGGGCACTGGCATTAGTACAGCAAAAGAGCCCGGACAAGACCGCAGAGGAAATGCAAAAAATTGCCGATCTCGTGGGCATAGCTTCTGTTAAATATGCCGACCTTTCCAAGAACCGTACCAGTAACTATGTTTTCAGTTTCGAGCAAATGCTTAAATTTGAGGGCAATACCGCCACTTACATGCTCTACGCTTATGCACGTATTGCCAGCATCTTTAACAAAGCCGGGTTAGACATGGCGAAATTACAAGGTTCTGTGGTTCTGGAGCACGAAAAAGAACTGGAACTGGCCGCAAAGCTGATGCAGTTTGACGAGGCGGTTAACGCCGTCGCGCGCCTTGGCAACCCACACTTGCTGTGCAGTTACCTGTTTGAGCTGGCCGGGATATTCTCAAGCTTTTACGAAGCTTGTCCGTTGATCAAGGCAGAAACCGAAACCCAGAAGCAGAGCCGTTTTAAACTGGCGGCACTGACCGCTAAGACCTTAAAACAAGGTCTAGATTTACTGGGTATTAAGACACTAGAACGCATGTAAGCGGCTGTTAACCCAATCGGCACCAGCGAGCCTGCTCTCGCTAGTGCTGATTTTGCAGTAGCTGTTGCTGCAAGCTCTGCAAGTCTCCCAGCACCCACAAGTCGATAACTTTTTCACCCTCAAAACTAAACAGCGCACAGCCCTGCCAGCTAACTTTTACACCGGTAGCCGCATAACCCATAAACTCATCGCGGTGAATACCCGAAAAACACATTTTGGCAAAAACTTTATCGCCCTCTTCTACTAGCTCCTCAACAGCACAGTGATAATCCCCCAGCGCCTTATGCACCATATCCAGATATTGAGAAAACTCATCATGACCTTTTAACTGCTGCCCAAGAGATCCTCTGAAACTAAAGTCCCGATGCAGTACTGAAGTGATGACTGATTTATCATAGCCGTCCCATATTTTTTGATAAAACCTTCTAGCTTGCTGTTTTTGCATATTTAACTCCATTAAGTAAATGCTTCAACTGTCTGCCCTGGCGCTACGGTTTTATCCAAATTCTCTGTGCTAGTACCCACCAACAAGCTACGGGTTTGACTGCAGATTTCCACAGCCAATTTTCGCCGCGCTATGAATCCAGATAATCTCGTCAATAACAGTGTATTTTCGGATCATCAGTCATCAGTCATCAGTCATCAGTCATCAGATTCAATGATTCAGCGGCCGCTAATTCACTTCTATCGGTATCCGTTTAGCTTTGAACTTACCCTTTGAAGCCAATGTTTAAGTTAACTAAACCTTAAGAATTTTAATCCTTTAGCTAATATCGGCAAATTATTCAGGCTTTAATCCATAAACGACAAAATATCTCTAGTCCTTATCAGTATTTATACGCTTTTACTTTGCCAATCGGTAACAGTACTGTCATTATCTGCCCTTATGGTTGAGTTATTTATACATCGTCGCCAACAAAAAAAATAAAATTACGATATTGCTGCTCTAAAAGCTCCGGGATTATCGAATGAATGATACCAATACCCCTCTTGTTGAAATCAAAAACCTGGCTGTGACATTTAAGGTTCATGAATCAGACATCACTGTAGTTAAAGATGTCAGTTTTAGCATCCCGCAGGGAAAAACTGTCGCCATCGTTGGCGAATCCGGTTCGGGAAAGTCTGTTACCGCCCAAGCTATTCTAGGCATATTGCCAAGTAATGGTCGCATCACTGGCGGCCAGATAAATTATTATAGAAATCAAGAAATTACAGACATCGCGCAATTGCTGGTTCGCAGCAAAGAGATGCAGCAGCTGCGCGGTAATGAAATCAGTATCATCTTTCAAGAACCTATGGTTTCTCTGTCCCCGGTACACACTCTTCTCGACCAAATTGGTGAGGCACTTAAACTACACCGCAAGGTAACTAAAGCCGAAGTTCGCGACAAAGTGCTGCGTATGTTGGAGAAAACCGGTTTTCCCGATCCACAAAAAGCTTTGACTCAATACCCTTTTGAGCTCTCCGGTGGACTGCGACAGCGGGCGATGATTTCCATGGCACTGATTTGTCAGCCGGCACTGCTGATTGCCGACGAGCCAACCACTGCTTTAGATGTCACTATTCAGGCACAAATATTACAGCTAATTAAATCTCTGCAACAAGAGTTTGGCATGTCTGTTTTGTTAATTACCCACGACCTTGGGGTAGTGGCAAATATGGCCGACGATGTAGTAGTGATGTTTCACGGTGAAGTAGTAGAGCGCGGCCCTATACAGGCATTGTTTAACAATCCGCAACATGAATATTTAAAAGCACTTTTTGCCGCCATGCCCAGTTTTAATATGACTGCCGGTGACAGACTTACAGCTCTACGCCCAGCCAAACATGACACCCAGGCACTGATAGAGCGTAGGGTTCACTGGAGCAAAGAACAAAAATCTCAGGGGCCTCACTTGTGCATCAAAGGTCTGCATCGCGAATTTAAATCTCGTCACGCCGACTGGCAGGGAAATAAACACTCTACTATGGCGGTCTGTGACTTCAATCTAGACATTGGCGTCGGGGAATCATTTGGCCTCGTCGGCGAGAGTGGTTGCGGTAAAACCACTTTAGGCAAACTGTTGATGCAGGCCTTGAGCCCCACTAAAGGCAGCATTCAATACAATGATAAAGGTAATATTTTAGACCTCTGTGCAACTAAAGATGAACAATTGCGTGATTTCAGACCGAAAATGCAGTTTGTCTTCCAGGACCCTTTCAGCTCTTTAAGCCCGCGGATGACAGTACTAGATATTCTTCGTGAACCTTTTGTCATTCACGGAATCGGCGATGCACAATCACAAATTGAGCGCGCCCGCGAACTCATGAGAATGGTCGGTCTCGACGAGCGCTTCCTCAGTCGCTATCCTCACAGCTTCTCCGGAGGTCAGCGCCAACGCATCAGTATCGCCAGGGCGCTGGCGCTGGAACCGGACCTGTTGATATTAGATGAGCCGGTTTCGGCACTGGATGTATCCGTTCAGGCACAGATATTAAATCTGCTAAAAGACCTACAGCACGAGCTGGGCTTAACCTATTTGTTCATCAGTCACAATTTAGCAGTCGTTGACTATATCGCCGATCGGATTGGGGTAATGTGCCAGGGACAACTAGTAGAGGTTGCACCGCGTGAAATATTGTTTAATGATCCTAAACACCCCTACACCCACGCCTTACTAGCCGCTATTCCTTTCGCTGACTTAGATAATTTACTGGATCACTCGCAGCTGGACAGAAAACATATGGAGCCCCACTACTGGCCGCAACCCTATCGACTGGAACAGGGAAATATGGGGATTTTAAAAGCTTGTGGTGAGCAACATTTTGTCAGGGAGAGCAGCTAATGCATAAATTCTTCAACTTTTTAAGCAGTGCATTAGTGATCCTCTTGATCGCATCAAGCTCCGTCAAGGCCGCCTCAGAAGTACCTTCACTGCTAAAACTGGTCGAGTCGGGAGTCCTGCCCCCGCTTGAACAACGCCTGCCGCTGGTCCCTGCCAAACCCTCCTTTGCCGGGAAGCAGATAGGTGAATACGGTGGCAGTATCAGGATGCTGATGGGAAAATCTAAAGATATCCGGCAAATGGTCGTCTATGGCTATTCACGACTGGTGGGCTACGATGACAAGTTACAGCTGCAGGCCGATATTCTGGAAAAGATTGAGGTTGAAGAGGGGCGAATTTTTACTTTACATATTCGCCCCGGACACCGCTGGTCAGATGGAGTCCCCTTTACTTCAGAAGATTTTCGCTTCTACTGGCAGGACAAGGCCACTCACCCAGTGCTGTCTCCCTACGGGCCACCACCGGCGATGATGCGCTCCGAGGAAATCCCGCGTTTTAAAGTAATAGATACTTACACTGTGCGCTATACCTGGAAAAAACCTAACCCTTATTTTCTTCCGGCACTGGCGGGCCCCAGTCCCCCGTTTATCTATATGCCAGCTCACTATATGAAGCAATTCCACGCCGACTACACGGGCAAGGAGCATATGGCGGCCAAAGTCGCCAAAGCCAAGAAACGCAATTGGCGCGGCCTTTTTGTCAACCAGGGCCGCCAGTATAAGCTGACCAACCCAAAGCTACCGACACTGCAACCTTGGATGAATACCACTAAGCCTCCCTCGGAGCGTTTTGTTTTCAAACGCAACCCCTACTTTCACCGTGTTGACCCCAAGGGCCGCCAGCTACCTTATGTAGATGAAGTTATTATCAACATTTCCTCCAGTGGCTTAGTGCCGGCAAAAACCGGTTCAGGAGAAGCTGATTTACAGGCTCGCTATCTGCGTTTAGACAATTTTACTTTCCTCAAGGCAGGTGAAGAAAAGAATAATTTCAATGTCAAAATATGGGGGACCGGCCGCGGTGCCCATGTGGCGCTCTACCCAAACTTAAACGCCAAAGACCCTAAGTGGCGCGCATTATTGCAAAACACTGATTTTCGTCGGGCACTGTCTGTATCGGTGAACCGCGAGGAAATCAATCAGGTGGTCTACTTCGGCCTAGCTATGCCTGTGGCTAATACCGTATTGCCCCAGAGCCCCCTATACAAAGAAGAATACGCCAATGCCTGGTCTCAATACGATCCAGCGCTAGCTAACCAATTATTAGACAAGATTGGCCTGACAGAAAAAGATGCCCGCGGTATTCGTTTGTTTGCCGACGGCTCTGCTGTGGAAATTATCGTGCAGACCGCCGGTGAGAGCACCGAAGAGACCGATGTATTAGCGCTGGTTAAAGACAGCTGGCGCCGAGTGGGCGTTCAGATATACGTCAAGCCCATCCAGAGAGAGGTTTTTCGCAACCGCGTCTACTCAGGGGCGGCACTGATGAGCACTTGGTTCGGCCTGCCTAATGGCCTACCGGTCGCCGGGATGAGCCCGCAGCAGATGGCGCCAACCCGACAAGAGCAGTACCAGTGGTCGCAGTGGGGCAGGCACTTTGAAACCGGTGAGGGCGAACCACCCTCCCTGCCAGAAGTACAAGAGTTAATACGCTTGAACGAGTCCTGGGCCCTGGCCAGTAACGAGGAGCAACAGACTGAGATCTGGCACAAAATGTTAGCGATTCATGCCCAGCAAGTGTACTCCATAGGCTTAATCAGCGGCATTTTACAGCCAGTAGTGGTCAATAAAGACCTGCGCAACGTGCCCGAGAAAGCCTTTTATAATTGGAACCCCGGCGCCTTTTTTGGCATTTACAACATGCCGAGCTTTTGGTACCAAAAGGAGGCTGAATAATGCCTAGTTATCTGATTAAACGTGTCTTGACTATGATACCGACTTTGATCGTTATCAGCATTTTAGTCTTTATTATTATTCAGTTGCCACCGGGTGACTACCTGGAAAGTCACATCGCCGAACTGGAGAGCCAGGGGGAAAGTGTCGACCCGCAGCAAATTGCCTTCCTGCGCGAGGAATACGGTTTAGACAAGCCTATGTGGGAGCAATACATTGTTTGGATCAGCGGTTTTGTACAAGGCGATTTAGGTTTTTCCTTTGAGTACAATTTACCGGTATCAGAAGTGGTCGGTGACCGAATGTGGTTAACTATTTTAGTGTCGTTTTTCACTATTTTAGTGACTTGGATAATCGCCTTTCCCATAGGTATGTATTCCGCCACCCACCCATACAGCTGGGGAGACTACGGTCTCACCTTCCTCGGTTTCCTCGGACTCGCCATCCCCAACTTCTTGTTAGCGCTAGTACTACTGTATCTGGCCAATCAATATTTTGGCACCTCCATCGGTGGCTTAATGGACAGTAAGTACATAGATCAGCCCTGGAGCTGGGATAAATTTGTCTCTGTACTGGAGCACTTGTGGATTCCAGTATTAGTCATTGGCACCTCTGGCACCGCCGGGATGATCCGCAGGTTGCGTGCCAATCTGTTGGACGAATTGCGTAAGCCTTATGTAGTAACGGCCAGGGCTAAAGGCATGGGCGAGTTCAGACTGTTAACTAAATACCCACTGCGCCTGTCACTGAATTTCTTTATCGCCGATATTGGCTCTTTGCTGCCAAGCATTATCTCCGGGGCTGAAGTAGTGGCAGTGGTTCTGTCACTCCCTACTACAGGCCCTATCCTACTGGCGGCACTGCAAAGTCAGGATATGTACTTAGCCGGCTCCTTCCTGATGTTTTTAGCAATACTGACAGTGGTCGGAGTACTAGTATCTGATATTGCCCTGGCTATGTTAGATCCACGAATTCGCTTACACGGGGGGATTGAAAAATGAACAAGCACTGGGTCAGCGACAAACCTTTTAATCCCTATGTCAGTGAAGAAATTAGCCCAGAGCAGGAAAAGTATTTTCTCGCTTCACAGTGGACCTTGATCTGGTGGAAGTTTAAAAAACACAAAGTGGCAATGTTTTCACTGTTTTTTTTATTGGCTATCTACTTTGTGGCAGCATTCGCTGAATTCTTTGCTCCCTATGCACTGGAGAGCCGAAACACCCAGAGGATCTACTCGCCGCCGCAACAAATTCATTTTTTTGCCGATGGCAGCCTGACCCGACCCTATGTAACGGGCTGGGAGTACCAGCTGAACCTGCAAAAATTATTGCGCGAGTACCAGGAAGATCCGACTGTGCGCTACCCGGTTAAATTTTTCTGCCAGGGGGATGAATATAAACTCTGGGGAATGGTTAGCGCCTCTACGCACCTGATGTGTGTCGACAGCCCCGGTACTTTGTACATCCTGGGTACCGACCGGTTGGGACATGATATGTTGTCGCGGATTATCTACGGCGCCAGAATCTCTCTGACTATCGGCCTGATAGGTATTTTGCTGAGCTTTACCTTGGGGCTGACGCTCGGCGGGCTCGCCGGCTTCTACGGTGGCTGGATAGATCATGCGGTACAGAGAACGACTGAAGTTATCCGCTCTTTCCCCGAGTTGCCACTGTGGATGGCACTATCGGCACTGCTGCCATTGACCTGGAGTCCGCTGTGGATATTCTTTGGCATCACTTTGATATTGGCTATGATGGATTGGACCGGACTGGCCAGAGCGGTACGCGCTAAGATACTGTCATTGCGCGAGGAAGATTATACTTCAGCCGCACTGCTGATGGGCGCAACTCCGGCACGTGTCATCAGAAAACACATGCTGCCAAGCTTTTTCAGCCATCTAATCGCCTCGGCATCACTGTCGATCCCGGCGATGATACTCGGCGAGACAGCACTGTCCTTTTTAGGCCTGGGGCTTAGACCGCCTATCACTAGCTGGGGGGTACTATTAAACGAGGCGCAAAACATTAACAATGTCGCTATCTATCCCTGGCTGATGCTGCCTGTAGTGCCGGTGATTATTGTTATTCTCGCCTTTAACTTTATCGGTGATGGACTGCGCGATGC
>ASZI01000182.1 GCA_000416315.1 Osedax symbiont Rs2 | reverse complement strand
CCGATATATTTGGATTATGCTGCAAGTACCCCAGTTGATCCGATTGTCGCGCAAAAGATGATGGATTGTCTGACTATGGACGGCAACTTTGCCAATCCAGCCTCCCGCTCTCATATTTATGGATGGAAAGCGGAGGAAGCTATTGAGCATGCGCGTCGACAAGTGGCTGATTTAGTTGGGGCTCAGACCAGGGAAATCGTTTGGACATCGGGCGCAACCGAATCTGACAACTTAGCTATAAAAGGGTTGGCGCTGCAAAAACAGATGCAGGGCAAGCATATAATTACTAGCACAGTGGAGCATAAGGCGGTTCTGGATACTTGCGCAGAATTACAACAGCAAGGGTTCGAGGTCAGTTATTTGCAGCCGACTGCTGATGGGCGTATCAGTGTTGAGCAGCTTGCATCAGCAGTGCGAGAAGATACTATTTTGGTAACGCTGATGCACGTCAACAACGAAATAGGTACCATTAATGATATTGCTGCAATAGGTGACTTTTGTGCAGAAAAGGGCATTAGTTATCATGTTGATGCCGCGCAAAGTGTCGGTAAATTAAGGATTGATTTAAAGTCACTGAATGTTGATATGATGTCTTTTTGCGCGCATAAGGTCTACGGCCCAAAAGGTGTCGGAGCGCTGTACGTAAAACAAAAGCCAAAAGTGCGGATTAAAGCGCAGATTCATGGTGGGGGTCATGAGCGGGGGATGCGCTCAGGTACCTTGCCGACCCATCAGTTAGTGGGTATGGGTGAGTCTTTTGCCCTGGCCGCTGCGCAGATGGATGCAGAGCACCAGCGCCTGACTGAGCTGCGCGATCTGATGTGGGGAAAGATCCAAGCTCTACAGGGGGTGACGGTGAACGGTGGATTAGAAAATCGATTGCCAGGAAACCTGAATCTTTGTTTTGGTGAGCTCGACGGCGAAATGTTGCTGTTATCGTTAAAAGATATCGCTGTATCTACAGGTTCTGCCTGCACTTCGGCGAGTTTGGAGCCCTCCTATGTATTGAAGGCCATCGGTTTAAGTGATGAGCAGGCACATGCTTCACTGCGTATTTCTATCGGTCGTTTCACCAGTCGCGAAGAGGTAGAGTATGCAGCCCAGAAAATAATTGAGACAGTCAGGCAATTACAATCGTTATGAGTTGTAATTGCATGTTTCACTGAGGTCGCTGAAGTTTCAATGTTAAGGCGCTGTTTGGCGCCTTTTTTTGTGTCTTGCCCGGATGAGTTCAGTAAGCAGGCTAAGGCGTTGTTTTAGTGGTTACAAAATCCGGCTCTTGGCCGCAGCTAGATGCAGCTGGTTTGTGGCTGGGCTTGAGCATAAAAAGCCAGCTGCTGTCATAAATAGATTAAAACAACAGTTTAGTAAAAACAAGTGAACAGCAGTGGTGTTTATAGTCAACAGTGGCGTATAATGCAGAGTTTTTTACGGCCAGTGGATGCTGGTCGAATTATCATTTCAACTTAATTTAAATAACAGGAATTAAATCATGGCAATTGAGCGCACGCTTTCAATTATCAAACCAGACGCAGTGGCAAAAAATGTTATCGGTCAAATCGTATCGCGTTTCGAGAAAGCGGATCTTAAGGTTGTTGAGCTGTCACTAAGAAGCTTGAGCAAAGCTGATGCTGAAGGTTTTTATGCAGAGCACAGCGAACGTCCTTTCTTTGCAGACCTTGTTTCTTTCATGACATCAGGTCCTGTTGTAGTGCAGGTACTTGAAGGCGAAAACGCAGTACTAACTAACCGCGACCTAATGGGTGCTACTAACCCTAAAGAAGCAGCAGCTGGAACTATTCGCAGTGACTTCGCAGAATCAATCGATGCGAACGCTGTACACGGGTCTGATTCTGTAGAATCAGCCACTCGTGAAATTGCTTACTTTTTTTCTAAGTAAGTAATGTGGCACGGAGTTTCGGCTCCGTGCTCAATTAATTTAAGAGATATAGAACAAATGACAGATACATCAAAAACTAACCTGCTGGGTATGACCCCGGCTCAATTGGCGGGCTATTTTCAGGATATAGGGGAGAAGCCTTTTCGGGCTACCCAAGTACTGAAATGGATGCATCAGCTAGGGGCAGAAAGTTTTGATGAAATGACTAATATCAGCAAGTCGCTGCGTGAAAAGCTCAACGCTCAGGCTGAAATTCGTGGGCCCGAAATTGTCTCGCAAGACATATCTAAAGATGGCACACGTAAATGGGTGATTCGTGTAGATGGCGGATCATGTGTTGAGACGGTACTTATCCCAGAGGGAGATAGAGGAACGCTATGTGTTTCATCCCAGGTGGGTTGTTCGCTAAACTGTAGTTTTTGTTCAACGGGTAAACAAGGGTTTAATCGCAATTTATCTGCCGCTGAAATCATTGGCCAGGTGAGAATTGCAATTAAGTCATTTGGAGCGATGAGTCCAGCCAACAAGCGCGTAGTTACCAACGTGGTAATGATGGGCATGGGTGAGCCGCTGATGAATTTTGAGCGGGTAGTCAGTGCTATGCACTTGATGATGGAAGACAATGCTTACGGTCTATCTAAGCGCAGGGTCACTTTGAGTACAGCGGGTGTAGTACCGGCAATGGATAAACTGGGAGATGTTATCGATGTGTCGATGGCGGTTTCCCTGCATGCCCCCAATGATGAATTACGCGATGTGCTAGTGCCTATTAATAAACGCTATCCTATCAAAGAGCTGATGGCTGCCTGTCACAGATATTTGGCAAAGCTTGATGATAAGCGGGTTATCACCATCGAGTACACTATGATGGCCGGGGTTAATGATTTACCTGAGCATGCTAAACAGTTGGCAAAATTGCTAAAAACACTACCTTGCAAGCTAAATATTATACCTTTTAATCCCTTCCCAAATTCTGGTTATGAAAGGCCTAAAGCAGAGGCCATAGAACACTTTAAAAATACTATGCACAAAGCGGGAATTCGCACCACAGTGCGCCGTACCCGCGGTGAAGAAATCGATGCAGCCTGCGGGCAATTGGTCGGCATGGTAGAAGATAGAACTAGAAGGACGGCAAAGCTGATCCCAGTAGTTCAGCAAGTTACACCGCACAGCCCCGCTGCAAGGCATTAAACAATAAGAACAGAGACTGAATTTGGAGTACTAACTTGCAGATGATAAAGCGCTATCTCCAGTTGATCGCAGTGTCGCTCAGCTTGACGGCCTGTGCGATAGGGGCCCCGGATCCGAATGAAATAAGTGCAGCTGAGAAAGCCAAGAAACACACGGATGTCGCTATCAGCTACTATCAGCAAGGAGACAATGTCGGTGCGCGTTTGTGGGTGCAAAAGGCACTGGGCTACGATAAAAACTATGGGCGTGCTTATGTGGTTCTTGGCTCTATTTTTCAGTCAGAAAAAGAGACACAACTGGCGGAGAAGTATTTCAAAAAGGCCATCAAAACGGACCCCGACTCCGCTATGTTCCATAATAACTATGGCGCCTTTTTGTATTCACAGCAGCAATATCAGCAGGCCTGTGCAGAACTTGAATTGGCCACTAAAGATCCGTTTTACAACAAAAGAGCAGCTGCGCTGGATAATCTCGGCCGTTGTTATCAACAGCTAGAGGATGGGCAGCAAGCTGATAAAGCCTTTCAGCGCTCGGTTAATTTAGGTGGTAAGAGCGCCTTTGCATTAATAAATTTAAGTAAAAACTTACTGGCTGCTGGAGAAACTTTTAAATCTAATGCAAAATACAGTGAGTTTTTACAATTAGTTACCGATAATCAGGCGCATCATACTGCTGAAAGCTTGATTTTAGGTATAGATTTGGCACGTAAAAATGGTGACACGTCCGAAGTAGTGACGTATTTGCTGTTATTGGAAAACTTATTCCCTAATAAATATAAAGAATATAAGGAGTCAGCTCAGTGAGTAGTAAGTCTGACGAAGTATTAGTAACTGAAAATGAAGGATCCCCTGGCCAGCGTCTGCAGATAGCACGGGAAGCTTTAGGTATTAGCCCTAAATCCATCGCCGACGATCTGTTTCTGCCGCGAAATTATATTCTGTGGATAGAAGAGGGTGCTTACGAAAAATTACCGAGCATGGTTTTCTGTCGCGGCTACATTAGAGCTTATGCTAAAGCAGTTAATGAAAATGGTGAAGAGCTGATCGAATTGCTGGATGCCGTCTATGGAAACCACAATATAAAAGCGCCTTTAATGTCGGTCTCTAAAATTGATGAGCAAGTGAAAGTTGGCGACCCGGTCATGAAATGGTCATCACTGCTGTTTTTGCTGCTTCTCGCAGGGGCTGTTTTTTGGTGGTGGCAGACGCAATACGGACTGAATGCACCTTTCTTAACCTCAAAAGAGCCAATTGCCGTTGAAACAGTTAACGGAAATGAGCTGGTATTGCCCTCTTTAGATGATGCCGCGCAAGTAGAAACTACAAATATACAATTGACTGTACAACCTGAGTCAGCGCCAGTGACTAATATTGCAGAGGTTGCAGAGGTTGCAGTAGCAAAGCCTATTCAGATTGAAACACCTCCAGTCACTGGTAACACTCAAAATGTTATTGTGCCGGTGTCTCAGGCAGGGGAGGTTATCAGCAATGGAAGCGGTATTGAGCTGACTCTTAATGTCGTAGATGAAGAGGCGGAAGCCCTCAATAACTCAGAGTTAGCAGCATTGGAACAGGCTGTTAAAACAATAGAACCTGAAACGGCTACAAGCTCTGCTGCACCGGTCGTTGAAGCGGCGGTTACTGAAGTGACGGCAGCACTTAGCGTGCAAATCTTGCAGATGGGATTTAATGATGACTGCTGGGTGACCATTAAAGATGCTACAGGAAAAACGTTATTTAATGGCATTAAGAAATCAGGTGAGCTGCTCTCTCTAAGCGGAGAGACGCCGCTTAACGTATCTATCGGACGGGTGAACAGTATTTCAAAGATTACATTTGCTGGAACCCCTATTGATCTACAAGCTATTAGTCGCAATAATATTGCGAACTTTAGGCTACCCCTTTAATTATCGGTAATAGAAAATTGTCTAAACTTCAAGCGATCAGGGGGATGAATGATATCCTTCCCGAGCAATCTTCAGCATGGCAGTATCTCGAAGCAAAATTTCAGGCAGTCGTCGCTAGTTATGGCTACGGTGAAATCCGCACCCCAATAGTAGAGAGCAGCGAATTATTCAATCGCTCTATCGGAGAAGTGACCGATATAGTTGAAAAAGAAATGTATTGCTTTGAAGATCGTAACGGTGAGCGACTGGCGCTTCGTCCCGAGGGAACTGCAAGTATTGTCAGGGCGGGTATAGAGCATGGTTTACTGTTTAACCAAACTCAGCGCTTTTGGTATCGCGGCCCGATGTTTCGCTATGAGAAGCCGCAAAAGGGTCGCTATCGTCAGTTTCAGCAAATTGGTGTTGAGGCATTTGGTATGGCCGGTGCCGACATCGATGCTGAAGTGATTTTGTTGTGTGCGAGTTTTTGGCGATCTCTAGGCATATTAGACTCCCTGACTTTAGAACTCAATTCCCTGGGCAGCAATAGTGCCAGGGAGCAGTATCAGAGCGCATTAGTGCAGTATCTAAGTGAGCGCAAAGAGCAGCTGGATGAAGACAGTCAGAAACGCCTGCTAAGCAATCCATTGAGAATATTAGATTCTAAAGAGCAGAGCACTCAGGCACTATTAGACGGTGCTCCGAATTTGACTGATTACCTGGATGAAGAAGCTGCGGAGCACTTTGCCAGTTTAAGGTCGATTCTTGATGCCGCGGGAATCAGTTATAAAATTAATCCCCGATTAGTCCGGGGGCTGGATTACTACAATAAAACAGTATTTGAGTGGACCACCGATAAATTGGGTGCTCAGGGAACGGTTTGTGCAGGTGGCCGCTACGATGGCATGGTCAAACAGTTGGGCGGAAAAGCAACTGCTGCTGTCGGTATGGCTATGGGTACGGAGCGTTTGTTACTTATGCTGGAAACTCTCAATGTCGTTCCAGATCAAGTAAGTCAAAATTTAGATCTGTACCTGGCTGCAGAAGACAAAGGCTTGCAGGGTGAGCTGATGTTGATCGCTGAGCAGTTGCGAAGTGCTCTGCCAGGTCTTCGCATAAGAGTGCATTGTTCAGGGTTAAAAAATGTTCTTAATAAGGCGCGCCAAACTGGAGCTGAAAAAGTGGCGCTGGTGAAGCGGGCAGCAGACGGGGAATTAGTGGCAACACTTTGGCATGGCGAAGAAGTCATTCGCGATATCAGCATTGCACAACTAAGCTCCAGTTTGTAAAGTTATTAGCAGTTTGTATATTGCAGCTTGGTGACTTTTAAAAGTCAAAATTTCATGACTAAGTGATACTTGCACAGTTACAAGTAACAATATTATTGAAGGTTTAGGAGTAGTAAAGTGACAGAGTTACGCACTGAAGAAGAACAACTAGCAGCGATAAAATCTTGGTGGAAAGACAACGGCAAATCTCTAGTAATAATGATTGCTGTCGCTGTAGCAGCTGTCTACGGTTATAAAGCCTGGCAGCAGCAGCAAATTACCGCCAGCGGTAATGCCTCAGCTATGTATCAGCGCATGGTTGCTTTAGCATTACCGGCTGAAAATGCAGATGTTGAAGAGAACCTGGCAACTTCAAAGCACTTAGTTAAATCGTTGAAAGAAGAATATCAAAGCTCAGAATACACTAAGTTCGCCTCATTATTGATGGCCAAAATTGCGGTTAACTCGGGTGACTTAAGCACTGCAGAGCAAGAATTAGATTGGCTACTCAATACAGAACCTAAACCCCTGGTCAAATCCATCGCTTTAATACGTAAAGCGCAAATTGATTCCGAGCAAGGTGAATATGACAGTGCGCTTGAATTACTCGGTGGTGTTACTATTGCGTCTTTGATGGTTCAGGCAGCAGAGCTTGAAGGTGATATTTATGTGGCCAAAGGCGATTCGGCTAAAGCGCGCAGCGCCTATCAAAAGGCCCTGGATAATAAAGCTGTTGGTAATGCCCAGCAGATACTAACAATGAAGCTCAATGATTTGACCGCAGAGGAAGGCTAATGCTCGACTTAAATAAACTAATTGCACTGTCTGTTATTACTCTGGCATTGGCTGGCTGTTCTAGTACTGGCGATGAGATAGAGCCCAGTCCGCTGGTGAGCATCAATACAGAAAAAACTGTCACTAAGGTTTGGTCACAAGATATTGGCAGTAACTTCGGTGATAAATATCATCAGTTGACTCCCGGCATAAGCGCTAGCTCTATCATAGTGACTGATGTAGAAGGCAAAGTGTCGAGCTATGATTTACTATCAGGTAAAAAGCTCTGGTCGACGGATTTGGATTCTGCTATCAGCAGCGGAGTAGGCGCCAATAGAAATGTGGCGATAGTGGCTACTTACACAGGTGATGTGATTGCGTTGTCAGCGGCCAGTGGGGAGATTAACTGGCAGGTAGCTGTCGGTGGTGAAGTTGTCTCTCAGGCACAGTTAAATGAAAATTTGGCAGTGCTGCAGATGGTTAATGGTGACATAATCGCTCTGGATCTGTTATCCGGCGAGCAGCGTTGGGCCTATAGCAGTAATCAGCCAAAATTGACCTTGCGAGGTAATAGTTCACCCTTGGTGGCGCTTGATGCAACCCTTGCAGGGTTGGACAATGGGAAATTTGTTGCACTTGATAATGCCAGTGGCAATGTGCTCTGGGAGCACAGGGTTAATATTGCCAAAGGTAAGTCTGATATTGAACGACTAACAGATGTTGATGGTAAACCCATTCTCTATAAAAATGTCATTTACGTTCCAGGCTATCGCGGAAATTTGACGGCTATTAATCCATTCAATGCCCAAGTATTGTGGCGTAAAGAATATTCGAGTTATCGCGGATTGGCTTCGGCGAATGACAGTATATATCTGAGCACTGATAACGACATAGTGCATGCTGTCAGCGCTCAATCTGCTGCTGAGTTATGGCGTCAGGACTTACTGTTGAACCGCACAATTACCACACCTGCAACTTTATCAGGTCAGGTAGTGGTTGGCGATGTCCAAGGTTATTTACATTTCCTATCCCAGGAAGATGGACGGTTCGTGGCCCGCTACAAAGTAGGCGGAGCTCTGGTTGGTGATATGTTGGTCAAGGATAATCTGTTATATGCGTTGAGCAATAATGGCCGTTTGACTGCTTTGAGCATAAAATAGTGACGGGCTAGTTAGTAGCTAACTAGTTCTTAGTTATATAGAAGATAGGCTATAGTTGTTCTCAATAGACAGCAAATTAGTACTATCGAGCAATTAGTCTTCCACGCTGGAGGGCTTTTTTATTTTGAGAAAGAAAAAATGTTACCTGTAATAGCAATTGTTGGTCGACCAAATGTTGGCAAGTCGACTCTCTTTAACCGTTTGACCAAAAGCTGGGATGCGCTAGTCGCTGATATGCCCGGAGTGACCCGCGATAGAAAATACGGTGAAGGTCAGTGTTCAGAGCATAGTTTTATTGTCGTAGATACTGGTGGTATCACGGGTGATGAGCAAGGCATCGATTACAAGATGGCTGAGCAATCCCTGTTGGCAATTGAAGAGGCCGATGTAGTCTTATTTATGGTTGATGGTCGAAACGGGTTAAACCCTGGAGACCTGCAAATTGCCAAGCACTTGCGTAAAACCAAAGACAACGTGCATTTGGTGGTAAATAAAACAGACGGCATAGATCCTGATATCGCCGTGTTGGATTTTCACAGCTTAGGCATGGGTGAGCCACTGGCGATTGCGGCATCGCAAAATCGCGGCGTAACTTTATTAATTGAGTATGTGTTAAAGCCTTTCCCTGAATCCATCCAGGATGAAAACCGTCACTTAGGTAAAGGTGTGCGTATAGCGGTTGTGGGTAGACCAAATGTAGGTAAATCTACATTAGTTAACCGTCTATTAGGTGAAGATCGAGTCATAGTATTCGATGAGGCAGGTACTACAAGAGACAGTATCTATATTCCCTATCAGCGCGATGGTCAGGAATATACATTGATCGACACCGCTGGTGTCAGGCGCCGCAAGAATGTGCGTGAAGCGGTAGAGAAATTTTCTATTATAAAAACCTTGCAGGCAATCAACGACTCCAACGTAGTTGTGTTAGTAATAGATGCCAGGCAAGGTGTCACAGATCAAGATTTGCACATGCTTGGCTTTGTTATGAGTACTGGCCGCTCGCTGGTGATAACACTGAATAAGTGGGATGGCATGACCAAGGATGCGCGCAGTGATGTGAAAGAGCAAATTCAACGCAAGTTAGATTTTGCCAGCTTTGCACGCTTCCACTTTATCTCGGCACTGCACGGAACAGGTGTCGGGGAAATGTATGAATCCATAGATGAAGCGTACCAGTGCGCGATGATGAAATGGACAACTAACTATCTGACTACCTTATTGGAAGATACAGTTTCAGATCATCAGCCGCCAGCACCTGGTGGTCGTAGGATCAAGTTGCGCTATGCCCACCAGGGAGGGTCTAACCCACCGGTAATAGTAGTGCACGGTAACCAAACCGATCAGTTGCCCAATTCCTACAAGAAATATCTGCAGAACAAATTCACTAAGCGTCTGAAAGTGTTTGGCACGCCGATTCGCTTTGAATTCCGAACTGGAGTCAATCCTTACGCGGCTGATCGCAATGACTCAACCGGTGAAAAGCTGGATAAAAAAGAAAGATTTCAAAAACAAATAAGAAAATTGAGAAAGACTGCATCAAAGAAAAAATCAGTAAGAAGATAAACTCGCACTACACGGCAGCTTCCCAGCTGCCGTGCTTCTCTATAGGGTCTTAGAGGGCTTGTATTGCATTTACTGATTAGCTCGAAAACCCAAACCCCACCATCTAGTTGTTATCTAACGGCTATATATAGCTTGTCTTGTACAAATCATTTGCTCATCTCAAGAGGCAATCATGGATTTATTAAAGTGTTCAATTTTAAGCTTATCCATCTTACTTGCTAATCATGTTTATGCCCTACAGATTAGCCAAACCAAAGATCGCTGGTATCAGGCGAGTCTAAAGACTTTAGCTAAGATCAAAGCCCAGCGGCACATCACCACTAAAGCAAAAAATATTATCCTCTTTATTGGCGACGGCAACGGCGTAAGCACAGTCACAGCGACAAGAATATATGCCGGACAAAAGCGCGGCTTGTCGGGAGAAGAGCATGTGCTATCTTACGATGCGCTGCCAAATGTTGCGCTGGCCAAAACTTACAATACCAATGCCCAAACGCCAGACTCCGCGGGAACCGCCACAGCCATACTGACAGGAATAAAGACTAAGGCCGGTCTGCTGTCAGTGACAGATGCAGTTGTTCGTGGAGATTGTGTGGCGGCACTGGCGAATAACGCCACGACTGTTTTCGAACTGGCAGAAGCTGCTGGTATGTCTACCGGCATAGTCAGTACGGCCCGAGTGACACATGCAACACCCGCTGCGGCCTATGCGCATTCTGCAGATAGGAATTACGAAGATGACTCAAAACTTAGTGCAGCCCAAAAAGCGGCAGGTTGCATTGATATAGCCACTGCGTTGGTCGAGTTCAATATTGGCGATGGCATTGATGTCATTATGGGCGGTGGCAGACGCCATTTCATCGGTATTGGCAGTGTTGACGAAGAGGGAAAAAAGGGTAGAAGAACCGACGGTAAGAATTTGATCCAACGCTGGCAAAACCGCTATAAAGATGGCGTTTATATCTGGAATCAACAGGGGTTTGATCATTTAAGTACAGGCAATCAGAAAGTATTAGCGCTGTTTAATAACTCACACATGGCATATGAGATAGATAGGGCAGCAGATAAAGGTGGCGAGCCGTCACTGGCGCAAATGACAGCAAAATCCATACAGCTATTGTCGAAAAATCAACAGGGCTATATGTTGATGGTTGAATCGGGGCGCATTGATCATGCTCATCACCAAGGTAATGCAAAACGCGCCCTCGAGGATGGTTTGGCATTTGATGCTGCAGTTCAGGTCGCTTTGCAAAGTACTGATCCCCTGGATACATTGATTATAGTAACAGCAGATCATTCACATACGCTAATGATGCAAGGCTATGCCAAAAGGGGTAATGACATCTTAGGTCTTTCTTATGCCATAGATGCAGGTGACGGAAAAAATATCGGCAAGCTGAACTTATCCTCCGATGGCAAACCATATACCACCTTAGTTTATGCAAATGGACCAGGTGGCAGCGTGGGAGAGCGCCCGGATCTGACTAAGACAGATGTCACTGATGTTGATTATCAGCAGCAGGCAATAGTAGTACGCAAGTCTGAAACACATAGCGGTGAAGATGTGGCGATTTATGCACGTGGCCCCAAAGCGCATCTGTTTGCAGGAACGGTAGAGCAGAATTATATATTCCAGGTAATGAACGAAGCCGCAGATCTGGTTGTGCGTGCCATGGCTAACTAAATATGTAATCACTGCTATGCTTATCTTCCTAGCAGCGTTATGCGCGCTCTGGGGGCTGACAAATAGCACGCTTATTACACTGAATATGAAGTTTTCTCGATAATTCCAATTAATCACAATTAACGGTTGACGTCCGTCCGCAGAT
>ASZI01000181.1 GCA_000416315.1 Osedax symbiont Rs2 | reverse complement strand
TTAAAAAAACCAGCGGAGCAAAAGCTTTTCAAAAGGCACTATTGGTTAGTTTGCTCAATCCAAAAGCGATACTGTTTTTACTGTCTTTCTTTGTCCAGTTCGTAGATCCTGGCTATCCGGATCCTGCACTGCCATTTTTTATCTTGGCGGCAACCTTACAGTTATTTAGTTTGTTATATTTAGCGCTATTGATTTACGCCGGTTCAGTGTTAGCCGGCGCCTTTGCCAAGCGACAAAAAATTAGCGCAATCTCCGGTGGTGGGGTAGGGGCTGGCTTTGTCTTGTTTGCGATTAAGTTAGCGCTGGCCAGCGCCGGATAACAGGGCATAAGGCCTACTGACAAACTCAGCTGTAGGCCCTCATTGCACTAACGACCAACGACCAACGACCAACGACTAAGTCAAAGTCTAATCCTCAACCAGAAATAATTTCTTCTCGTCGTAGATTCTGTAAACACCTCGGCCATCATTTTTTGCCCGGTACAGTGCCTTATCGGCTCTGGCGACTAATTCATCGGGCTCCAGAGCATCGTTAGGGTAAAAGGCAACGCCTATACTCGCACCTATATTGGTATCTAAGTCATTGGTTAAATTAGTGCCGGCGATATTGCTGATAATGGTCGACAGTCTCAGACGGATTGTCTCAATATCTAATACATCAATAGCGATAATGGCGAACTCGTCTCCACCTAAACGCGCTACAGTGTCGTAAGAGCGGGTCTGTTCAGAGAGTACTTTAGACACTTCCCTGAGCATTTGGTCTCCAGCTGAATGGCCAAAATTATCGTTTACCAACTTGAATCTGTCTAGATCAATAAAAAACACCGCAAATTTTTCCTTGCTTTCAAAGCAGCTTTTTATTGCCTGCTCCAGCTTACTGTGGAACATAACTCTGTTGGCCAGACCAGTAAGTGGATCAGTCATAGCCATTTTTTTGATGGTATTTTCCCGCTCTTTTAGCGCATCTAGCATATGGTTTAAGGTATCTGCCATTTCATCTATCTCGCAACTGCTTTGCGATTGTGCCCTGGCGTGATCGTCCCCAGATTGTTGTCTGAGCATCGCCTGGCGTATTTTGTCTATAGGCTTGAGCACTTGAATATGCAGCAAAAGATTACACATCACCAACATGATTAACACACCGAACATAGTGGTAGGTAATATCCGCCAGAGAATTGTGTAAGTGCCTTTTTGCACAGTGTCGTCATCGTAGGCGATCAGTAATGCACCTAAGTGTTGAAAATTCTTCTCGGTCACCGCTGTATCTTCTGTCGCTGAATTAGTTGCATTAAGTGTTTGTACAGCAGTAAATTCGCTGTGCTTATTAGTGTGCTTATGATCTGTGTCCCCTGGCATTGCTGAATGAGCAGCTGGTTTAGCGATTGAGAACTGGACCGACTCCTGCTGTAGCGTAATGATCTCGACAGGCTTTATTGGAACCAAGATAAACATGTGTTCTGAATTGATAAAACTCGGCGCAATAGTGTCGTTTTTAAGCGCTTTGCGCCCTTGTTTTTTTAATAAAGAACTGAGGCTTTGCGAATAATTCTCTGTATGAATTTCGTAGAGGATACTGCTGTCATCACTGGACAGTAGCACTAAGGTGTTAACATCTGGATTATTGATGAGTAGCTGCTCAGCTACGTGTTTTAATTCCGATTTATCACTGGCGATCATGGAGCCGTGTTGGATAGCACTGGCAATGATATTTGCCCTTAACAACATCTGCAATTTTATTTCATTGGCCGCTACTCTGTAAGTATCCAGAGCCGAGACAGCGCCCATCAAAAGAGCGCAGCAACAGAGCGAGAAGATAAATTTGGATTTTAATGGCCGTTGTGCGATCACTGGTAGTTTCCCAAAAGCAGTGCGGTTATTTAACAGCCATAATCTCTGTATTAATCAGCTTAAATGCATTTAACAGATTTATACTGTCTTTAACCTTGTAGTTTAGTCGTTGACACCGAAAGGGCAGCTAAATATATATGGGAAATATGCTTAGTTATCTGCGAAGCTGTGACATAAGGCCGGTTGATGGCACTGATTTAACATTGCAGGCTCACCTGCAACAGACCTTATTGATTATTTTTGCAGTGCCGTCAGCGTGAACCTTCAGCTGAGCAGCTGTAAGCTCCCTGGCCAAAAATGTGATTTAGACATTTGCAGTAACGCAGTAAGCAGCGCCGCGTTTCTTGGATTTTAAGTGCTGCCACTCAAGCTTATGACAAAACCTACCCCAGTAGAGTTTTCCAGGTTTTAGTATATTCATAGCAACGGTCTGTTGTTTGTTTTAGCACGAAGAAATTTTCCATTACTGCGAAATTGGAATCGGCTCAGGTATTGAGTGTTAATGTCTCCAAAAAGAGCCTTTTAGTTGGTTTTTTTATATGGAGCTTGTGTTTGGTAGTGACTAGCAATGCAACCTTTGAGTTTTTATATGACGTTTAAAAATGTGAACGCTGTATAATAGACCCTGCTGGCAGCGTTTTCTAAATAACTGTTTTGTTGGTAAATTACTAAAAAATTTAAGTGATTTATGGGTCTGAAGCAGCCAAATTCTGACCACTAAAAAGCTGTTTCTCTAGAAATAACCTCTAGATTATGCTCCTATAGGGGCTGATTTGCTTAAGCTGTTAATAACATGAGTCTAACTGAGTATTTGCACTTGATTAATGCCATATTTGTGCAAGCTTAAGTCTTCGTTAACAATAGCGTTCGATGTAGTTGATAATTCATGATGAAGTCTAATAACAACAGGACCACAGATTTGGAAATCAATCACCTGAAAATTCTGCGTGAACATGCTGAACAAAAGAGAATTCTGCAAGCAATAAACAGCGTTAATCGCTTGATGATTAATGCAAAGTCCATTAATGAGATGTTGGATCAAATACTCGCTGAGTTTTTGCTTTTGTTTGATTGCCAGCGAGCCTGGTTAACTTTTCCCTGTGATACAGACGCTGATTTCTATTTAGTTCCCAGGGAAAAAACGGTTGCACAGTGGCCAGGGGCGGGCGTTGATAATCTCAGATTGCCGATGGATGACTTCTCCAAAAGTGTTATTTCATCGGCTTTGGCTAATACCGGTCCCGTTGCATACGACTCGCAAAAAGAGAAAATACCGCCACCGCTGAATGCGCGGTTTGGGGTGGAATCAATGTTAGTGATGGCCATCTACCCTAAAGTAGGTATGCCTTGGTTGCTGGGGATTCATCACTGTGGTCAGGAACATATCTACGGTGAATACGACCTTGAATTGTTTAATGCACTCGGTGGTCGATTGGCTGATAGCTTAACCAGTTTGCTCACCGAGAAGATTACCCAACAAAGTGAAGCCCTGCAGCGAGCTCTGTTAAATAATACTAACTCGCCAATCGCAATTAGGGACTTAGCGGGTAAGTTTCTGCTAACCAACAATAAATTTAATGAAGAATTCGGCAATCTCAATGACAGTCTAATCGGCAGTCAAGGGGACAGTGTTTTTTCCCAAGCCGACTGTCATATAATGGATTTCAATAATGCTCTGGTGATACAACAGCAGCGAAGTATGGAATTTGAAGAGCGACTGCCTACTGTCAATGGCATTAAAACCTTCCTCAGTAGTAGCTCGCCACTGTTTGATAACGACAACAATGTTTATGCAGTCTGCACTATAGCGACAGATATCACTGCAAGGTTAGAGGCCGAGGAAGAAATAAACCGCCTGGCGCACTACGACGAGCTTACCCAACTTCCCAACCGCTTAAAGATAAAAAAAGAACTAACCTTTGCACTACACCAAAGTGAGCGCAGTGGAAAATTTGGTGCATTAATTTTTGTTGACTTAGATAACTTTAAAACGTTGAACGATACTAAGGGCCACAGCTACGGGGATATGCTGCTAAAAGAGACGGCGAAAATTCTTAAAAGTTGTATCTGTGGTCAAGATTTGGTGGCCCGCTTTGGCGGAGACGAGTTCTTAATTATTTTGCATCAACTAGAGCTGGAAGAACAAGCGGCGCTTGAAAAGGTAAATGTGATTGCCAATCGGGTACTCTCCTCCTTACAAACAGTGTTTGTCGGCGATGACTTCCAGCATCATGTCACAGCCAGCTTGGGCATTACTTTGTTTAATGGTCAACAGCAGCCTGCTGAGGAATTGTTAAAAAGAGTAGATGCAGCGACCTACATGGCTAAGAGCGCCGGGCGCAATAATATTCAGTTTTTTGATCCCTCACTCCAGCATCAACTTGAATACCGAGCCAAAGTAGCCTCGCAGATTATTGATGCTATTGAAGAAGATGATTTTGAAATCTACTATCAGGCGCAAGTTAATCACATTAGTAAAGTCATAGGTGCCGAGGCGCTCATTCGTTGGCACCATGCTGAGTTGGGGATGATATCCCCCGCGGATTTTATACCCCTGGCAGAGGAGAACAACAGCATTATCGCACTGGGAAACTGGGTGATGCTGCAAAGTTGCAGGCAACTAGTGCTGTGGCAACAGCATCCGCAGCTGAGCCAGCTGTCACTATCAGTCAATGTCAGTGCGAAGCAGTTCCATCAAGATGATTTTGTAGAAAATGTACAACAGATTGTCGATGTTACTCATGCACCGGTCAATAAACTAAAAATAGAGCTGACGGAATCACTGGATCAAAAGGATATCGAAGGTAATATTAAAAAAATGAATCAGCTAATTGCCTGTGGTATCTCAATATCGATGGATGATTTTGGCACTGGCTTCTCGTCATTGAACTGTCTGCGAAAACTGCCCTTAGACCAACTAAAAATAGATCAGTCATTCGTTGAGGATATAGGTCAAGATGCCAGTAGTGACATTATCGTTAAGACTATAATTGGCATGGCCAGTAATTTGCGGATGGAAGTAATTGCGGAGGGGGTCGAGACACAACAGCAGAGAGATTTTCTGCTGCGCCATGGCTGTCTACATTTCCAGGGTTATCTGTTTTGTAAGCCGCTCCCAGTCAGACAATTCGAGCAGTATGCAGTAACCAATATTGCCCACAAAGAGGCGGCTTTGCTTTAAGTTGTAAAGATTAATGCCGATCGTTGCCACTGTGGCTAAGTATCAATCTAGCGACAGTGACGCTCTGCTGAATTATCTACACTGATGGCTCTAGGTATTTTACAAAAGCTCTGAACGCTCTAAGTGTCGCAGCCCTATTAAGGGCTGCAACACTTAGAGCAGTCTCTATTATTTGTTAGCTTGCATGAAGTTTAGAATATGATCGACAATTAGCTCACCGTCTTCTTCCAGCGCAAAATGTCCTGTGTCTAAAATATGAAAGTCCAAGTTCTGCAAGTCACGTTTGTAGGGATGGGCGCCAGCTTCAGGGAAAATATAGTCACCTTTACCCCAAACTAGCAAGGTAGCAGGTTGGTGCTCTCTGAAATAAGCCTGCCACTGTGGGTAAAGTGCCGGGTTAGTACCGTAGGAATAAAAGAGCTCTAATTGAATCTCTTTATTGCCTGGGCGATCTAATTTTGCTTGATCTACTGTCCAATTATCCGGGCTGATGGCCTCAGGGTTGCGAGTGCCATTGGTATATTGCCACTGAGTCGCACCTATATGTAACAGTGAATCCTGCAAAACTTTAGCATTTTCAGTAGACTTATCTTTCCAGTAGGCCTTAATCGGTTTCCAGAAATCTCCAAGCCCCTCATCGTAGGCATTACCATTTTGAATAATAAGCCCCTGAACTCTCTCAGGATGAGCGGCGGCGATTCTAAAACCAATAGGTGCACCGTAATCCATGAGGTACATAGTATATTGCTCAGCCCCTACTTCTGTCAGGAAGGCGTCGGTAATATTGGCTAAGTTATCAAAGCTGTATTCAAATTCATCCACAGCGGGCATTGAGCTATGACCAAACCCCGGGTAGTCAGGGGCTATAACATGATATTTCTCTGCCAGTTTGGGAATCAGATCGCGATACATATGCGAAGAGGTAGGGAAGCCGTGCAATAAGACAATGGTCTTTTCGTTATCGACACCGGCTTCTCGATAAAAGATTTGCTGATCTTGTATCTCAATGGTTTTGTGCAAAGTTTGCGCGGCGCTGACGTGACTTATACTGGATAGGCCAAAGACCAATACACTGGCTGCTGCAGCGAGATAGTTTTTTGCCGTACTGAAGTTTTTGCTACTGTTAAGATGTGTGTTCATGATTATTTCCTTTAATTAGGTTGTGACTTAGCGATCAGTGAACCGTTTTGCTCGTGGGTTAATAACTCGCTAAACCCCCCTATCAACTGGTTGCAGATAAATATTTGCGGGTATGTCCTAGCACTGGTTCTGTTGTGTAATTGCTGGATGCGTTCTGGATTTAGGTAGACATCGTATTCAACAAAATCCAATTTTCTATTTGTCAGCAGGCGTTTTGCATGGGTGCAATAGCCACATCCGGGCCTGGTATAAATTTCAATTTTTGGCATGTACTTCCCTCGTCAGTGCTTGGTGAAGATAAGCGTTTTGATTTGATGGGGTGATTATCCTCTCTGATAGGATATTGATAAACAGGGTTGATGTTGAATGATTGTCAACGTAGCATTGACAGTTCGCAGATGAGGAATGACTATGGATAGCTTAGATGGTTTGAAAACGGTGGTGGCGGTGGTTGAAACCCACTCATTTACTGCCGCCAGTGACAGGTTAGGTATCTCCAAGGCGCTGGTGAGTAAATATGTGGGTGAAGTGGAAAGTCAGTTAGGGGTCAGGCTATTTAATCGAACCACTCGGGCGCTTTCCCTGACAGAGGCAGGGCGGCGCTACTATCGTGATTCTGTGGCGCTGCTTGAACAGTATACTGCGATGCTTGATACTGTCACAGGCGAGAGTACAAAGGTGCGTGGCCTACTGAGAATAAGTGCACCGGTGACTTTTGGTGAAATGAAACTCGCCCCTTTACTGCCTAAATTTCTGCGCCTCTATCCCGAGCTACAAATCGACTTAGTTCTTACTAATGCGGCAGTAGATATGCTTGAAGAGGGGATTGACTTGCGCTTGCGGATTGGCGGGGGAGATGATTCTACTATGATTGCCAGGCATTTAAACACATTTCCTCTGCTGTTAACGGCCTCTCCTGCTTATATAAATGAGCACGGCTTGCCAAAAACTGCACAGCAAGTGGCTGAGCATCGCTGCATTATCGACAGTAACTTCAGAGTCGGTAGACAGTGGCCCATAATATCTCCGGCCGGGGATGCTGAAACCATTAAGGTCAGTTCAGCGATATCCGCTAATAGTCCACAAGCGGTTCGCGAAATAGCCATCGCCGGTGGCGGTATAGCAATGACCCCTGATTTCATTGTAGAAGATGCCATTAACAGCGGCTTGTTAATACCTATCTTAGCGGGGGACACAACCTTGGAGTTTGGTTTGTTTGCTATTTACCCGCACCGCAAGTATGTGGCAAAAAAGGTCCGTTGTTTCATTGATTTTGCATTAGAAGAGTTTTCCCGTAAATAATTGCCGGGTAATTTTTTACCCAATATCAATCTATGCCGGTTATCTTGTGGGTTTGTAAGCTCAGCTTCCAGCGCGGGTGAGTCATACAGTATTCAATAGTCGCCTGTGTGTGATTAGCATTATCCTGGGCCATTGGCTGCAGATAAAAATGTTGGAAATTAAATTGCTCAAAGCGCTGCGGCATCGCCAGTGACTGGGGATATACTAATTTTAGTTCCTGGCCGCTCTGGATTATTACTTTGGCATCAGCCTTGGGGCTGACACAAATCCAATCGATTCCCTGTGGCAGTTCTTTAGTGCCGTTAGTCTCTATGGCAATCTCAAAGTTCTGTTGCTTCAGGGCGCTGATCAGTGCAGCATCTAACTGCAGGGCGGGTTCGCCTCCGGTAAATACAACATAGGGAATCCCCTGCGTACCTTGACCTACCTTTGGCACCGGCCAGAAGCTGGCAATTGCCTTTGCCAGATCCAGCGCAGTAGAGAACTTTGCCCCATTTTGACCGTCGGTACCGATAAAGTCTGTATCACAGAAATCACACACAGATTTCGCCCGATCGCGCTCTCGGCCGCTCCACAAGTTACAGCCAGTAAAGCGACAAAAAACCGCGGGGCGTCCAGCCTGGGCGCCTTCCCCTTGCAGGGTGTAGAACATTTCTTTAACTTTATACATGGGGATTATATTGCGCTTAAGTAAGGGTAGATACAATATTAGCCAAAGCGCCAGGCTTTAGCTAATCAGCATTTTGATTAACGTTTAACTTCGCCACCAAACGCTTGCAGCAGCTGCGGTAAAAGCTTTTGCAGCTCCAGGGTCAATCGAGAAGTGTCACCATCTAATCGCGCCAGCGGATCGTCAGAGTTCTCTTCGTTGAGTTCGGTTGCCAGCTGATCAGTAGGCTTTAGCCGCTTGATTGATAAATCTTCATGCAGGATGAAACTTAAGCTTTCATCCCACTCCAGTGCCAGCTTGCTGACCTGTTTACCGGCATCTAGATGCATAGTGATTTCGTCACACTGCAAATCTTGTCCTTTAACTTTAATAACCGCACCTTCACCGCTCTGGTCCTTTAACTCGCACTCTTCCAGGCATTTAAAGGCGGGGACTAAGTTTTCCTGGCTCAGCCACTGCGACATCATTACCCCTGGTGAGTGATTAACATCCACCAGTTTGATCGGCAATGTGTCCAAGCTGTTGCGCAACAAATTTAACAACTCTTCAGCCTTGGCATAGCTGGAGCTATCGACGGCAATAAAGCCGTGTTGCGGCACAATTAAGGCACTGGTTTGACTGTATTTGCTGAAGGCGCGAGGCAGCAGATCTAAGATGATTTCATCTTTGAGGGTCAGCTGCTCTTTTCTATATACTTTACGACCCTCCTGGTGCTCGATGATAGCCAGTTTTTCTTTCAGCTGTTGGTTGACGACTGAGCTTGGGACCAGTTTATCTTCTTTCTGGGCTGTGATCAAAAAGGCGCCGGTACTGGTAAACACTTGACTATCCTGCATTTTCGGGTGTGCCGCCACCCAGCCGTATCGGGATAGTTCCTGGCTTTTACAGGGTGTGAATGAATGTTCACTAAAAGCCTCTTCAAGTTGTTCGCTGCTGTAGTTAACGCTTTCGGTAAAACGGTAGAAAATAATATTTTTAAACCACATGTGCAGCATATCCTCAGAAGTAAAGTATTGTGACTGTTCTTGTAATCCAATCGCTTGTTAACGCTATCGGTGCAGCTGTAAGACTAAAGCGTTAACTGCAAGACTACCGATATCGGGCAACACATTTGATGTTGCCAACAGAACAGTTTGTATAATTAAAGGTCGACTATTGTATTGATTTTTAGCGCAGCTAACGAGTATTAATTAGATTATTTTATCGCGCTCTAACACAAGCTTTGTCGATAATCAGACCGGCGATAATAGCGGCGTTGCGACTGGCGTTACTGAGAAAGCTACTGAAGTCACTGCTAATCGAGCCATCGCTGTGCAATTTATCGGACACAGTCTTGGCGATGAAAAAAGGCACGCAGTGCGCATTGGCAACTTGGGCTATAGCGCAAGCTTCCATATCAACCAATAGTGCATTTTGGCACTGTTGGTGGATATGCGCCTTGCGCTTGGCGGTTGCGACAAACTCACAGCCTGAGGCAATAAGCCCATAATTGACTTTAACTTTAGGGTGTACAAGTTCTGAAATATCCAGTTGCGAGACCGCAGAGCGCATAATCGGGTCGTATTGCAGAGCTTGCCCAGGCTCTAATATTAAATCACCCGGTTGCATCAAATAGTCACCTTGAATCAGTGAAGAGTAATAATCGTGTTGAATCACAGCGTCGCTCAAAACCATTTCACCAATCTCCAGTGCGGGGGTGAGCGCACCGCCAACACCGATCAATACTATTTGCTGAATCTCTACATTGGCTAATATCAGTGCCAGTTTAACGCCGGCATTGACGTTACCCATCCCAGATTCACAGACATAAATGTTAAGCTGTTGTTGTCTATATTGTTCTAGATGTAACTGCAGTGGCGCACTGATTAGGTGGCGTCTGAGCAGACTGCTTAAGGTTTCTGTCAGGGCTGCTTTTTCCTCGGGGAGTGCGCAGATAAAGAGGATGTTATTCATGTCAGATAACCATTAAAAATGCTGATTAACCCGCGCCAGGGCACACTGTACAGACCGAAAACAATGATGGCGGCGCCGCTTATCTGTTGGCTGATACGTTTGCTAAATAGGCCCTTTAGTTGTTTAGCCAACAAGCTGGTGGTCATCATTGCCGGCACAGTGCCAAGGCCAAAGAATAGCATCAGCATTGCGCTTTGAGCACTGCTATTGGCGGCACTACTCCAAATAAGAGTGCTGTAGACTAAGCCACAAGGTAGCCAGCCCCAAAAGATTCCCAGGCTGAAGGCCTGCCTTAAATTATTAACCGGTAGTAGCTTGCTGGCGGCGGGGCTGATAAAACGCCACAAGTTATGCCCTATGGCTTCAATTTTAGTCAAGCCGCGCCACCATTGAGCGACATATAAACCCATGGCGATTAACATTAACGCGGCAAACAGTCGCAAATAGCTTTCCAGGGGGCCGTAGCGAAACAAATAGTCTAAGGAGCCAAGGATAGCACCGGCTGCGGCATAACTGCTGATGCGGCCAAAATTATAAAATAGCAGAGAACGGGTTTTATTGGCATTACTGGTCAGGGCGATACTGGAGGCTATGCCACCGCACATTCCGATACAGTGTGCGCTGCCCAGCATTCCGAGTAAGAATGCACTGCCCAGTGATAAACTATCAAACATCAGCGCTGCTCAGACTCAAAGGAAGTGTTTGAATGAGGCTTAGCAGCACTTTTCTCAACGTTGCTGTCAGCGTGAAGGCTTTTCTTGATGTCGTCGGGAATTAACGCATCGTCGTCATCAAAAAGTATCTTGTGTGCTGGTGACTCAAGGTCATCATACTGACCGTTGTTTACGCTCCAAAAGAAGAAAGCGATTGCGGCAAAGAAAAATAAAACTGAGATGCCTAGCAGGAAAGGGAGTATTTCCATCAGTGGATCCGCCTTTGTTTATCCATTATTTTTTACCCAGACGCAGTGCGTTAAAGACCACCAATAGTGAACTTAACGACATACCAATAGCGGCGGCATAAGGGGGGATTAAACCTAGGGCAGCCAGCGGCAGAGCAGTCATATTGTAGCTAAAAGCCCAGGCAATATTTTGCTTAATGATCTTGTTGGTCTTTTTCGCCAACAGCACTGCCTCACCGATTAAAGTTAGTTCGCCGTTGGTTAATACGGCATCGGCATGGGTTTTTGCCAGGTCTGAGGCACTGCCCATGGCGATAGAGGTTTGGGTGCCCGCCAACACTGGTAAGTCATTGATACCATCACCTACCATTAACACTTTGGCTCCGCTTTGCTGAAGTGTCTGTATATATTGGTTTTTTTGCTCGGGGCTGGCACCGGCACATAGTTGCTGTATACCCAGCTCAGCGGCGGTCTTGGGCCCACTTGAGGAACTGTCACCGGTAAGCATATGCACATTGATACCTAAGCGCTGCAAGGTTTTAACGCAGTCTTTGCTGTCCACTCGCAAGCTATCGGCAATCAGGAACCAGCCGATTATTCTTTTCTCATTACACAGAAGTAACCAGTGCCCGTCGCTATCGGGTGATGGACAGTCGAATCCTGGCCCCAGTAGTTTCGCGGCAAATTGCGGTTTGCCAATGCGATACAGATCGCCCCCAACAATCCCCTCGATGCCTTGTCCTAAAGTAACGGCGATGTTATCGGCACTGTGTTGCAGATAGAACCTGAAGGCCTGGGCAATAGGGTGCTCTGAATTGGCTTCCAGGGCGGCTGCTATTCGCAGCGCAGATTCTGGATCTTCGGCAATAGTTTTTTCGATACACAAGTTGCCCTGGGTTAAAGTACCCGTCTTGTCGAATACAATATCTGTACACAGCGCTAGACTTTCTAAAACGTGTCCGCGGGTGATTAGCAGCCCACGCTGGCGCAGATTGCCAGTGGCTGTGGTTAAGGCTGTTGGCGTGGCGAGGGAGAGCGCGCAAGGGCAAGTGACTACTAATACCGAAAGGGTGATCCAAAATGCTTTTTCAGGATCAATAAAATACCAGCTGATACTGACCACAATGGCCGCCAGCAGGACGCAGGCGACAAAATAATTGGCCACCTTGTCCGCAAGTTTTGCTACTTTCGGCTTTTCGCTGGCAGCGCGCTCAAGCAGGCGCACTATCGCCGATAACTGGGTCTGGCTTCCGACATGAGTAACAGTCAATTGGATGGGGTTTTCAACATTCAAAGTACCGCCGATTACTGCTTCGCCGATGCAGCGACGCTGCGGCATATATTCACCGGTGAGGGCGGATTCATCAATACTGGAAAATCCGCTGCTGATAGTTGCATCCGCAGGTATTAATTGCCCCGGCTTGACTAAAATACGATTGCCGACTTCTAATTCTGCAGCAGAGATCAGCTGCTCTTTAGTGTTTCCCCGATCATCAACAATCAGTTGGATAGCGGCTTGTGGGAACAAATTCTGCAGCGCGTTGCCGGCACGTCCCGTGCGGTGTCTAGCCTGCATTTCCAGGTAGCGGCCAAACAGCAAAAAGAAAGTGAACATCGAGACGGAATCGAAATAAATTTCGCCACTGTGACTGATGGTCGCCCAGGCGCTGGCGATGAAAGCGCCGCCTATAGCGATTGAGACAGGGACGTCCATACTCAAGTGGTAGGTCTTAAGGTCGCGGTAGGCAGCGCTGAAGAAGGGCAGGGCGGCATAAAAAATAATTGGGGTGCAAATGACAAAGCTGCTCCAGCGCAGCCATTGCTCAGTGCTGCTTTCTATGCCCTGAAAGCCGCCGGCATATAAGGCGATTGCCAGGGCCAGTACTTGCATCATCCCAACGCCGGCAACCCCGAGTCGAAGCATGGCACGCTTTTGTTCACGCGCCAGCAATTGCTCTTCTATGTCGGGGCGATAGGGATGGCCGCGATAGCCAATTTGATAGATTTTGCTCAGTATCTCGCTGAGTTGAATTTGCTCTCGGTCCCAGCTGATCTGCGCCCGATGATTACTCATATTGACTGAGAAACTCTGTACCCCGGGCTGAGTTTGCAAATGATGTTCTAGAAGCCAGATGCAGGCCGCGCAGGTAATGCCCTCGATAACTAGCGTAGCCTCTCTAAAACCATCTACGCTGTCGTTTACAAAACTGCCTTGCACTTTGTCACTATTGTATAGTGTCAGCTCCTCTGGAACGAGGGACTGCGGGTCCAAACTTTGGCCACTGGGGTTATCAGTGCGGTGTCGGTAGTAGTCGTGCAGACCACTATCTATGATGGTTTGCGCTACCGCAGAGCAACCTGGACAGCACATTGCTCTGCTGCTACCATCAATCAGTACACTGAAATTACTGTGTTTAGGAATGTCTAACAGGCAGTGGTAACAAGCGTGCTCTGGTACTTCAAGACTGTCCATAGTTCTATGGTTTCTCGGCCCTTAATGAAAACTTTCGCTGTTCATAGGGGGGATTAATCTCAGCGCGCAAACGCCAGCTGGCATCGCTGGAGTTGATCATAATATAGCGCTTACCTTCGATGGGAGCGCTTAGCGAACCCAGATAAAAAGGCTGCTCGGCCACTTGTTTAAGGACAAGACTCAAATCGTGCTTTTGATGGGTAGGCGAGACAAAGTCAAGATTAATAACATCAGGGTAGTTTGCAAAGTCGCCGCTTAAACGCAGTGATAAATCTCCGGTTAGATTGTCAATGAGTAGTTCAGCGGCGACGTTTTTGTCGTAGGCGGCCTGCAATTTTGTTGGATCGCTGATATAGCCACGCGCCTCGCGATAATAATCATCTTTTACTATACCATCTGAGCTGACGATGGAGACCACCAGGAAGGTTGTTCCGGCAATGACAGTGGCAACTAATGGGATCATGGCTAATAATAGCCAAGGTTGTTTATACCAAGGGTCTAGGGCGTATTCTTGTTCAGTTTTCATAGTAAAATTGGTCTGGCTCGTGTTAAAAATATGCGCGTATATTACCTTAACTGGCGCTGTTCTGCGATCCTTGATCGCCTCTATAATGGCGATATATTTGAATGATGATAACAGTCGCTAAAGCAATCTAAGCGCAGTGGTTCTGCGCTAGTGGTAATGAAAAGTCGGGCATTGAGATTAATTGATCGGTGCCATAAAGCGGCTTTCGATGATCGAGTGAGTGTCTGGGTTTGATACGGCTTCCACTCTAATGTCGATAGAGGTATTGCGCTGCTGAATTTCGCTGCTACTTGCACGTATCCTGATAGGGAAGTCGATCAGTTTGCCCGCCTCGACGACTACTGTGTCAGTGCCCATCAATTGCATGCCGTGGATACCGGCTGTGGATATTTTGTAGCGCTCGTCGCTGTTGCCTTTATTGGCAATTTTTAGGGTGTAAACATTCTCTATAAGATCATCAGAGACTTCAATAAACATCTGGCTCCTGTCCCGGTGTACGTCGACCTCAATAGGTTGGCGGTCAAAGATTACATAGGCAAAATAGCTCATCATTGCAATTACGATGAACAGATATGAGAGCAACTTGGGGCGTAGAATTCGTGTATCACCCCCTGCTAAATTTGTCTCTGTGGTGTATTTTATCAGGCCCTTGGCATAGCCAACACGACTCATTATGTCATCGCAGGCATCGACACAGGCACCACAGGCAACGCATTCTACTTGCAGGCCGTCGCGTATATCTATACCCGTTGGGCAGACATTAACACAGTGGTTACAATCGATGCAGTCTCCAAGTCCCTCGGCGATATGGTCGGATTTTCGACTGCGCTTACCGCGGTTCTCGCCGCGTTTCTCATCGTAGGAAATGACCAGGGTATCACTGTCAAACATAACGCTTTGAAAACGTGCATAAGGGCACATATAGATACAGACTTGTTCTCGCAGCCAGCCTGCATTGCCATAAGTAGCCACCGCAATAAAACCTACCCACCACAGCTCCCAGGGACCCAGTGCCAAAGAGGCGAAGCTTGGGGCCAGTTCACGAATGGGTGTGAAATAGCCGACAAAAGCAAGCGAGGTGCTAATTGATAATACAAACCATATACTGTGTTTGGCCAGCTTGCGACTAAAGAGAGCAGCGGTTATAGGCTTTTTGTCCTGGCGCATACGCTGATTGCGGTCGCCTTCTGTAATCCGCTCCGCCCAGATAAATAACCAGGTCCAGACAAACTGCGGACAGGCGTAGCCGCACCAGAGGCGACCGGCAAAGACCGTTACCACAAAAAGCACAAACGCCAGAATAATCAGCAGCACGGAAAGCAGCATAAAATCTTGCGGCCAAAAAGTAGCGCTAAATACATGAAATTGTCTACTCGGCAGGTCAAATAAGATCGCCTGCCGGTCTCCCCATTGAATCCAGGGAAAGCCATAAAACATAATCAGCATTATAGCCCCAGAGATTATGCGCAGGTTTTTAAAAATGCCTTTATAAAATTTTACATAGATGTGTTCGCGTTTAGCGTATAAGTCGTAAGTTTCGACTTCTCTGCTGGGCTTTGGGGTAATGTCGCTGACCGGAATTTGCTTCATCTGTTGTCCACTTCGGCTCAATACTTTTCTATATGATTTGTTGGCAATAACTATTAGTCACCGATAACCCCAACATTCTAGCGCTATATGGCTGTACTGTCGCTGCTAGCGCTGTTTATTAAGCAAACGACTTACAGGCGATTTTCTAATTGATATAGCGAGATGAGTGCATTGATTACTATTAATATAGAGTATTTAGGGGCAGTTAAAAAAGTTGGCTGATAAGTAATATCGAAAAAAAAGCGCTATAACTAAGTTAGAGCGCTTCTTTTATTAATCACTGCTAGTTACTGCTGTTGTTGCGATAAGCTGTAAACATAGCCGGCGATTAAGTTGATCTTGTTGTCGCTCAACAGATCTTTGTGTGCAGGCATGTTGCCGGCGCGTCCCATGCGAATAGTATGGGCGATTTTTTCGTAAGAGCCACCGTACAACCAGACATTGTCTGTTAGGTTGGGGGCGCCAAGGGCTTGTGTGCCAGTGCCGTCAGCTCCGTGACAGGCAATACACAGTGCCTGGAACTTAGGCTTAGCCCGAGCTACCGCTTCGGCATCTATGTCTGGGGCACCGCTTAGGTTTAATACATAACTGGCCATGTCTCTGACCCCGGCTTCGCCAAGTTTTGAGGCCCAGCTAGGCATCGCACCAACACGACCGTTAGTGATGGTCGCCTTGATAGAATCGACAGATCCACCATACAGCCAATCAGTATCGGTCAGATTAGGGAAACCGTATGCTCCAGTAGCAGCTGCGCCGTGACAGACAGAACAGTTATTGGCAAACATACGTTGACCCATGAGCAGTCCAGGGCGGTTTTCTTCTTTCAATAACTCATCAGCAGGCAGTGCCGCGTACTTAGCGAAAATAGGTGCATAGGTCGCGTCGGCGTGGCGGATTTCCTCCTCCCATTGACCGGTAGAGGTCCAACCGATGACACCTTTAAAGTTACCCAAACCTGGGTAGGCAATTAAATAGCCTACAGAGTAAATGATGGTGATCATAAACATCCAAAACCACCACTTAGGTAGCGGGTTGTCTAATTCTTCAATGCCATCGAATACGTGACCAGTAGTCTCTTCTGTGGTGTCTTTAAATTTTTGGCTTTTGCTGATGGTGAGCAGCAAAGCGGCGCAGCCGAAAATAACGGCCAGTGTAATAATGGATATCCAAGCACTCCAAAAAGGGCTCATTATGTTTCTCTCCTGTCGTTGTCCCCAGCATTACCTTGTGCAGAGACGGGATCAAAACCGTCTTCTTCAAAAGGCAAATTCGCTGCATCATCGAAACTCTTTTTATTACTAGGCAGTAATACCCAGACAAAAAGAGCCATGAATGTGATTAGCATCACTAAAGGTATATAGGGGCCGTAAACTTCGTAACTCACAGTTATTTACCGTTTGTTGCTATATTCTGAATGTTTTTTACCAAGAGATTGTAAGTAGGCGATGACCGCTTCAATCTCATATTTGCCGGACACTTCATCTTGAGCGCTATCTATTTGCTCCGCAGTGTAAGGTACGCCAAATTTGCTAAACAACTCTAATTTTGCCGCAGTATCAGACCCGGTTAGTTTATTTTTAAACAACCATGGGTAGCTCGGCATTTTCGATTCAGGTACAACGTCACGTGGGTTGTACAAATGAGCGCGATGCCAGTCATCTGAGTAGCGTCCACCAACACGGGCGAGATCCGGACCTGTACGCTTAGAGCCCCAGAGGAAAGGGTGCTCCCAAACAAACTCATTGGCGGTAGAGAAGTGACCGTATCTCTCAGTTTCGGCTCTAAAAGGTCGAATCATTTGCGAGTGACAAACATGGCAACCTTCGCGAATGTAGATGTCACGGCCTTCCATTTCTAATGCCGTGTAAGGCTTTAGGCCCTCTATTGGCTTAGTGGTTGATACCTGAAAAAAGAGTGGAACAATTTCAGCTAAACCGCCACCACTGATCACCAAGATGATCAGCAGTGCCATTAAGCCAACGTGTTTTTCTATTGATTCATGCTTTAACATAGTGTTGGCTCCTTAAGCAGCTTGAGTTTTAGTGTCTGGTTGAGCAGCGTGTTCTTCGCTGCGTACAGTACGCCATACGTTGTATGCCATAATCAACATGCCTGTGACCCACAGACAGCCCCCTAACCAGCGAACAAAATATCCCGGGTGGCTTGCTTCAAGGGCTTCTACAAAGCTATAAGTTAATGTGCCATCTGCGTTTACCGCGCGCCACATCAGCCCTTGCAAAATACCATTTACCCACATCGCGCAGATATAAAGTACAGTACCGGCTGTTGCCAGCCAGAAGTGGAGGTTGATTAGGTTAGTGCTATACATTTGCGCTTTACCAAATACTTTTGGCACCATGTGATAGGTCGCGCCGATAGAAATCATCGCCACCCAGCCAAGTGCACCAGCGTGTACGTGGCCGACGGTCCAGTCAGTAAAATGCGAAAGTGCATTGACTGTCTTGATTGCCATCATTGGGCCTTCAAAAGTCGACATGCCGTAGAAGGACAGAGAGACCACCAAAAAGCGTAAAATAGGGTCAGTGCGCAGTTTATGCCAGGCACCAGACAAGGTCATCATACCGTTAATCATGCCGCCCCAAGAGGGAGCGAGTAAAATTAGAGACATAACCATGGCCACTGACTGGGTCCAATCCGGAAGCGCAGTGTAGTGCAAGTGGTGTCCGCCGGCCCAGATGTAAGTGGCAATTAATGCCCAAAAATGCACAATCGAAAGGCGGTATGAATAGATAGGTCGACCAGACTGTTTGGGAACGAAGTAGTACATCATACCCAAGAACCCAGCGGTCAAAAAGAAGCCTACAGCGTTGTGTCCGTACCACCATTGGACCATGGCATCGATAGCACCAGGGTAAACAGAGTAAGACTTCCACATCGAGATAGGTACTGCGGCGCTGTTAACTATGTGTAAAACCGCCACAACTAAAATGAAAGCAAGGAAAAACCAGTTGCCTACATAGATATGGGAGGTTTTGCGGTTGCGCACGGTGCCGACAAAAACAACCAGGTAAGCAACCCAGACCAAGGTCAGCAAAATGTCGATTGGCCACTCTAGCTCGGCGTACTCTTTAGAAGAGGTCAGACCCATAGGGAGAGTGATTACAGCCAATACAATAATTGCCTGCCAACCCCAGAAAGTAAATGGAACTAGCCATCCACCAAAGAGTGTTGTCTGACAGGTTCTTTGTACAATATAGTAAGATGTGGCAAAAAGTGCGCTGCCACCAAATGCAAAAATTACCGCATTGGTATGTAGAGGGCGCAATCGGCCAAAACTTAGCCAAGCTGTGTCAAAATTTAATTGGGGCCAGACCAATTGTGCTGCGATAAGGAGGCCGACGGTCATGCCGACGATTCCCCAAATTACAGTCATAATTGAGAATTGGCGCACCACTTTATAGTCGTATTGTGGGTGTGCAGTTACGGTGCTCATGTAGGGATCTCATCGATAAGCGTTATTTTAGAGTTTATTATTGTGGCTAATTATCTTGGAATACCCTTAAATATTCAATGGCATTCAGACAACTATTCAATAAATATAGATATAATTTAGAAAAAAATGCGTCATGTCAGTTAATTGAACTTTATTTTGCCTAAATCCTGACCGCTGGCGTACAAAAAGTAAACACTCATATTCCACAGTTTTTAGAGTATAGGTCATAATGGCAAAAATACAGGGCTGTGCTATTTAGAGTAATCAGGTGATTTAAATTGAATTTGTTAGTAGAAGGTAGTGCAGAAAAGGGAGTGTTGGTATTGGCCCATGGTGCCGGTATGGCAATGGATCATTGCTATTTACAACAAATAAGTGAACAGCTTGTTAATTGCGGCTTAATGGTGGTACGTTTTGAGTTTCCTTACATGGCTCAACGCAGGGGTACCGGCAAGAGGCGTTTGCCCGATAAAATGCCAGTTTTAGAGCAGTGTTTTCTGGATGTTATAGAAGAAGTGCAACAGCGTTACCCAGAGCTTTTCAGCGGGAGTAAAAATCCTCTGTTCCTGGCGGGGAAGTCTATGGGTGGAAGGGGGGCTACATTGATTGCAGATCAGGTAGCTGCCAGTGCCGTTTTTGTATACGGCTATCCTTTTCATTCGATAAAAAAGCCCGAGGTTTTGCGTATTGAACATCTGCAACAATTGCGCTGTGAGATCCATATTTTTCAGGGGGAGAGAGATAAACTGGGAAATAAAGCTGAAGTTTTAACTTATCCCCTGTCTGAAAATGTACAATTGCATTGGTTGATCGATGGGGATCATGATTTGCATCCCAGGGTTCGCTCAGGCTTTACTCAATTACAACACTTACAGTCAGTGATAAATACTGTCGGTCGGATTGTGGATGCCAAGATGCTTAGCGCCAACTGCAATTAATCTTCTGTCGTGCAAACAGGAATCAATCTCGGATTATTTTTAGATTGGCTTTCGCTTCAATAAGAAATTTGCGACAATAGCGCCGCCGCCGATCTAGGCTTTTGCACAGCGGCACAGAATATTGGCTTAATAAGGTTATATATGTTTGATTCAGAAGTAGACAATGTACTGGATACAGAAGGTCTGTACTGTCCTGAACCAGTGATGATGCTACATAGTCAAATCCGCGATATGGCGATCGGTGAAACTTTGCTGGTAACAGCAAGTGACCCCTCGACAGTGCGAGATATACCCAAATTTTGCACTTTCCTAGGTCATGAGCTGATTAGTCATACTGAACAGGAAGGGGTATTCAAATACGTGATCCGTAAAGGTCAAGCTGAGTAGTTGTAAAGTTTGATGTTTTCAAATTCTAGGGTTAATTTTGTAAATAGTGCTATTGTGGTTGGAATTTTTGATGCTACCCTGTCAGAGAACTTGCAGCTGTTAGGCTACGGCATATGCTTAATATGTTGCTCTAATTAACTAGTTTCCTAAGTAAATAAAGTAATACTCGAGAGTTTTGTTGTGATACCAGAAGTGACTAAGACAGAAAAAAGCGAGTCGGATAAAGCGGCTCCAAGTAAAAATAAAGCAAAAAATAGAGCGGGAAATCAAGCTGCTTTAGCTTTGTTGATTGAAACTTATCCTGAGACATTCAGCCGCACAAACATTCGTCCTTTAAAAATTGGCATCCAAGATGACTTGATTGCTGATGAAAAAGTGGCAAAAAATAAGATTAAGCGTGCGCTTGCCTCTTATGTTCGTGCTCCGAACTATTTTCGTGCCATGAAGCAAGACACTGATCGTATCGATCTCGCTGGAGAAAGTGCTGGAAAGGTTTCTGAGAGTGAAGCTGAGTACGCGAAGGTGCAGTTAAAAGAATTCCATCAGCGCCGTAGAGAGAATCAACGACGTCAGGAAAAAGAAAAGCGTGACCAAGAAAAAGATCAGCGCTTAGCTGGTAAACTGGAAATGCTGTTAGCCAAAAAAGGCTGATCATCTGACATAAAAGCCTGCAGCTATGTGGGCCTTTGTCGGTTGCCTGACGACCTCTATTAGCGTGCACAGTCACGCTAATTTCTCGCGGCTAGCGCTGTTTTTAGTGTTTCCCTCTTATCGGTTGTAGTCCGGCTGCAGTTAGTTCATTTGCCGTCAATCACTGCAACCCCCCCCCCCCCCCCC
>ASZI01000180.1 GCA_000416315.1 Osedax symbiont Rs2 | reverse complement strand
AAAAGCAGCAGCAGTGATTCAATATCTGCTCTTTAACAGAGATGATTAGCTCTGAAAAACAAACAGATTAGTCATTTAAAACACTAAGACGGAAGCATAGATGAACACAAATCAATACACTATGGGTAGAGTTGAATGGATAATGCTATTGGCACTGTCGCTACTCTGGGGCTTTTCTTTTATTAACATCAAAAATTCACTGGATCAAATCCCCCCTTTCACCTTAGTCTTTTTAAGGTTGTGTATTGCCTTTAGCGCTCTTCTTCTGTGGTGTCTGATCAGTAACAAGCAACTGCGCTTGAGTGCCCGGGAACAACTGTTACTGTTAGGTGGCGGTCTACTCTCCTGTGCTATACCTTTCTCTTTTTTCACTTGGGGTCAGCAGCATGTATCCACCAGCATCGGTGCTATTTTTAACGGCAGCGTGCCTTTTTTCACCGCCTTTTTAGCGCACTTCTTTATCGGCGGCAGCGAGCGTATGAGCTGGCGCAAAGCGCTGGGTCTGGGAATGGGAATGTTGGGAATAATCACCATCATGGGTCTCGATAAACTGAACAATTTTGACCTGACCAGCTTAGGCCAGCTATCGATGATCTGCGCTTGTTTCTTTTATGGCTGCAGTGGCATTTACTATCAAAAATTTGTTCCGGATCATATAGATAAAACAGTGGTGACTACCTACACTTTAATCTGGGCGGCGATTGCCATGTCCCTGGTTAGTATTAACATCGAGGGGATACCGAGCTTTGATTATCGCCTGGATGTCTGGCTGTCACTGTTTATTTTAGCGCTGTTCTCCACCGCCCTGGCCTACATCATATTATTTCGCCTGCTAAAGCGTGCCGGCCCCAGCAATACCTCTTTGAATACCTTTATCATCCCGGTAGTCGGCATATTTGTCGGTATAGCTCTGCTCGGTGAAAGTCTTAATTCCCAGGATATATTTGGCGTAGTGTTGATATTTTCCGGGGTGGCAATTATCCGTAATTTTGACTCACTGCTGAAAAAGCTGTTCAGAAAAAAAGCCACTCCAACAAAACTTAAGCTGTAGAGAAAAGTATGTTTATAGTATCACTTGAGTATATAAAGCAGCTGTCGGAAGTGGACAAGCACATTGATGCACATGTCGATTATCTGCAAAAGTACTACACCAAAAAAGTATTCCTGTTCTCGGGCAGAAAAGTGCCCAGAACAGGAGGAGTTATCATGGCAAACTGCGCCAACCTCGAGCAACTGCAAAAAATTATTGAGCAAGATCCTTTTCATCGGGCGGCTGTTGCCCGCTATCAAATTACCGAGATGATACCTACTATGAGCGCAGAAAATTTAGAGGTATTCAAAGAATATATTTAATCTTCAAACACTCTTCAGTCAACAATATTGTAGTGCTAAGCGTTATAGATTTTCATCCCAATAGGGTCGGTCGACGCCAAAACATTCGATGCTGAAATCTAAAAAAGCCCGCACTTTTGCCGGAACATAAGCGCGTTCCGGGTAGAGCGCATAGAGTGGCGCCGTCGGCATTTGGTAATCTGTAAACACTCTCACTAAGTCACCACTGGCCAAATACTCACTGGCGACAAAAGATGGCAAGCGGCCGATACCGGCACCTTTTAACAGTGCCTCTTTTAGCGCTGCACTGCTGTTCCCCCGATAATTCCCTGCCACTTTAACTTGTTCAGTTACCCCGTTACGGATAAATCTCCAGTTGTCAGCACTGGCAGAATAGCTGTACAACAGACAGTTTTCCGCGCTTAAATCTGCAGGTGATAACAGGGGACCCTGTGGCCGATAACCGCTACTCATACACACTATGCTACGCAATTGTGTCAGCTCTCTGGCAATCAGAGTCGAATCCGCTAATACTCCGCTGCGGATCGCTAAATCAAAGCCCTCTGCTATCAAATCAATCGCCTTGTCATCCATCTGTAAATCAATTTTCACTTTTGGGCAGCGCTGTAAAAATAACGGAATTAGCGGTGCTATGTGCACTAGCCCAAAAGTCATAGGTACATTAATTTTTAACAACCCCTGCGGCTCTCCCTGCAATTCAGAGACGGCATCTTCTGCGTTTTGGGCAGCATAAATCGCTTGCAGAGCATGCTGGTAAAACCGCTCTCCCGCTTCCGTCAGGCTAAGTTTTCTGGTAGTGCGATGTAACAAGCGACTGCCCAGTTGCGCCTCCAACTTGGTAATACGTTTACTCACCGCTGATTTTGACAAGCCAAGTTCTCTGGCGGCAGCAGAAAAACCGGCATTTTTGGCAACTGCCACAAAAATGGGCAACGCATTGAAACAGTCCATAGCTATCGATCCTAAATAGTTGAGTTTTTACCAACTAAGAGTTTACATGTAGCTATATTGTTGATCAATACTCTCTAAAGTAAAGTAACACCACTGACTTACAAACACCCAAAGGTGATAACAATGGTGCGCTTAGAACATGCAAATCTAGTGGTAAAAGACATTCAGCCGACGCTCGACTTCCTGCTCGCCGCACTCCCACACTGGAGAGTTCGCGGTCGCGGACAGGGAGCCTGGGCCAATACTGTCCGCAACTGGGTACATGTAGGTGATGACGATTATTACATCTGCCTCAACGACGGTGCAGATGGAACAATAAGAAACCTGAAGGGGCTCTCTCCCGGTCTGGCACATTTAGGTTTTGTCATTGATGACTTAACTGACTTGATAGAGCGGCTCACTGGCAGAGGCTTCGAAATCGACATAGTCGGCCGCGATCACCCCTTTCGTAGCACTGTCTACTACTGCGACCCGGCGGGCTTTCAATTTGAATTTATGCAATACCACAGCAGCCTTGCATCCGAAAAAAACCAATACGGCGGTGAGTCCGGCGAACTAACCATAAACAGAGACTAGAGAGAAACTACAGATGAACAACAGACAAGCAGAACAATTTATTAGCGATTTATATACTGCAGTAGACAACAAGGACCTGAATTACCTGGAACAGGTAATTGGCGATAAAGTGAGATTTCGCATCGGTAATTACCCACTAATCGATAATAAAGTTGCGGTACTGGATGCCAATCGGCAATTTTTTAGCAGTATTCACTCTATGTCCCACCGCATCGATAAAATCAGTCAGAGCAGCAATGCTCTATGGTGCAATGGCAGTGTTGATTACGTGCGCTTAGATGGCAGCAAGCACAGCGCCAACTTCGCTACACAACTAACCATTGAGCAGCAGAAGATTGTCGATTACCTGGTCTACGCTGATCTATCCGAGCTGTAACTGCAGCACAGTATCAGCATTTTGCCCAGCTATACCCAGACAGAGGCTGAGCTTCTGTGTGTGTGTATAGCGCACTACTGAGTATTTCGGGACAGACAATTAAGGGCACTCCTGGTAGCATCGTGTGGCACTTACTGCCACCAAAGCGCCAGTACTGGAAAACTGATTAGCAATGCCAAAGCTATTGCCTGCAGTCCTATAAATGGCAGAACGGCACGGAATATATGCCCTAAAGTAATATCTGGCGGTGCGACACTCTTCAAGTAGAAAGCGGCGGGGCCAAAAGGCGGGCTCAGAAATGATATTTGCATGTTCATGCAAAACACAACACCAAACCAAACCGGATCGTAACCTAATTGAATGATGATAGGGACAAAAATAGGCATCGTCAGTAGCGCTATACCCACCCAATCCAGAAACAAGCCTAACAGGAATAAAATGCCCATCATCAGCAGCAAGATAGACAGAGCGCTGCCGTCGCCAAAATTGAGGATTAAATTCTCAACAAAGCGCATGCCGCCCATTAAGTTGTAGACCCCGACAATCATAGTGGCCCCAATACCAATCCAGATGATCATTCCGCAAGTGCGCAAGGTCTGTTTGGCACTCTCGCGCATCAACTCCCAGTTCAGCTCCCCGCGCAGCCAGGTTGACAATGTAATCCCAGCCACCCCTACCCCAGCCGCTTCTGTGACAGAGGCAATACCTGCATAAATACTGCCTAATACACTGAAAGCGACAGCGACCGGAAGAGCGACGCCGCGCATCACCTGCCATTTCTGCGCACCGGACATCCTTAGTTCTTGCTCATCGGCAATAGGCGCCAGGCTTGGATTCAGATAGCAGCGGGCAAGAACATAAATCACGTAAAAAGAGGCCAGTAACATACCCGGCAAGAAAGAGGCGGTAAACAAGTCACCGATAGAGACGTTGGCAATTAAGCCATAAATTATCAGCACGATTGAAGGGGGTACCATAGTCCCCAATGCACCGCCGGCACAGACAACACCAATGGCTAAATTGCGGTCGTAACCTAAACGCAACATTTGTGGCAGTGCCAATAGTCCCAGTAACACCGTTTCACCGCCAATAATACCGGACATAGCGGCCAGAAATACTGCCACTACTAAGGTTTGCACTGCTACTCCACCGCGTATTTTTCCGCCGATTAAACGCATCGCATTAAACAGATCTTTGGCAATCCCAGACCTGTCTAGTATCGCAGCCATTAATACAAACATAGGTACAGCGACAAATACATAGGAAGTACTAAAGCTGTAAATTCTACTGATCAGTAAAGGGGTCGAGTGAGGGCCGATCCAGAAAATGGCAAAAATCAGTGCGACTATACCTGTGACAATCGCCAGCGGCATACCTGTGGATAACAGTAAAAACATAATTCCCAGCATTAGCAGGCTTCCCCACTCAATGCCGATCACAGATAAATCAAATAACTCAAACATTTTACTTTCCTTTTCCCGGTGTGAGCAACTTGATTAGATGCAGCAGGTATTGCACCAGCATTAGCACTACTACCATAAACAGCGCCGACTTTATGATGGCAGGTAAAGCTGGGTCCCAGGCACTGCCACTAGTTTCCATACGAAAATCTCCCCAGGGAGCAAACAGAGATTTCTGGGCCACATCGTATGCAGCCCAACTCAGCGCCAACATATACACAAGACCGGATACAGAGATAAATATATCCAGCTTGTGTCTGACTTTACTCGACACCAAATCGTAAATAATGCCGATGCGGATATGCCTGTTGCAGGCCAGGCAGTAACTGCCGGCGTACATAAAACAAATGGCACATAACAAAGTGGTGGTCTCGTGTACCCAGATGGTTGGGGCATTGAAAATATAGCGCATCAGAATTTCGAATATAATAATGCAGGCACTTATCAGAAAAACCAGGCTTAATAAATCCCCGACTTTGATGATTAACTTATCCAGGGAAGTTGTCGGCTGGTGGTTATCTGAAGCGCGTAATGCACCGGAGTCTGAGCTATTCATGATCAATTGCCTTAAATATTATTTCGTTAAGGGATAGCCGCAAGACCCACAACCGCAACACTATACATCCAGGGGAATGAATTAGTACTGCACAAGTCCTTAACATTGTTTTTCAATGAATACCGCAGTCGCAGCGGATAATATAGAGCTGCAATCAGCGACTGAGCCGGGAAGAAAACTTCCCGGGGCCAATCTTTTATAGCAAACACTCAACTAGAGTGAGTCTTATAGCATTCCTTTGTCGTTCAGGTATTTAGACAGCACAGTAAATACTTTTTGTGCATTCGGGGACTTCTTGGCAAAAATTTCCCATTGACCTTGGGCAATACTACGAAACTTATTACGCTCTTGCATACTCCAGTCATGAATGGTTATATCGCCGGATGCTTTTGCCTGAGCAACGGCTTTGATGTCATTATTTTTTAAGGTGCTAATCATATTATTTGCAAAGGTTTTCACTGAACTTAGCATGATTTTTTGCAGATCTGCAGGCATCTTATTCCAGGTCTTTTGAGTCATAGAGACTTCGATCACAGGCATTGAGTGAAACCCTGGATAAACTGGATGCTTGGCAATTTTGTGCAATCCCTGCTGTTGGTTGGTTGAGAATACGGTGTAATCCGCAGCATCGATCAAACCCTTGTCCAGAGATGTATATACTTCTGAGCCCGGCAAATTGACCGGAGAAGCGCCCGCTGCTGCAAATACGGCCTGCACTAAACCTTCAGGTGCTCTAAGCTTAAGACCCTTTAAATCGGCAACACCGTTGAGCGGTACTTTTGAGACGAATGCTTCCAGACCAGTAGCTGATGCGCCCAGAAACTGAACTCCATAGGGAGACAGCAACTCTTCATATAGCTCGCGACCTCCACCATTATTGATAAAATCAAGCATCTCAGCCGGGTCGCCCCAGGCGCCAACTGTGTTACCAATCAAGCCAAAAGCTGGATCTTTACCAGAGAAATAACCTGTCGCTGTCACGTGTCCATCCAGAATCCCCGAACCTACTGCGTCCAAAGTTTCAGTGTGCTTGACAATAGCACCTACAGGCAGCATCTCAATGCTGACTTTTCCATCGGTAAGTTGTTCAACACTTTTAGCCCACTCCTGAACTATCATATAGTTAGGATTACCTGCGTTATCACTTGATTGGAATTTCAAATTATAATCTGCGGCCACTGCCGAACTGGCCAGTACCCCCAGCGCGATAACCGAGCTAAATAAATTTGCCGTAAATAGTTGCACGGATTTGGAAAAACGCTTTTTGCTTGTTTTCATTTTGAACCTCATTTCACTTCTTATTTTTAGGATAAAGTAACTGGGCTAGCCTTAAGCTAACTCGAATCACGTTTTGCTGTTGAACTTCTAAACTTGACTGTAGGTTTTAATGTCCGCTATAGCACGAATGACTTGCTGCAATATTTGCTCCACTGAGCCATCGATTGACACAGTGACTGCACACTCTTCTTCTTCAGGTTCTTGCAATGCTTCAAACTGACTAATCACCAGGTCGGTAGACATAAAATGATTCTTGCGTTGCTGCATTCTCTGAGTGATCAACTCAGAGGTTCCTTTAAGGTAGAAAAACAGCAACGGGTACCCCCCCGCCGCTAACTGCTGACGGTAACTTTTCTTCAGCGCCGAACAGGCTAATACAAAAGGCCTGCCAAGTTCATTGCGAGCACCTATGATGCGGTTTAAATTCACCAACCAGGGAAGACGATCGGCATCCGTTAGTGCCAGCCCGTTGCTCATCTGCGCGACATTAGCGGGCGGATGAAAATCATCCCCTTCCAGAAACTCAGCCTGCAATCTAGCTGCGAGTAATTTCGCAACAGTACTTTTACCACTACCAGCGACGCCCATGACGATAAAATTCATTTACGGACCCCAAATGTTAGCGCTAACATTTTATGTTTCATATTTGCTAACCAAAATAATAATATGTCAAACACCTTAATATCTCTTGGTGGATCTTGTCAATATAATTCTAATAATTATGTTAGCGCTAACATATGTACACAGATTTTGACGATGTTATACTGCTGACTATTCGATTTCTGAGCAGGATTAAAAGTGAGCACAGCGCCAACAAAAACAAAATCTCGCGGCAAGGGCCGAGTAACCTTAGAGGATATCGCTAAGTTACTCAATATTAGTGCTATTACCGTCTCCAGGGCGCTAAACAGCCCAGAAAAAGTGTCGGATAAAGTGCGCATTAAAATTGAGACAGCAGTTTCTGAACTTGGCTACATCCCAAATCGCGCCGCAAAGTCTCTGGCGACTAACCGCACTAATACTATTGCGGTGGTCATCCCCTCTATCTCAAATACTGTGTTTAGTAATGTGATTAAAGGCATTTACGATGTCTGTACGCCAGCTGATCTGGATGTATTGTTTGCCAATACTTATTATTCAACACAAAAAGAAGAAAGTTTAATCGCCAAGCTTTTAACCCAACACCCCGATGGCATCATCATTACCGGTTTGGATCTATCCGATAAAAGTAAAAAATTATTGAACAACGCCGCTATCCCGATCGTGCAAATTATGGAAACCGGCTATAAAGACCCTATAGATATGAACGTCGGAATATCCCACTTTGGGGCCGGAAAAATGATGGGCGAGTATTTAGTAGCAAGAAAATATCAACATATTGGCTTTATTGGCGCACAGATGGACTTTAGATCTCAGCGCAGAATGAGCGGCTTTTTAACGGCTCTTAATAATGCCGGCTTAGAGGCCACTGATTACATTCTAACCACCAAAGCTGCGTCATCAGTGAAATTAGGCGGGCAATTAATTGCCGATATTCTCACAACACACCCGCAAATCGACGCCGTTTTCTGTAACAATGACGATATTGCTTACGGTGCCATCTACGAGTGCCAGCGCAGACAACTGCAAATTCCGCAGCAAATTGCCATCGCCGGCTTCAACGATTTAGATGCTTCCGCCTGTATCAATCCCTCGCTAACAACCATCAAAACACCGCTCTATGAGATGGGTTCAACTGCGGCGCAACTGCTTGTGAAACGTATTAAAAATCAACCGATTGACAATACTTGCATCGACTTAGGAGTAGAGCTAAAAGCGCGTGATAGCGCATAAGCGACTGCTACTAAAAGCCGCGCAAGCTATTGCCACGCTACCTGTTTAAAAAACCGTCCATTTGAGCAGGCATTAACTGTTTTTTTGGCAAAAGCTGCACTGCAGGTAAAAAAAAGCCGCGCAGTTCAAGTGTGCGCGGCTTTTTTGCAAGTCCTGGCCGAGTAGGCCGAGGAATTATTCTTCGGTTGGGAAAGCTGCCAAAGTGTGCTTAGTCATACGTTTAGCTAAACGCATAACCTGACAGCTGTAGCCAAATTCGTTGTCGTACCAAATGTAGACTACACAGCTTTTACCACCTTCAGCAATAGTTGCCAGTGCATCTACAGTGCCCGCAGATCGTGAGCCAACAAAATCTGTGGAGACCGCTTCTGGAGAGATGCTGTAACCAATTTGCTTTTGCAGATCAGAGTGCAGCGCTGCATTACGCAAGTAATCATTCAGCTCGTCCCTGTTGGTCTCTTTCTCTAAGTTTAAGTTTAAGATAGCGATAGAAACGTTAGGTGTAGGTACGCGAATAGAGTTACCGGTCAGCTTGCCTTCCATTTGTGGAAGCGCCTTAGATACCGCCTTGGCAGCACCCGTTTCAGTGATAACCATGTTCAGCGTGGCAGCGCGGCCGCGACGATCACCTTTATGATAGTTATCAATTAAGTTTTGATCGTTGGTAAAAGAGTGAATAGTCTCAACGTGACCATTTTCGACACCAAACTCATCGCACAGCGCCTTCAGCACAGGGGTAATAGCGTTAGTGGTGCAAGAGGCGGCGGAGACAATAGTATCTTCATCCAACACATCGTCTTGGTTAACACCCATAACAATGTTTTTAATGCCTTTGCCAGGTGCTGTCAGTAGTACTTTTTTGGCACCCGGGCACTGCAAGTGAAGGCTTAAGCCTTCCTTGTCACGCCACATACCGGTGTTATCGATAATCAGTGCGTCTTTAATCCCGTACTTAGTGTAATCCACTTCCTCCGGGCTGCTGGCAAAGATGATTTTAATCATGTTGCCATTGGCAATCAGTGCATGGTTCTCTTCATCGACGGTGATGTTGCCTTTAAAAGCACCGTGTACTGAGTCGCGGCGCAATAAGCTAGCGCGCTTCTCTAAATCAAATTTAGCCTTGCCCTTGCGCACAACGATAGCGCTGAGACGCATACCGCTGCCACCACCTGTTTGCTCAAGCAAAAGACGCGCTAACAGACGGCCAATACGACCGAAACCGTAGAGAACCACGTCGGTAGCTCGGGCAGATTCCTGACCGGCACAAGCCGCCAGTTCAGTCTTTAAAAATGCTTTTAAGTCCGACTGCTCAGTTTGCGAGCGGAATTTAATCGCTAGCTTACCGATATCGATATGTGCATTCTTAAGCTCTAGCTCAGGTAGGATGTTTAATACTGGAAACGTATCGTCTACAGTGAGTTCTGTGCTTTCAATTTGACGACCATAACGGTGCGCCTTTAATATATCAATAACAGATCGCTTAACTAACAGGCGACCAAAAACCGAGGTCTCAACATTATGATCACGGTATAAAGCACCGACTAAAGGAACCATCTCCTCTGTTAATGCTTCACGTTGTTTCCATGCTGAAAATAGTTGCTCTCGACTCACAATACTCTCCAATATTTGGTGATAATTAGTGCGCGCATTATCCCTATTTATCGGACGATGGGCAAACCTAAATGGCAAGACTTTAGACTATATTTAAATTAAATTCATAAACTACTGATTTTCAGTGCGCAACTGACATAAAATAGCGGACTTTTTAAAGAAATCATTCATGGGGACTGGCTTTGACACAACTTGCATTCACCTTACCGGGTAAAAATGCTGATACTAAATGGCTTGGCGGCGTTGAAGGCGCCAGTGCCGGCTGGCTGATCGCAGAGGCGGCCAGTCAACAGCATGGGTTGACTGTAGTCATCTGTAAGGATACTGACAGCGCGCTCACCTTAGAGAGCGAAATTCGCTTTTTCACCCCAGCGCAACAGTTGCAGATATTACCTTTCCCCGATTGGGAAACTTTGCCCTATGATAACTTTTCACCGCACCAGGATATTATCTCCAGTCGACTGACAACTTTGCAACAACTGCCCATCGTTGAAAAGGCCATTATCGTAGTGCCAATCAGCACCTTTATGCAACGCATTGTGCCCTACGATTTTTTAGTCGCCAACACCTTAATACTCAACCGCGGCCAGAGCATCAATGTCGACAAATTGCGCAATCAGTTAGTCGAAGCTGGCTATCGCGCCGTTGACAATGTGTTCTCCCACGGAGAGTTTGCCTTTCGCGGCTCCATCATAGACTTGTACCCTATGGGCAGCCAACTGCCATTTCGCATCGACTTGTTCGATGATGAGATTGACAGTCTACGAACCTTTGATCCTGAATCACAGCGCTCTATCGACAAAATTGAGAAGATAAAACTACTTCCGGCCCGGGAATTCCCACTGACCGAAGACGCTATCGCTCTGTTTAAAAAACAATGGCGCGAGGGCTTTGATGTCAGCGCTAAAAAGTGCCCGACCTATCAAGATGTCAGTAATGGCTTCGCTCCCGCGGGCATAGAATATTATCTGCCGTTATTTTTCCAACAGACCAGCACCCTTTTTGACTACCTCCCCGAAGATTCCCTGATCATCAGCGAGGGAGCATTGGAGAATAAATGCCAGAATTTTTGGCAAGATGTTTGCAACCGCTACGAGCAACTGCGACACGACATTGAACGTCCTATACTTGAACCTAGCTCACTGTTTTTAAACAGCAGTGAATTTATGCGCAATTTGAAACCTTTTCGCAAGCTGCAGTACAGCACAGAAAAAGTCAAAGGTGCAGGCAAGAGCAACCTTAAGTGCATTCCCCCTGCAGAGCTGAGTGTCGACGCCCAAAGTACTGACCCTCTCAGCGCGCTACAGCAGCATTTAACTGACAACCCTAAGAGCCGCTTTCTCTTTTGCGCCGAATCCGCCGGACGACGCGAGGCACTTTTGGAGTTGCTGGGTAAAATAAAACTGGCACCCACCAGCCTGGATAACTGGCAGCAATTTATCGAGGGCGATGAACAGCTTGCCATTACTGTTTTTCCACTGAGTCGCGGCCTGAGCATTCCCAAGCAATTGGAGCTAATTAGCGAATCGCAGTTATTTGGTCGTCAGGTCTTTCAACAGCGGCGCCGCACTAAGGAGAAGAGTCAGTCTGATCTAGTGGTGCGCAACTTGACCGAGTTGCAACTCAACGCTCCGGTAGTGCATATAGACCACGGCGTCGGACGCTATCTCGGACTAGAGACTATCGTCATTGAAGACCAGGGGAACGAGTTTGTAAAACTAAGTTATGCCAACGATGCGACATTGTATGTGCCCGTGGCCAGCTTGCACTTGATCAGCCGCTACTCAGGTAGCAGCGACGATATGGCCCCACTGCACCGCTTAGGTACTGAGCAGTGGAGTAAAGCCAGGCAAAAAGCGGCGGAGAAAATTCGCGATACTGCCGCTGAATTATTAAGTATCTATGCCAGGCGAGCCGCCCGCAAAGGCTTCACATTTGAATCCCCTGCTCAGGAATATAAACGTTTCGCCGCCAGTTTCCCCTTTGAGGAGACCCCTGACCAGGCCTTGGCAATAGCGGCGGTTATCCGCGACATGACCTCTGCACAGCCCATGGATAGACTGGTCTGTGGCGATGTCGGCTTTGGTAAAACCGAAGTGGCGATGCGCGCAGCCTTTATTGCGGTACAGAGTAATAAACAAGTCGCAATTTTAGTGCCCACGACCTTACTGGCGCAGCAACATTATGAAAATTTCAGTGACCGCTTTGCCGACTCTGCGATTAATATCGACATAGTGTCGCGTTTTAAAACCACTAAGCAACAGAGCGCCACTTTAGCGCAGTTAGAAAACGGCAATGTAGATATCATCATTGGCACCCATAAACTGATCCAAAAGGACGTCAAGTTCAAACAGTTGGGGCTAGTGATCATCGATGAAGAACATCGTTTTGGAGTACAGCAAAAAGAGCGGCTAAAATCGATGCGCTCCGAGGTCGATATTCTAACCATGACCGCCACTCCAATTCCGCGCACCTTAAATATGGCCATGTCGGGAATGCGCGATCTATCAATCATCGCCACACCACCGGCGCGGCGACTCTCAGTTAAAACATTTGTCCGTGAATCTGACTCCGCCACAATTAAAGAGGCGATACTGCGTGAATTACTGCGCGGCGGTCAAGTCTACGTATTGCACAATGAAGTCAAAACTATCGACAAGGTCGCCAGGGAGCTAGCAGAATTAGTACCGGAGGCCAGAATAGCTGTAGGCCACGGGCAGATGCGCGAGCGCCAGTTAGAACAGGTCATGTCCGACTTTTACCACAAACGTTTCAATGTACTGCTGTGCACAACTATTATAGAAACTGGCATCGATGTACCCAACGCCAACACTATTATTATCCAGCGGGCGGACAAATTTGGCCTGGCACAACTGCATCAATTGCGTGGCCGGGTCGGACGCTCTCACCATCAGGCCTACGCTTACCTGCTCACCCCACACCCCAAGGCCATCAGTAAAGATGCAACTAAGCGACTGGATGCCATTTGCGAGGCCACCGATCTCGGTGCAGGCTTCACCTTGGCCAGTCATGATTTGGAGATCCGCGGTGCCGGTGAGTTGCTTGGCGAAGAGCAAAGTGGCCAGATTCAGGGCATAGGCTTTACCTTGTACATGGAAATGCTCGAGCAGGCTATTGAATCAATCAGAGACGGCAAAACGCCCAACTTGGACAAACCGTTGCAGCTGGGATCAGAAGTTAACTTGCATTTACCTGCACTAATCCCTGATGACTACCTGGCAGATGTTCACAGTCGATTGGTTATGTACAAACGTATTGCCAGCAGTAAAAATGATACCGACCTTAAAGAACTGCAAATTGAAATGATCGATCGCTTTGGCCTGCTACCTGAAGCCACTAAAAATTTGTTTCGCATCACCGCCCTGAAACATTCCGCAGATGCACTGAACATCACTAAAATCGATGCAGGTGTTGGCAATGGCAGGCTAGATTTTGGCGCAGAGCCAAAAATAGATCCCATTACCTTGGTCAACCTGGTACAAAAGCAACCGACCAGATACAAGTTGCAGGGAGCCAGCCAGCTAAAATTTGTCTTGCCGATGGCGGGACCAGAAGAGCGCTTTAATGCGGTAGAAGGCTTGTTAGAAAAACTCGCTCAGGGATAAACTGGCAGACTAGTCAAGGTGACTAAGCAAGTAGCAGACATAAAAAAAGGCGTTAGCAGCAAACTGCAAACGCCTTTTTAGCTGTTTAAAGCTAGCTAAAGTTAACTGACACTGGGCATACAGATTCTGTTTCGCCCTTGCTCTTTTGCTTTGTACAAGGCCACATCGGCGGCTTTAAGGGGGCTAGTCTTAGTTCTGGCAGTGGCTAAGCCGCCACTGATAGTAACAGAAACCAGCTCGCCACCACCGCCTGTTCCTCTTAGTCCACGACCTTTTTTATTGTTCTTGCTGCGTTTTTTACTGCGCACTTTCATACTCGCCTGCTCAACACTCTCACGTACCGCCTCCAGCGAAGCAGCAGCCATTTCCAGGTCTGTGGTTGGAAAAAGTATGCAGAACTCTTCACCGCCATAACGGTACGCCGTCCCCCCTTTTACCTGGCGAATTTTTTGCGCCACCATCCGTAACACTTGATCACCGACATCATGACCGTAGGTATCATTAAACTTCTTAAAAAAGTCGATATCTAACATCGCGGCAGTATAGTTTTTTCCCAACTTAACCATCCGCTCATTCAGTGCGCGCCTGCCCGGCAAACCGGTCAATTCATCCATATAGGCCATACTTAAAGAGCGCTTGAATAGCGCCATCAGCAACAGTAATTGATTCAACGAAACTAGCAAACTCAACTGAACTTCAGTAGCGGGCGGCATGAGTAACAGCCATGCGGAGAACACCAGCGAAATCAATAGATAGGCATCTATCAGTAGATTCTGCACAAATAGCTTAACCAGCAGATACAAGAAACAAGCCGCAAAGACCGCCAGAGCTACAATTGAGATATTGTGCCCCTCGATCGCCAACTGCTGCCAGCTGATTGCCTGATGAAACTCATCAGCTTTAAAAACATAGAGCAAGACTAACAAGCCCGGTTGGCAGAAAATAAAAGCGATCCGCAACAAACCGCTGATACTGTAGGTGCCACGCTCTTTATAAAAAGCGATCAGCAGCATATTGACCGACATCAACACGAGTGCCAGCTGGCTGTAATCTGCATTGGCAAAATCTAATTTGAGAAAAGTCCAAACCGTTAAACTAACCAATCCGGCAAATAATATACGGCTAAAGTTAAAGAAACCTACGACTAAAAATAGTAATCCACTAATCGCCAATGGCAACCAGGGGATAAAAAATGACCACTGCCCAGGAATCAGCGCACTAAAAGGCAGCGCGTAAATAGCGGCGGTAATAAACAGCACAGGGAGTAACAAAAGCTTGATTGGCCGTAAAAAATCAGACACATCTTTTCCTTATATAATGCAGTAAATTCAGCAAGTTAACAGTTTGTATCAACACCCACGGAGCAACCATTTAAACTCAACTTGCGGGCGCTGTTAGTTTATGTAATTGCTGATAAAGAGGCCAGCACTATTGCCTTAAAAACGCTTTTTAT
>ASZI01000179.1 GCA_000416315.1 Osedax symbiont Rs2 | reverse complement strand
AATAGCTGATCAAAAATCAGCTTACAGGTGCTTCACTGTCTCTAATAAATAGTACAGCGAGAAGCGCTGAGTTTGCAGAACATGAATGTTGTAAAGCCAGAAATATTTGGCTCATTGCCCGGGCATTAAGAAGCCAACATAGACACAGGAGAGAGTATGATAACAAAGCTAGAAAATTCGAATTATCAGGTCGCCAGTCAAATTCATACTGTTTTTCAGAACTCTTATAAGATTGAAGCGCAACTCATTGGTGTTGAAAATTTCCCACCACTATTGCGCAGTGCAGTGGATATAAGCCATTCAAAATCTGAGTTTTATGGTTTCAGTGAAAATAAATGTCTTGCTGCAGTAATTGAAATAGTCATTGAAAATCAGCAATTAGAGATTAATAGCCTGACTGTCGACCCCAAGTATTTTAGAAAAGGCATAGCAGCCAAGTTAATCAGTTATGTTCTGCATGGATTTGATTTTACAGAGGCAATTGTAGAGACCGCCGTGGTCAATAAACCGGCAATTAACTTATACAAGAAACATGGTTTTGTTGAATTTAAACAATGGACGCCGTCACACGGAATTGAAAAACTGGCGATGTCGGTTAAACAGCCTGTTTAACAAATACAGGCAATGGAGTCGCTAACTTGTGGCCCGTTATACTGCGAGGCGAAACGCCTTAGAGGGATTTTGTCGTCCAGCTAAAGGACAAGTTTAATATTCTTAAGGTAGTAGTCAAGTGAGCGAGATAAAGCAGGATTTAGGCATGTATTATGGGTTTGATATAGGCGGTACAAAAATACAGTTAGCCGCTTTTGATCAAGAGTTTAATTTAGTAAAGCAACAGCGCCAGGCAACGCCCATTGATGATTATTCTGAATTTCTCAACAAAATTCAATCTATGGTGCGCCAGTTCGATGCACAATTGCAGAGCATAGGTTCAGTGGGAATAGGTTTTCCCGGGATACGCGATTATCACAATGGTGCTTTTATCTCGGTAAATATCCCCTGTGTCATAGGTCAGCAGTTAGAGCTAGACCTGAGTGATCTACTGCAGCGCCCGGTGCGGGTCGAAAATGACTGTAAATGTTTCGCCCTTTCTGAGGCTATTCTAGGCAGTGCTAAAGATTACCAGAACGTATTTGGTGCCATTATCGGCACAGGCGCTGGCGGAGGACAAGTGACAGCAGGCAAGTTATGTACCGGAGTGCACGGTTTCGCCGGAGAGTGGGGGCATATCGGGATTAATGCCTATATACTTGATAAATATAACATTCCGGTCTGGCCTTGTGCCTGCGGTCTACAGGGCTGTGCAGAGCAATATATTTCCGGTAGCGGTCTGCAAAATTTGTATAAATTTAAATACCAACAGACACATGCTATTACCCTAGAGAGCATCAGTGCAGAACAAATAATGTTGCTGGTGGACAGCGGCGATCAACTGGCGAGCGAAGTGTTTGAGATCTATGTCGATATGCTGGCCTCCAGTTTGGCCACTATACAATTGAGCTACGACACCGATGCAATTGTCTTAGGTGGCGGTATGAGCAATGTCCGCGCCCTTTATCAGAAATTACCGGCCTATATTAAGCAACATTTGTTTGATCGCGCACAAGCGCCAGTGGTGTTGGCACCAGAGTTTGGCGATGCCAGCGGAGTGAGGGGCGCAGCGCTATTGCACCGGGCAGAAATTTAGTAAATACCCAAGTGTTAATGAAGTGATTCTCTACCGAAAAGCCAGTGCATAAGCTTGTTCGGCCTCACTGTTATTGAGTTGCCCTCTCAAGGCCCCAACAGAGAACATCGCATCAGCCAGCTGTCCCTTGTCAGGCAATCCAGTCAATCATCTTCGTCATCGTACTTCATCCAGCGCTCAAAATCTCGCTGCTTGTTATCCTCAACAAGTGCTTGCAACAGTGGGACGGCTTGCTCAGTTGGCAGTCGATAAGAGCTTCTGCCGGAGTCGGCTATAATAGTTTCATTGGCTTGTAATCCAGCTAGCCAATTCAAAAAGTAATCATTTATTTGCGTTTTCACCTTGGGGCCATCTTTCATCTGCAGGCAAGCCTCACCTGAGGGGCCGACGCCACATAACTGTGTCGGGTAAAAGCTGCTGCCAGGGGTGACGTAATAGGAGTTTATTTCAGAATTAGGTTTTAACTGCGGACTGCAGCCGATTAAGGTCGCTAACAGGGGAGCGCCGAGCATTAGTAGTTTGTTCATATCTCACATCCTGTGGGGAAAAGAGGCCTGAAAAAATGTCTAGTAGGCCAGTGTGCAGGCACTAAGCTATAAATCCTTAGCTGCGCAGGAGTTTATTGTCTGTGCTTTGCTACTGTGTTATCCAGCGTAGCCTTAAAAAGTGTTAATCAGCGCATCGCTAGATACTTATCTTTAGATACGCTCTCTAGCAACAGCTGGATTCATATAAAATAAAGGTTGTAACATTAGATATGGATTTTCAGTTTATGTTTTTGTTATGTATAGCCAATCTATTGCCGCTGAATAAGCCATCAATGACAGTTGGCAGTCAGTTGCTGTTTTAAAAACAGCTATCCACTGCAGAACAAGCTATTATTTGACAAAAATATTAAGCGAACAGGCACCCTGGAGACAATAGTGAAGCAAGTGTTAAAACTCTGCATAGGGCAGATGAACTCATCCAATAGCCACTCGAAAAATATCGACACTCTGGTAAAATTTGCCGCTGACGCCGCTGCACAAAATTGTGATTTGCTGGCCCTGCCAGAGGCATCGGGGATGATGAATGCCAATCTAAACAATCCTAAACAGCAGTTGTTCAGCGCTGAGCAAGACCCTTTCATCCAGATCTGTAAAGAGCAGGCGCAGTATCATAATTTATGGCTACATACTGGTTCTACCCCGATACTAGGCTCATTCGAAAAATTGTTAAATCACAGTGATTTATTGGATGGACAAGGTGTTGTACGCGCCAGTTACGATAAAATCCACCTGTTTGATGTGCAGCTGCAAGGGCAGAAATCTGTTGTCGAATCCGACCGTTACACTCGGGGATCAAAGGCGGTATTAGTAAATACTCCCTGGGGGGCATGGGGGCAGAGCATTTGTTATGACTTACGATTTCCGCACTTGTATCGACTCTATGCACAGGCGGGGGCCACTGTTGTTTTTGTCCCCTCTGCCTTCACTATGAAAACTGGCCGTGACCATTGGCAAACACTGCTGCGCGCCCGCGCGATCGAAAATGGTCTGTGGATAATCGCTGCCGCTCAAGTGGGTACTCATGATAACTCTCGCCAGAGCTGGGGGCACTCACTGGTGGTTAACCCTTGGGGAGAGGTTTGTTGTGACTTAGGAGGTAGTGAGCCTGGACTGCAGTTTCTCGAGTTGGATCTGACACAAGTCGCTGCTGCACGTGCGCAAATTCCCTCACTGCTCAATCAGCAAAGCTATACCTTAGAGCGCTGCTAACTATACGTTAACAGCTAAGCTGTTAACAATGCACTAACAGCTTAGCTTTGTAGGTTTCGTCAGCAAACTGATGTGAGGCATACCCCAGTCGGCAGTGGTACCTTTAAAAAGAGTTATTAATCTGAAAAGTGGCTGCGATTATGCGCTGATTATCTAGTACAATAGCGCCAGCCAGGCTTGCTCAGTTGCTCTGGGCTGCTTTTTCAATCGTTTTTGAGTCGTATACATCTATGTCAGAGTTATTTTCAACCCGTTTAAATAAATACATCAGTCAGAGTGGTCTGTGTTCCAGGCGCGATGCCGATCGCTTTATCGAGCAGGGAAATGTATTTATAAATGGTAAAAAAGCCGAGGTTGGCGACAGGGTGATGCCGGGCTATAAAGTAGTAGTCAACGGTCAGCGCATTGAGCCTATGGAGCAGGAACTACTGGTTTTTATTGCCTTGAATAAACCGGTGGGAGTCGTTAGTACCACAGAGGGTGACGAGCGCGACAATATTGTCGATTACGTTGGCCACAGCTCCAGAATATTCCCTATAGGGCGCTTAGATAAAGACTCACAAGGATTGATTTTTTTGACCAACAACGGTGATCTGGTCAATAAAATATTACGTGCTGGCAACAATCATGAAAAAGAATACATAGTCACTGTCAACCGACCTGTCACTGAGCAGTTTGTTCTGGGGTTGAGTAACGGCGTGCCTATTCTTGGGGGGATGACCAAAAAGTGTAAAGTCTCTAAAGAATCTCAGTACAGCTTTAGGATTACTTTAGTGCAGGGGTTAAACCGGCAGATTCGCCGGATGTGTGAGCACTTTAACTACGAGGTAAAACAGTTAGAGCGCACCCGCATTATGAATGTCAGCTTGAAAGGACTACCCACTGGAGACTGGCGAGATTTAACGCAGACAGAGCTGAGTACTATTCTGGCGCTGACCGAGGATTCCAGTGCGGATGGGGGCAGCGGAAAAAGTTCTAAATCCAATGCCAAGTCTAAATCCTTATCTGCTGCGATTGATAAATCTAACAGCGCTAACAATGTTAACGGTGCCAAAAATAGTAAAACGCGGCCCAAAACTAAGCCTAAGGGAGCTTTTAAGACTAAACCTGGCGCTAGTAGCAACGCTAAAAGCAGCCCCAAAAACAGTACTAAAAACTCGAGTGCAAAGAAAACAGTTAAACAGGCGCTGAAAACTAAACGGGTCAAGCCTACTTTAACCAAGAAACAGAGAAGCAGAAGATAAATAGGTTAATTTTCAATTAACCTATTGTTGGGAACCTTTCTTATTTAAATACTTGCACAACTGCGTATAATCCACTCGCTAAAGCACTAAGCTTTTAATTTAAATAATAAATATTGAGGGATTATGTAATGGATGTTGATAATACATCAAAACAGGAAGTTCAATTCAATGAAGTTCCGGTCGAGTTTAGCGGTAGAGGCGGCGAATTTTTTGGCATATGGATAGTCAATGTATTGCTGAGCATCGTCACTTTGGGGATATATTCTGCCTGGGCGACAGTGCGTACAAAAAGTTATTTTTACGCTAACACAAAACTGGATTCCCACGCATTTTCCTACTTAGCAAAACCTCTGCAAATATTAAAAGGTCGGCTGCTGGCCATCGCTTTTGTGGTGATCTACTCACTAGTGAGCAACTTTTTTCCGTTAGCGGGGCTGTTTTTCTCCATTGCGTTAATCTTTATTTTTCCCTGGATTATTGTTCAAGGTTTGCGTTTTGATAGCCGCATGACCAGTTACCGTAATGTTCGTTTTAATTTCCATGGAACTTACGGCGCAGCTTTTGTCACTTTCATATTATTACCCATAGTCGGAGTGTTGAGTGTTTATCTGGCGATGCCTTGGGTGATGAAAAAAATGAATGAATTTGTACTCTCAAATACCAGCTACGGTGAGCAGCGTCTGACAACTTATATTGAGACAAAGCAGTATTATCTGACTGCACTGTTGGTGTTACTCGTGACTGTTATTGGAGTGGCGGCAATATTCGCGATTGTTTATGCCGCTCTTGGTGGCCTGGGCCTGGCGGCTTTTGCCGGCATATCTACAGCGGCTCAGATAGCGGGCGGTTTGGTTTATTTTGCATTGATTTTTTTGGTTAATGCTATATTTAAAGTGAAAATTCGCAACCACGTATTCAACAGTACTGAGTTTGAAGATCTGGCCAAGTTTAGATCTAACATGGCGATACTGTCGTATTTCAGTTTGATCGCGACAAACTTTTTGGCGATTATTTTTAGTCTCGGATTTGCTTATCCCTGGACTGCTATTCGCACTGCACGTTATTTAGCCAAGTCTACTCAGGCAAAGATCAGCGATAAAGCCTCAGCTGTGATTGATACTATGGGTGATCACAACTCTTCATTCGGCGATGAAGCGGCTGACGCTTTTGATGTTGGCGTCTCAGTAATCTAGTAAATATCGACCGCAAAACCTGTATTTAAACCTGAGTATTTACGCTCAGATAGAGGTTTTGCCTTTCTCTGTTGTACTGGAAATTCACTATGAAGCAACAATTAGCGGGAACTTACTACTTCCCAAAAAGCAGTCGGGCGGCATCGGTCGAGTTACTGGTCAATGGAGAAATGGTCAATCTCTATCAAGATAAAAAATGTATTATGGCGACAAATACTGCGCAGCTGTCTGTAAGCAGTGCAATCCCCGGAGTCGCTTTAGAAGTTGATTTTGCCGATGGTGGTAAGTTTGTCGCGACCAATAGTGGCGACAGACTGAGTCTTGCCAGTGGCAAGCTGGAGCGGCTGGAAAAGAGCGTCAAATGGGTACTCGCCTCTGTGCTACTGGTGCCGTTATTGATTTGGTTTGGCGTTGCGGTACTTATGCCTAAGTTGGTGACAGAGAGTGTAAATTATTTACCGGATGAAGTGGCTCAAGAGATGGGTGAACAGACTTTTTATGCCCTTAAAAAATCTATATTAGATCCCAGTGAAATAGCCAAATCTGATAGAGAGCAAGTGATTAACCAATGGCAGCAAGCGTTAGATAAGTTGGGGCTATCCAGGGAAAAGTTTCAATTACATATCTATAAAAGTGACTTTTTGGCTGCCAATGCTTTTGCACTACCCAACGGTACGGTGGTGATTACCGATCAGTTATTGATCAGCTTGCAGGATAACCCCGATGCCATATTGGCCATATTGTTACACGAGATAGGTCATGTACAACGTAAGCACAGTATGCGAATAGTGGCACAATCTATCAGTAATACGATTATAGTTGCCGTGATATTTGGCGATCTGGAAACCGTTGCTGAGCTGCTGGTGGGCACCACAGCGGCTTTAGTACAAAATGCTTTTTCCAGAGATATGGAGCGCGAGGCGGATACTTACGCCTTTGAGAAACTGGTTGAATTAGGTATACCAGCAACGGCCTTTGCTGAGGCAATGCAGAGCTTTTTAGATCTGAATCACTCAGCTGCAGATCTGCCTGCAACGCAGAGAAAAGGGCTGCTGCGCTATCTGGCAACACACCCTGATATTGAAGAGCGGATAGCAAGAGCGAATCAATATGCAAAGTGAAGATGTTTCTAGTGACGAGTTGAAAATTTCCCTGGCAGAGCAGCAATAAAATTCAGTCGTTTAGGCCCTTAAATCAGCATTGCTACTCACTCTTAACAAGTATTTAATGGCGCTGGGTTGCAGTGATTTATTTAATACAAGTCTCGGCGAATTACAGCGTTCTGATACAAGTTTTGCAGATAGTCCAGGGCTTGTTGCAGGCTTAACTGCCCATAAACTTGCGCTATTTGTAGCAGCGCCTGATCAATCGCCTTGGCCAGGTTTTGTCTGCTGCCACAGACGTATAGCAGGGCACCGCCTTGCAGCAATTGCCAAACCTGGGCGCCGTGCTCTAGCAGTGCATGTTGAACATAACGTTTTTCTGGCTGATCCCTGGAAAAAGTAGTGATAACATCTGCTAATACTTTCTGTTTTTGCCATTGCTGCAGCTGTGACTGGTAAAGATAGTCGTATTGCTGGTAGCGCTCACCAAAAAACAACAAATTGCTGCAATTTTCTGCGTGCGGCTGTTGCTGCGATAATTGCTGTAAGAATCCAATATAGGGAGCAACGCCGGTCCCGGCGCCAATCATAATTACCCCAGCTTGCAACAGTTCAGGCAACTGAAATTCAGGGTTAGAGCGTGTGTAAACTTTAATTTTCTGACCGGCAACGGCATTGCTAAGCTGGTAACTGGCGCTGCCAAAATGCTGGCGATTGGCAAACTCATACGCCACTTCCCTGATACATAAACTGACTTTCTCGGGGTACATTTTTGCGCAGGAGGCGATAGAGTAAGCTCTTGGACTGCGACTGCTAAGGGCGTCGGCGAGCTCGTCAATACTGATAAAGTGGTTATCAGCAGCTCCCTCAGCGCTGACATCGTTTAACACATCCAGTAAATCCCGTGGGTACAGATATTCAGCTAACATGGCTTTGTTGCTGAGTTTTAATTTATTTTTTAGTGATGCACAGGCCGATTTTTTTGCCAAAGTGCGTAGCAGAGCTTTGTTTAATGAGCGCAGTTCTTTATTGGCAAAGACGTTAATGGCTCTGTCATCGGCGAACCAGTCAGCTAATTGACGCAGTAAAACTTGATCATCATCGACCAGCACATAAAGTAGATCTCCAGCCCGGTAATGCATGCCGCTGTCACTGATGTCGATGTCTACCTGATAGACCGGAGAGTCACCAGTGTTGAGTTTTTCTATTGAACAAATGCTGGCAAGGTGAGGCTGTTGTTCACTGTAGGGAGTCACTTGTAATGCTAAGTTCAATCCTATTTGCATATCTCCTGCAAGCAGGGCGTCTAAGGTTGTCAGCCACTGCTTAAAAAATTGCTGGTAGTGCGTGTCTGCATCGACTCGGTTGATCGCTCTTATGGCACCGGATTGTTGCAGAGCGGCATCTAGCGTTTTAGCAAACTGGCAGAAGTGGGGGTAGGCCACGTCTCCCAGGCCAAAAACAGCGTATTTAAAGTGAGACAAGGTCTGACTGCGTTGCAGTTGCTCAATGAAATCGTCGGCGTTTGCCGGCGGCTCGCCATCGCCAAAAGTACTAGTGATAACCAACAATAAATCGTCGTCATCAATCGTGTGTGGGTCTAAATGGTTGAGTGCAACTAACTCCAAATGCAGGGTTGTTGAAAAAGCGGTCTCGGTGAGGGACTGTGCCAATCGCTGTGAATTGCCAGATTGAGAGCCGTAACTAACAATCACCCGCTTGAAACTAGTTGTCATTATCAGGCCTCGTAGTAGTCGTCGTAGGCTTCTTTGGATTGCTCGACACTGTCAAAGTCAGCCATTAAATCGTTGATGACACGACGAATGCTGATGTATTCGGTGATCTCTCCAGCGGCGTTAAAAATAGGTTGAACAGTAGTATCAACGACGTATAGACCACCGCCTTTACCCACATTTGGAATTATGCCACTCCAGATCTCTCCGCCTTTGATGGTATCCCACATTTCTTTGTAGACACTTTTATCGACAGATTTGTGTCTGACTAAACTGTGTGGTGCGCCGATTAATTCCTCGCGGCTATAGCCGGTCAGCTGACAAAATAGATCATTTACGTAAGTGATAGACCCCTGAAGATCTGTTTTTGAAACTACTAATACTTTATCTAATGCGCTTAGAACTTGATCTGAGACTAGAGTGCTCATGTGATATTCCCTATGAAAATTGAAAAATGTAACCTTAATCAAACCCATTAAAGAGAATGATTATTAATAATCGAGGGCAATGTACTATTGTTGCATTCTATATGCAACATTAAAATGTAACTTTTATCTGCTTATGAGGCCTGAAAGCTACCGTGCAGGGGCCTCTACTGCGTTGCGATTAATTACCAAAGCGACTTTGTAGTGCCTCACAAAGCAGGGAGGACTGGGGACTCACTATCTGGCGCAAAGATTGAGCAAATGCTTTGCGACAGGCTAAGGTTTTGATCGTAGATCTGCTTAGTAAGGGCCGAACAAACGCGGTGCCTTCAAGGCATTTTATGCAAGGTAACAGGGCTTATAGAAATTTTGCGCAAATCATTGCTGTTGCAGAAATTAGCTGAAATCATATTGCTACAAGGGGGGCAACTTATCGATCAGGGTAATCATCATCAGTTGCAATATTCCAATCAGTATTATCAGTCAGCTACTGAATTACTTTTAAACTAAATACAGCTCACTAGTGATGTCCGGGTTAAAACTAGCACAGTCTATTTGCAGCGGTTGCATCTGATCAGATAGTTGTAAACTCAAATGTACCGCCCGCAGTAAATGGTTCTTGGCCCCTAGTTTCGAATAATCTGCTGGGCTTAGTCCGCCTGTTGAAGCTAGTCTTTTTAAGAAATAATGTCCCTCGTGGCTGTAGATTTTGTCGCCGACTATCGGCAGGCCTAAGTGGGCCAAATGCGCACGAATCTGGTGCTTGCGACCGGTGAAAAGCTGGCATTGGATCAACGAGTAGTCGCCCTGGCTTTTGAGCAATTTAAATAGCGTTCTGGACTGTTTAGGTTTGCGGTATTGGGCTCTGTCTTGCAGCTCGTCAACCACGTACATTTTACAGCGAATCTCACTGTCCAGCCGCTCGGCGAGCTGCGTTTCACAGTCGTATTGCCGCCAGTCTGGAACGCCTTTAACGATGGCGTGGTAGATCTTAGTGGTAATTAATTGCGCCAGCTGCGGTTTCCACTTTTTATCGCTCTGGCTGTCTTTTGCCAGTAAAATCAGCCCAGAAGTTTCGATATCTAAGCGGTGCAATAACTGCGCATTAGGGTATGGGCTCTGGCGTCTGACCAAGCCGATCAGGGTATTGTGTAAGTTGCGGGTAGTGCGACTGACGGCCAGTAATTCAGGTTTATACAGCGCCATAATTTCAGAGTTTTCCCAGATCAGCAGCCACTGGCAGTTAACGACTTGTTCAAAGTGCTGTTTTAGCTCGATGCACAAGGTTTGGCCGGCGCTGACAGGGCTTTGAGTAGTGGCCTGCACTCCATCTATGCTAATGCTTTTATCCGCCAGCCACTGCTGTAATTCTGTCGTTTCAAGTTGCGGCAAATGCAATTGCATAAAATCACTGACTGATGGATTTATAGCACTTAGCTGCTCGGCAAATATTTGATAGCAGAGATCGAAGTTAGTGCCTTCGGGTAACTCTATTAACGGATAGTTGATAGTTGGCATAAAACAGCTGACCTGTAACTGGAAAAGGAAGATTAGATTTTGCTAAAGGGGGATTATAAAGCTTAGTCGGTGGGGCACCAAGTAACAATCTCACAACTGGGTAACAGTTAACATATCCCCGGGTCTGCATAATTGCTACTATCTGCTACTTTTTATTACAAGCAGCCACTCTAAGATTATGTTGAAAATATTTACCTTTTTCACTCTGGTACTTTTAGCGACGTCAGTACGTAGCGCACAAGACCCCTGGACCTTGAACTTGCACTTTGAAAATGACCTTTTTGCCAACACCGACTTAGATTATACCAACGGCGTTCGGGCCTCATGGGTCTCACCGGATCTGGAGGATTTCATTGCCGATAGACAGCAGACTTACGACTGGGTCAATCGTGTCAATGAACTGTTGCAGCCACTGCATCCACAATTATCCGGCCAGGGAAAAGTGCATAGAAATATTGTGGTCAGTGTCGGGCAGCTAATGTTTACCCCCAGAGATAAATCCAAAACAGCGTTGAATGTTAACGACAGGCCCTATGCCGGTTGGCTTTATGGCGGTTTTGGTTATCAGGCAAGGACGGCGCAAAAACTGCACAGCTTCGAGCTTAATATAGGCATAGTTGGCCCTGCGGCACTGGCACAGCAAACACAAAACACTGTACATGACATCAGGGGCCTGGAGCGTTTTCAGGGCTGGGATAACCAACTGCACAATGAGCTGGGAGTACAATTAGTGTTTGAGCGCAAGCGCCGTTTCAGACCGCTGCCCGGAAAATACATATTCGCCTTAGAGACTGATCTGATCAGTCACTGGGGCGGTAGCTTAGGCAATGTGGCAACTTATCTGAATGCTGGCGCTGAGTTGCGCCTGGGTTGGGCGCTGCCAAAAGATTTCGGTCGCTCCAGTATTCGACCCGGCGGTGACAGTAATAACCCGGGACTGGGCAATCCAAAAAAACGAAAGTGGCAGATTCATGCCTATCTGGCAGGCGATGGTCGCGCTGTGGCACGAAATATATTTCTCGATGGCAATAGTTTTAGCAACAGTCACAGTGTTAGTAAAAAGCCTTTGGTAGCAGATCTGGCAGCGGGAGTCAGCGCTACTTATCAGCGCTGGAATATAAGCTACTCACAGGTTTATCGCACCAGGGAATTCAGTGGACAGCAGCAGTCGCAGCAGTACGGATCACTGTCCCTAAGTTATAGTTATTGAAAAAAACAGTAGCATCCCTAGCTTGATCTTTTATTGTCATTAACTGCTGTTCAATCGATCTGAGCAATAAGTGCAGAGTATAGAGCGGTTTGTCACTACATTGCGAACCGTCCAGGCATAGTGTGCTAAGATCAGTTCAAGGTTAATTAGGCTTATTAGGCCATGAAATTGCCTCAAGAGGTTCTTGTTGTTCAGATTATTGTCGACTAACCTTTAAAAAGTATAATTTAGTAGCTACCTATAACTCTACATATTCATAGATGATTCTTAGGAGAAACAAGTTGTATTCTAAGCAACCACCTCAAATCTATTGGCCAATAAAGCTCTCTTGTATAGGTAATCGAAATAAATACTCAATACTCAGAATTGTCTGTGCGCTAATTCTCTGTATATTTATTTTTCCGGTACAAGGGCTGGCTTTAGAAAAAGTAAAGTTACAACTTAAGTATCTGCATCAGTTTCAATTTGCAGGATATTATACTGCCTTAGAGCAAGGTTATTATGCTGCTGCTGGCTTAGACGTAGAAATCATTGAAGGTCAAAAAGGTGATGAGCCATTACGAGAAGTTCTATCTGGTGGTGCGCATTTTGGTATAGGCAGTAGCAGTTTAATTCTTGAGCATAGCAAAAATAGCCCTGTTGTGGTCTTAGGTGTGATTTTTCAGCATTCTCCCTACACATTATTGATGCCAAAAAAATCCGGTATCCAGAGTATTCACGACATTGTTGGTAAAAAGGTAATGATCGCTGATCAAGCGGATGAGTTGATAGCCTATTTAAATCAAGAATCTATATCTCTAGAGTCACTTTTGATCATGCCACACAGTTTTAACCCGCGCGATTTAATTGCAGGTAAAGTCGAAGGGTTTTCAGCCTATACGACTAATGAAACGGGTTATCTAGACAGGCAAGGCTTTGATTATCATTCTTTCAGTCCTAGATCAGCGGGCATTGATTTCTATGGTGATAACTTATTCACCAGCGAAAGGGAAATAAGCAGCAACCCCGAGAGAGTCGAAGCGTTTAGAAAAGCAAGCATGCTGGGTTGGAGCTATGCCTTTAAAAACCCCAATAAAACAATCGATTTAATTCTAAACAAATACTCCACTCGAAACACTGCAGAACATCTGTATTACGAATACCAGCAAATGGCGTCGTTAATTCAACCTAAATTGGTAGACATAGGTTATATGAACCCAGGTCGCTGGCGTCATATTGCAGACACATATGCTGATTTGGATATGTTAGCAGAGAACTATGATTTCGAAGGTTTTATATATGACAGTAAGCCGTCAATTAACATGTTTTGGTGGTATAGCGCATTCATTGCACTAATATTTATTATGTTATTAATAAGTACAGTGCATTATCGAAACAGATCTAAAGAGAGGTTAATTGCCAAAGAGGAAATAGAGTTTAAAAATGTTTTACTCTCCACCCAGCAAGACGCTTCGATTGAGGGGATGTTGGCGATTGGCGATAACGATCATATTATATCGGCTAATCAACGCTATATAGATTTATGGCAAATAGATAAAGCGGTCATAGAAAATGCTGATAACAGGGATCTATTAAAAATAATAGTTAAAAAACTAGTAGCTCCAGAATACTTTTTGCAACGTATTGAAGAAATCCGGGTTCAACCAACGCTAATTTGTACAGAAGAAATTGATCTTTTAGACGGCAGAATAATGGAGAGATATACCGCTCCAATGACCTCTGAATCTGGCCAATATCTCGGCAGGTTGTGGAGCTTTAGAGATATTACTGCTAGAAAGAAAGCTGATGAAGTTATTTGGAAACAGGCAAATCTAGATTCATTAACAGGTTTGCCAAACCGCTATAATTTTTTCAATAAATTACGCTATGCAATAAATATAGCTGAAAAGAAACAGCGTAAACTATATTTGTTGTTTCTAGATTTAGATCAATTTAAAGAAGTAAATGACACATTAGGTCACCATGTTGGCGACAAAATAATACAAGAAACATCTAAAAGGCTTCTATCTTGTATTGCTGAAACTGCTACCGTCGCACGATTAGGGGGGGACGAGTTTACTATTATATTAGAGAATATATCCAGCTTAAGTATTGTTGAAGAAATTGCTAATAAAGCACTCTATCAACTATCAATTCCTTTTCAAATAGATGATGAATTTGCTTATATATCTACAAGTATAGGAATCACTGTATACCCGGATGATGGTGCAGATGTAAGCTCTTTGATCAAAAATGCAGATCAAGCCATGTATGCCGCTAAAGATTCTGGGCGTAACAGATTCCAGTATTTCACTCCCAAGATGTATGAAAAGGCTATAGAAAGACAAAATTTAATAAAGGCGCTAAGAGGTGCCTTAGAACAAGATGAGTTTCAGTTACATTATCAACCCATTTTCTGTTTAAAAGATGTCACTATGGTCAAAGCAGAAGCATTAATTCGCTGGAATAATCCGAACGAGGGTTTGATAAGTCCAGATGATTTTATACCACTAGCGGAAGAGACAGGGCAAATTAATCAAATAGGCAATTGGGTATTTCAAACCTCAATGAAAAAACTAAAATATTGGCGCTCTGAGTTCAATAAAGATTTACAAGTCAGTATTAATGTCTCACCTGTACAATTCGGCGAAAATGGTGGAGTGAGTTGTTGGAGTGACGAGTTAAAAGAGTTAGGGCTGCCTAGTGATTCTCTGATAATAGAGATTACCGAGGGATTATTAATGGGTCCGAGTCAGGAGGTTTCAGAAAAGTTACTCGATTTCTGCAAAGAAAATATTAAGGTTGCCTTAGACGATTTTGGTACAGGTTATTCTTCTCTGGCTTATTTAAACAGGTTCGACATAGATTACTTAAAAATAGATAAAGCATTTGTTTGGAATTTAAAATCAGAATCACAAGATATTGCTCTATGTGAAGCGATTGTAGTGATGGCTCATAAACTGGGTATAAAAGTTATCGCCGAAGGAATTGAAACTAAAGAACAGTTGCTATTACTGCAGCAAATGGGCTGCGATTTCGGACAAGGTTATTTTCTGTCAAAGCCTCTTCCAGAAGCCGAATTTGAACGGTTATTAGCTGCTGGTTCCGCTGCTTCTTTACCCTAAAGGTTATCCGGATGAAATAGGTCTGGATAGAATGTGTTTTTCTGAGAAGCCCGTAATTACATTATCTATCGCAAACAGTAGACTTAAAAACTTAGTTGCAACTTGGCCAGCTGCAAGTTTTTTGGAAATTATTTGAATTCGAAAAAAGTTTTTAACCCAAAACATTTATATAGCTGCAATGGGTCAACTGCAGATCGCTGGCATGAAATAATCGCTGAAAGTAAATACTCTTAGACCCAGCATCAGCTCGCAGTTGGACAAATCTTTAAAGTGTCGAATTAAACAAAAATTAGCACAAAAACACACTGCGCGGTAGTAGCCGCGCAATGTCTATCGGTTTATGCTTTGATTCTATACCCGGTCTTAAAGATCCAGTAAGTCCCCGCCATACACAGCGCTAAAAATAACCCAGTCATACCTAAACTCACGCCGATGCCGACATCCGCGACTCCATAGAAAGACCACCTGAATCCGCTGATAAGATAGACCACGGGGTTAAACAATGTCAGTGATTGCCAGGGCTCTGGTAGCATGTTAATTGAGTAAAACGCGCCGCCTAAAAAGGTCAGCGGAGTAATGATCATCAGCGGGATGATCTGCAATTTTTGAAAGTCATCCGCCCAGATGCCGATCATAAAGCCAAACAAGCTAAATGTTACTGAGGTTAATACTAAAAAAGCTAACATCCACATCGGGTGGACGATGGAGTAATCGACAAAGATCCTGGCGGTAGCCAAAGTGATTAACCCCAACACAATAGATTTAGTCGCCGCGGCGCCAACGTAACCTACCACTATTTCAAAGGGTGACACCGGTGCCGACAGTACCTCGTAGATGGTACCGGAAAATTTCGGAAAAAATATACCGAAAGAGGCGTTAGAGATACTCTGGCTCAATAGTGACAGCATCACTAAACCGGGGATGATGAAAGCGCCGTAACTGATGCCGTCTATGTCTCCCATGCGCGAGCCTATGGCCGAGCCAAATACCACAAAATACAGGGAAGTTGATAACACCGGAGAGGCAATACTTTGCATTAATGTTCGCCAGGTTCTGGCCATTTCAAAATAATAGATTGCCTTCATGCCATACCAATTCATGTCTTTTCCTCAAAGGTAATGTTGTACTTGTGCCACTAGCGTCTATTTAATTAATACTTAATTTTTGACTAAATTAACAAATATTTCTTCTAATGAACTCTCAGATGAATGCAGGTCTTTGACCTGCAAGTTGGCGCTTGCTAACTCTTCAAGCAGCGCAGCGATACCGTTATCTTCCTGTTTTACATCAAAACTGTAAGTTAAGCTGTAGCCGTCTTTGGATTGCTGCAGATCGAAGCTATGCAGGGAGTCGGGAAGTTCAGTAATCGGCTGCTGCAGTTGTATTTGCAAATGTTTTTTGCCGAGTTTTTGCATCAATACTGTCTTTTCCTCGACTAAAATTATTTGCCCGCTGTTGATCACGCCTATACGATCAGCCATTTCCTCGGCCTCTTCGATGTAGTGGGTGGTTAATAATATAGTGACGCCGCGCTGGCGAAGTTCTCGAACCATATCCCACATGTCACGTCGCAATTCGACATCTACCCCGGCAGTTGGCTCATCTAAAAAAAGAATTTCCGGTTCATGAGAGAGTGCTTTGGCGATCATTACCCGGCGTTTCATACCACCTGAGAGCTCGCGCATCTTGGCGTTTCTTTTATCCCAGAGCGATAGTTGCTTTAGCAATTTTTCCAGGTAGGCATTGTCTGGGGCCTTGCCAAATAGACCGCGGCTGAAACTGACGGTGGCCCAGACGGATTCAAAAGCATCAGTAGTCAGCTCTTGCGGAACCAAACCTATTTTGGCGCGCGCCGCCCGGTAGTCTTTGATAACGTCGTGACCATCAGCGAAAACAGTGCCTTGACTGGGATTAACGATACCGCAAATTATACTGATAAGAGTCGTTTTACCTGCGCCATTTGGGCCTAGCAAGGCAAAGATCTCCCCGCGTTTAATCTGCAGGTTAATGTCATCTAAGGCTTTAAATCCTGAGTCATAAGTTTTGAAAAGATTTTTTATATCGATGATAGATTCCACAGGCTCTCCTCTGCTGGGGTAGTGTTTGGTCGAAAGTTGCACAGCAAACACAGCGGCCAGAACTGCATTTAAAAAGTGCTAGGGGATGAATAGTATTGGGGAATGGCCGGCTCTGTCCAGTGTTTTTTGGTTGGGCTTTAACGGAGCTAATTCGTTAATTTTAACCATAAATGATCCAGTAACTAGTATTGGAGAGCATCTTATTAAGCGCACTGAGAAAGTAGTCGACTAATTAACATGTTTCTTAGTAGCTGACCCAGCAGTGCCGAGTCCGGTCAATTGACCAGGCTGGGAATAGCTGTGTATTTTGCCGCGTTTCTGCTGCCTCTTTTTACTTGATAGAGTAGCTTGTCCGCTTGCTCCATTACCATCAACAGATTAATGTCACTACTGGGGACCAGCTTTACAGCACCGATACTGACAGTGATTCTAGGCGCCGGACGCGAGTGCAAGTGTTCGATGTTTAGCTCATTTACGACACTGATATAATGATCCAGTATCTGTTGTACTTCTTTACTAGTGGCCGGTAGATAAAAATAAAATTCCTCACCGCCACAGCGATAAATTTTGCCATGTTGCTCAAACATGGCACGTTTGAGCGCATGCGATATTTTTCTCAAGGCGATGTCGCCCTGCTGGTGTCCATAGGAGTCGTTATAACTCTTAAAGTGGTCTATATCTAAGATGCCAAAGACCATCGGCACATTATTGAGCTGTGAAGTAAGCCAGAGATTGTCAGTGTCCTGCACCCATTTTCGTCTGTTGTTCAGTTCGGTAAGGCTGTCTATATTGGCAATATGTTCTAATAGATTCCGCTGTCTGACAATTTCAATTTGGTTTTTTACTCTGGCGCGTATAATACTGTGGTGGAAAGGTTTGTGGATGTAATCGCACCCTCCCAGCAGCAGGCCTTTTTCTTCATTTTCGACACTTTGCAAGCCGGTGATGAAAATGACGGGTATATGAGTGGTGGCGGGGTTGTTTTTTAACACTTCGATCATTTCAAAACCGGACATCTGCGGCATGACCACATCTAAAATAATCAAATCTGGCATCAGCTCCAAGGTCTTTTTCATTCCCTGCGCGGCTGACTTAGCCAATATCAGCCGGTAATCATCTTTGAGCAGTGAAGACAGGACTTTCAAATTTGTACTTTCATCATCAATACATAAAATACTGTATTTTTTCTCTACAGCTCGTCGTTGCATAAGATACTGATCAGTTTCCATTTTCTATCTCTCTTATGGCATGTGCGAGTATGTCAATTTTGGCCAGGGCCGATTCAAACTCAAAATCGCAGATTAGAAGGTGTATTGTTTCAATAGCTTCACTAAATTCGCTGCCACTGGACAGGGTATAGAGTTGTTTAGAGATGTTTTCAGCTTCCGGGTCTGCGTTGCTCAATAGTTGTCGCAAAGTTTTAATCAATTGCATTGATTGGGAGATGTCGATAGCCTTGTCGACTGGCGATTGAGTTTCTATGTGATAGAGCCGCTCTAACTGTCCCAATAAGTCGTCTAACTGTCCGGTGAGCAAATTGACAGGTCGCAGCAGCGACTGATGCTGTTGCTCAATTTTCTCCTCTAATTGCAGTGCAAATTTAGCCAGAGCTTTGGCGCCTATATAGAGCGCTGTAGATTTAAGTGAATGAATAATTAGAAATAATTTTTTCCACTCCTTTTTTTCATATAACTGATTGATCAGTTTACTAGTAGAGCGATGCTTGTAGCAAAAATCTTCAACCAGGGATAAATACAAGCTGACTTTTCCCTGCAATCTTTCAACGGACTTTCCAATGTCTAATTGCTTAATTTCACTTAAGCGGGTCAGCGCACTCATCTCAGCTGCAGTGGCCTTGAAAGCATTCATATCGACACTAGTATTGATCATTTTCTCAGTTTTTAAGAATTTACTCAGGGTGCTATAGAGTATCTCAGGCTCAATCGGTTTAGTGATGTGAGCATTCATCCCTGCATCAAAACTGGATTGGGCATCACTTTCAAAAGCATGCGCGGTCATTGCTATAATTGGCAACTGCTGGGCATCGAATGAACTCCTGATTTCCCGGGCGGCAGTGACGCCATTCATGACAGGCATTTGGATATCCATCAACAGTAAATCAAAGTGTTGGCTATGGACTTTCTCCAGGGCAACTTCACCGTTTTCAGCTATTTCAACTGCTACTAAGGTGTCTGCTAAAAAGCCCTGTGCAACTTGCTGATTAATCTCATTGTCTTCCACTAGCAGTATTTTGTATTGGCTGAGGTCAGGAATGCTCACTAGTTCCATCTTTTGCGAGACGGACTCGACACTTGTGTTGGAGACTAGGCTGTTAAGTGCGTTGAATAATGTAGCGCGGCTTAGAGGCTTTTCGATAAACTGGGCAATCCCCGCCTCGCAGCTCTGAGCTTTAGCCTCGTCTTTGTGAAAGGCCGAGACCAGTAAAAAATGACTGGGCTGATTCTGAACTTGATCTCTGATGTGCAATGAAGTGGTTATGCCATCCATCTGTGGCATCTTCCAGTCTAATATAACTAAATCGTAGGGCTGTGCTGATTTATCTGCAGCCAATACTCGTTGTAAGGCCTGCTGTCCGTCTTCGACAGCGTCCGCTGTGATGCCCAGTAGGGCCAATTGATTCACCAGCACATCTCTGGCCAGGACACTGTCATCTGCCACTAATACTTTTAAAACACTGATTGCATCGACATTCGCTATTTCGGGCTGCTGTTGTTCACTGAGCATGAATTTAGCGCTGAAGCTGAAAGTGGTGCCCTGATTGAGTTTGCTGTCGACATGGATATTTCCGCCCATTAATTCGGTCAATTCCTTACTGATAGCCAGTCCCAATCCAGTACCTCCATATTTTCGGGTACTGGAGGCATCTCCCTGATAAAAAGAGTCGAACAGTTGTCGCTGTTCCTGCTCTGAGATACCGATACCCGTGTCGGTGATGGAAAATTGCAATTCACACTGAGATTGCTCTGTTTCACTCAAAATCACTTTAACCAGAATACTACCGCTGTCGGTGAACTTAATGGCATTATTGATCAGGTTAATCAATATTTGCTGCAATCTAAGCTGGTCTCCAATCAGAGCAGTGGGCACATCCGCAGCAATATCAATGACGAACTCGAGAGATTTCTGGTGCACTTTGTGACCGCAAATATTAATCACTCGCTGAAAAGAGTCGGTTAAATTAAAGCTGATCTCTTCGATGGCCAGTTTACGTGCTTCAATTTTGGAAAAATCTAGAATGTTGTTGATCAGACTTAATAGTGACTCTGATGCATCAATGATTTTAGTGACATAGTCATCTTGTTCAATGCTCAGCTCAGTGCGTTGAACCAGTCGACTCAAGCCTATGACTGCATTCATAGGGGTGCGAATCTCGTGGCTCATATTGGCCAGGAAGTTAGATTTAGCAAAGGTTGCCTGTTCCGCTTTAAGTTTTGCCTGTGCCAGCTGAGTGGTGCGCTGTACAACTCTTTTTTCTAAGCTCTGATAGAGGAAGGCGTGGGATAGCGACACCGCCGCTTGAGAGGCAATTACATTGAGTAGTGAAATATGCCGCTGACCAAAGGCATTCTCGGTCAATTGATTTTCAAGATAGACTATGGCGATAGTTTTAGCTTGGTGAATGACGGGTATACAAGCCACTGACAGAGGTTGTTTAGTTTCAAAGTATCTATCCTGACGGTATTCTGTCATCTCAAATGGACGGTTTAATACTTGTAATTTCGGGTTGTCTAATACGTATTGAATAATGCTTTCAGGCAGTAGTTTTTTTGCTTGTGCTGTAGACAAATGTTGGTTGAGTAATACCAGGATGCTATCTTTATCCCCGGCTGCCTCCAACAACAAGCTACCCTGGTTTACATGTACCAAACAGCCCCAGTCAGCACCGGCATTTTTCAGCAAGATAAGCATTAATTTTTCTAATAAATGCTCAAGGTCTAATTCTCTGGAGATTAATTGGTTTAAATCTTGCACAGTTTGCAAGTTAATTTGATCGGGCTGTTGCTGTGCAGTGCCGGTGATTTGGGCGTCAAAATTGACATTAAACCACTGACTTTGCAACTGCTCTAGTTTAGCCACTGCACCCCATTGAGCAAATGCTGCATAGGCACTGATAATAAAGCTTTTGGCGATTTCCTGTTTGTTTTGCTGGCGCCAAAATTCAGCGAAGCACTCGTTGGCAACGCCGAGAATATTCTCGTATTGGTATTCTTTAGCTTGCTCAATAGCTTGAGCGTAAAGCTCTATAGCGTTTGCGTATTCGCTCCTGACTCGTGCCGATTCAGCTCTTAATAATAAGTATTTATGTTGATAATTCGCCTGACAATATTTAGACCAACCGGCTAATTGCTGTAGATATTGTTGCGCTTGAATGTATAAGATATCGGCCTCGTCAGAGGCAAAACGTAACATAATAAGTGCACTATAAAAGCCACATTCAGGAATTTTATTTTGTCCGGGAACATAGGCAAACACTGTTTCACTGTGATTGAGCAGTGCCAGCTGTTGCTCACGGGTGTCGTGGGTCAGATAGGCATGACGGATTTTTGCGCTGTAATAGTAGGCTAAATGCAGCGGCGCCTGGGAGTAGTCGTGCAGAAAATCTTGTTCGTTAAACTGCGGGTCATCAAAAGTTTGTAAGTTATTGGTCATCCCTAACAAAGCTTTGATTGACTGCAGTGCGCCAACGCGCACACAGTCGCTCATATCTTGTTGACGGTGCTTTTGCAGCAGCTCAATCTCTCGAGATAAATGCTGTTCAGCTTGACTTAAATCAGCTCCCAGAGCCAGTGAGTCACTGGCGCGCACAGCACAAATATAACCTAGCGTTGCCAGATCACCTGATTGCAGTGCCAGATCGTAGCTGCGTTCAAAGAAGGGTACCGACAGTTGCAGTGGTTTGTTCCAGTGATGAGTGAAAGTGGCATACAGAAAGTAGGTACTGGCTCTGATTAATTTGTTGTCTCTGCTGTCAGCCAGAGTTATCGCCAACTGACCAAACTCGTCCCCCTGTTCATAGCGTTGATAGACGGCGATGACGGCCAGGGCATAGTTCACATAGGCGAAAGGCGAAATGTCGTTATGGCCGTAATTTAGTGACATTTCAGTCATCAAAATACTCGACAGTAAATTCAGTGAGGTCTGACCGCTCAGGTAGCTGGCGTACCACATGCCCTTCAGTAAATGCATGGCCGCATCTTGTTGCGGGTCCGTCATCTGCTGTCGGTTTAATAATTCACTAATCGACTGATCCGCAATCAACAGATCAATATTTTCAAAACCTTGCATAAAGCGTTCGAACACTAGTGACTGCTCGTCGGGGATTTTAATTCCCAGTGCCGACAGGCCCATTTTTTGTATCTCGATCGCCTCGATAAACCGACCTTGGATTTGATACTGAGCCGTTTGTGTGGCGTATACGGAGACTTTTTGCAATGCACTTTCAGTGACTTGCATGGCCTTAGGGTAGAGACTTTGAGCAAAATCAAAGTCACCGGTCATATAACTCATTTCCGCCAGCGATAAATAGATGGTCAAGCGCTGTGCCTTGCTTGCACTCTCTTCGAGTAGGTAGGCATTGTGCAGCAACTGTCGTGCGGAGCCAAAGGCAGAGGAGCGTTTTGCCTTATCCGCCGCCTGGATGTTTAGTTGCACTAATTGTTGTAGCTCTGTGCTGTCGGCCGCGCCAATACCGGCGTTTAACTGCTCGACAATTTCAAAAATTCTAGTGTCTAATTCCTCACTGACAGTGGCATTTAACAGTCTGTTACCCGCTTGCCATTTAAAGTCAGATAGTTCAGCTGGGCTAATCATCTGGTAGGCAGCCTGCTGCACTTTGTCATGCAAAAAAGCGAATTTGGCCTGTGCCAGTAGTTTCTCATCACTTTCAAAGCGATAGTGTTCGTCCAGGGGCAAAATAAACCCTTGCTTAATCATTGGCCACAAATGTTGATAAGCTTGTTGCAAGCTTAACTGGCTGACAATTTGCAGTTTTTGCATGGAGAATTTGCTGCCCAGATTGGCGGCGAACTTCATGATTTCAATGGTGTCCGCGGGAAGTTTGATCAGCTTGCTGAGCATTAACTCCACCACATTTGAGGTCGCCGACATGTTTTCTATTTGCTCTGTATACCAGTCCCACTGCCCCATGTGATAGTCGTAATAAATATGTCCCTCTTCGCTGAGCATCAATAAAAATTGATTGATAAAAAATGGATTTCCCTGGGTCTTTTGGCTACATATAGTGGCCAGCGGTTTTACTGCGCTTGGCTCCAACCATAAGCTATCAGCGATTAAATGTTGAATATCTATTCGCGACAAAGGCTTTAAATTGAGTTCACAAAGCTTTATCTTCGAGGCTTTAATGCGTTGTTTAGTGGCCATTAACAAATGGGTAGCATCAACTTCATTGTCCCGGTAGGCGCCGATGATCATTAGACAATTAGGTTGTAGCAGCAATTTTTCAACCAGCTTCAATGAGGCAGAATCCGCCCACTGCAAATCGTCTAAAAAGAGAACTAATGGTTCACCTGCCTTGCTAAATGCTGCGACAAATTGACATAAAGTTAACAGGAAACGATTTTCATTTTCTAGTACTGAGAGTGTTTCAGGGGGGCTTATAGTTTCCGCGAATAGAGTTTGTAGCTCGGGGATCAGCTCAATTAAAACGCTGATATTTGAGCCCAGTTGGGTCTGCAGATGTTGTTGCCATTTGTCTCGAGTGAGCGTATCTAAACTTAGCAGCTGGCGCATTAATAAACGCAGTGCCTGAATGAATACAAAGTAGGGCTGATCGGCATTAAATTGATCGCACTTGCCAAGAGAAAACATTCCGCGATTGGCGGTGATAGGCTTTTGCAATTCTTTGACCAGTGCCGTTTTGCCTACTCCAGAGTAACCACCGACCAGCAACAGTTCACTGCAACCGGCTGATACACTCTTGAACTCTTGCATCAAGCGTTCAACTTCGCTCTCTCGGCCATAGAGCTTTTTAGAGATGTTAAATTTTTCAGGTGAGTCGGTTGTGCCAATAGAAAATTGACTGACTCGCTGACTATTGCGCCATTGGTCGGCGATGATCTTTAAGTCACTGAGCAGACCAAAACTGCTTTGATAGCGTTTGTCCGGGGATTTCTCCAACAGACATGTCACAATATTAGAGATAACTTTAGGTATTTGCTGATCTACTTCATCTAAGGGTGTGACTTTTTGGGTAAGCTGTTTGTACATTATCGACAGAGAGTCCTGATCACCCTCGGCAAATATTTGTCGACCGCTGAACAGCTCATATAAAGATGCTCCGAGCGAATATAAATCACTGCGATTATCTATTGCTAAATTTGATCTTCCGGTCTGCTCAGGAGGTATGTAGGCGACGTTGCCAATTAACTGGTTACTCCTATTAGAGGAATCGTCTTTCTCCAGTTTAGTCACTAGAGATAAATCCGTGATGTATAAGCGCTGCTCATTTTTGCTCAGCCAAAAAGCTTCAGGGCAGATGTTGCGGTGCAATAAATTATTGGTATGTAGATAATGAACCGCTTCGACTAATAAGATGGCGATGCGAAGTTTAGAGGCAAATGTTAGCTGATAGTCCTGAATGTAAGCGCCGAGCAATTGTCCGGGAATCGCCGGATAAATAATCATTGTATGCTGAGGGTCTTCAAGCAGTTCTTTAGTTGGCAGTAGCCAGGCAGAGTTTAAAGAGCGACTGAGATTGTATTCCAGTTTTAGCTCGGCACTGGTGTAATTCATATGCGCTGCAGAGTTGACGTATTTTATCAGGCAAGGTTGCTGTTGCTCATCTAAAGCTTCAGCGTAGTGAACAGAATCACTGCTTGTCAGTATTTTTGTTACTGTGAAATCCGCGATCATCTCTATTTTACCTTGTTGCTATTATTATATGGCACAATTGCAGCGGCACTTCCCTGTGCCCAGCGAGCTGTAAAATAAGTTAGCCCAGCAGATAGTGGACTTGTTACACCTTGCTTAATCTTTCAAGTAAAAAATCTTTTCTGGGTAGCCACAAATTGCCCTGGATGCCCTAAACCCTGCCACTACGGTCGACTCAACACAGCCAATGTTCAAGAATCCGTTGTCAGTCCAGTCACCGGTGATAATCAGATTAGAGAAGTCAGTTTTATCTGCCTTTATCCGATAACTATTAGTGTCGGCGACCGAGAGTACATAGCGCTCACTGGGGTTAATCGCTGCGTGCCAATACTGGCTGTCAAAACGCTTGTCCCCCTCAACTGCTCCAGTGCTACTGTCATGCAGATCAACCAGTTGTTGCCATTGCAAGCCGCCATCGCTGTTACTTATATAAGGCCACAGGTGACCCGTATATTTGCTTAACCAATTAAGCGCATTTTCTTTAACCCGTAAATTCTCCCGAGCCGGGAAATCATGATCGCTAAATGGGGGGATCTGTTTGGGCTCGTCCAAGTTATTACAAAAATAGGCGACAGACCCTGGTAAATGATTCTCGGGCCAGTTCTCTCTGGGTAAAGTCTGGCTCATATCCGCCCAGGTATTAAAGGGATCTTGGTAAGCATCCATGACCGGGCTGGCCAGTTTCCAACCGGTCTCTTCCAGGTTGGGTTTCAGCCACAGCTGCATGGCCTGAGTCTGTGAACTCTGTACATATTGCAACATGTTGCTCCATTCAGAGCTCGCAGCAGTCAGCTGCGCTGTTATATAAGGTAACGCTGCGATAGAAATGCCTAAAATCACCTGATCAAAGTCAACCCCGAGTTGCAAAGTGTTGACTGCTACAGGTTGCCAAGGGCTCCAGGGGGACTCCAAGTTGATTTCCTGAGCTTTCAGATCAGCCCCTTGCACTAACTGTGAGTAGCCGGGGTCCTTTGGCCAGCAGTCCAGGCCTTTAACATCGATCAAAGGCTGATAGGCAGTCTTCGGGTCGCACAGTGTCGCCTGTACTTCAATGCTGATTTTTTCTATGCTGTGCTGGTCCTTGCTCAGGCCAAGATTGCTAACTCTACTGAAAAACTCGAATTTTACGCCGCGTTTTAACAGTGTCTGATACAGGGGCACTATGACTGTCTCACCCATACCTGCCTGCATCTTCCAGAAAATAGCGCCCTTATATTGGCCACAACTTAGGAAGTAGGCATGTAACAATGTTCCGGCTGAAATATTGCCGCCGCAAAGTGAATCGCTAGTGTCCCCCTTGGGAAACGCCAGATACAGATCGTAGAAAGAGCGAACAATGGCCGAACAGTAGACATTCTTTGGGGTGCCATTTTTTTTCAGCCACTGCCGAAAATCGTACTTGTCGATACAGTTCCAACCCAGCAGAAACACATTGTCGGCACACATGCCCTTGATAATATGCAGGCAGAAACTGCCCGCCAGCAATAACTGCCTGATACTCTGTAGAGAATAAGCGGTTGGGCCGAATAACTGCTCATAGATAGCCAACATAGTTTTGATGATAGCTTCAATATCCGCAACCACAGCGCCAAGCTTTTGCAGATCTTTTTCTGCCCCCTGCAAAGTGTTATCTAACAAGTGCTCTATTAAGGTGATAATGTCATCGACACTGTGTTTTTCACTGGGGAAAATATCCCCTACCAGATGGGAAATTTTTCCCAGCAGAGCATGATCTTTAGCGGTACTGTAGTTTTGCAAGTGTGGGTTGTCGCGCAACTGCTGTTTTAAATTTTTTAGTAACCAATAGAGCATTCCCAGCGGGCTATCGTAGGAGTCTTGCTCAAAGTTGGCATCGACACCTGGCACTTGATCATTGGGTGGGAAGAAGATTGGCCAGTCGACCCAGCGATCATTGATGTACTCTTGCACGGCGATAAAACTGTGCGGTTTAAACGCTGCATCAAAGCTCGCAAGTGGGGCCTGTACCGGGCGATCTATCTCTTGGTAGGCCTCTCTCATCATCTTGATAGCATTGTCATAAAAGCCAAAAAAGATATGTAAACCGTGTTCTTCAATACGCCCGGCCATCTTAGGGTCGCGGCTGCTGGCGCACTTTCCGCCCAATCGCCAGCCCTCCTGATAGACAGTGATTTCGTATTCGTCTTGCCAACTTGGCTTGCTGGTGATCGCAAATACGCTGGAAAGAGATCCCAGGCCACCGCCGAGTACTGCTATTTTCTTTTTATTAGACATTGTTAGTTACCCAGCTCCAATGAAAAGTCGACGTCTAGCCAAAGACCTTTTGCCTGCATTGCAAAACTGCCATCATCTTGCTGCTCGGCTTTTAAACCAAACTGCTCTACCAGCGGATGGCTGGCGACAGGGAAAACAGTGATTTGATGTTTGGTCAGTCCCAGCGGGAAAAGAGTCCAATAGGGGGCACCGCCGTGAATGGCTGTTAAGCGAAAATTTGCCTGCGCCAGTTGCGCAAAACAACTCTGATCAGGATTAGTGACCGAGGGAAATTGCTTGAGAAAAATACCGGGTAGAGGGATTCCTGATTTTAAGAAATCAGTCAGTGATACTTTATGATCACTGCCATGCACGGCCAGCTCCTGTGGGAATAAATGCGTCGACACCGCTTGCAGCAATGACTCAGCTTCAGCGGCCAGCTCATCAAAGGGCTGTTCAGCCTGATCAGTGCCTCTGTCTAGAGGAGCCACCTTTAGCAGTGGATTATATTGGCCAATGGTGTTTGCTGAAAGTGTAGTAAAAGAGTACGGGTTAACTTGGAAATGGGGTTTTTTAACGTTTAACTCTGCAGTGTTTTTATCTTTTGCATCGTAAAAATCAAATTGTGCCTGCTGCTTTTCGAAGCCGTAAATTTCTCTTCCAGAGGCAATAGCAGTGGCGTTATCGAGCAGCAACAGTGGTAAAAACATCGCAACTTGCAGTGTGTTAATATCAATGGCGGGAATCCAAAAAGAACACTCGGGGGATTTTATTTTACCGAATGCTTGTCCCTGTTGGTTACTGGCGGTAAATTGCATATCAGCCATGACTAAAAAAATGTAGCTGAGCTCTGATCCCGGCTGTGAAATAGCACGATAATTTTTAGATCCGTCAACACTGTTGATATATTTGTCGAGTTGTCTCTGACTGCTGGCGACATCACACTCCAATACAAATACTGAAAGTTTAGCAGCGTTAAAATTAAAAGGGGCCTGGGCAATAGGCAGTCCGATGTCTTGCGGAATATAGGGCGCTAGTTTTTCTGTAGTCATTAAATTTCCTTAAAGCAGTGAATTAGATATCGGCTTTTGTAAAACCTACCTGTTTACTGTCGTCAAAAAATAACGATTTAGACCATAAATATAGCTGTTGTTTGGCTGTAGTTGTATAATTAAGATATTGTAATTAAACGTTATTTATTGGCTGATGGCAAGGCTTGCGGAATATCTTAAAATTGCTGCTTTAGCAGCTGCCCAATGCACCGAGAAACAGCTACATCAATCATTTATGCAAGTGCGTTGTGAGTTTGTAGAGGAGAGCGAAAAATGTCAGAAAATATTTTAAACACAGCGGCTAGTCAGAGTGAGCCCCCAGCGCAGCGACCACCAAGCAAAATAGAATTAGCTATTACCTTTATCTACTTTTACGATTTAGCCCAGGCAATGGCTTTTTATGAAGATGTATTAGGGCTGGAGTTGGAAATTGATCAGGGTTGGGCAAAGATTTACAAAATATCAGCTGCTGCGCATCTGGGTTTAGTCGACCAGGCTGTCGGCATGCACCGAGCTAACGAGGTTAAGCCTGTGCAGTTATGCATTCGGGTGGCAGATGTCGATGCCTGGCACACATGGATAGCCAGCTGTGATGTGCAGGGGCTAACTGTAGCTAAGAGTAATTTTCAGTTGGGGATCAGGGCTTTTGTATTTAATGACCCAGAGGGGTATCAGATTGAAGTGCAATCTGTGTTGTGATTTTTTTTGTTTTAGCGCTCCGGCGGCAATCTAAGG
>ASZI01000178.1 GCA_000416315.1 Osedax symbiont Rs2 | reverse complement strand
AAAGCGTTTTTATCGGCTGGAACGCGCCTGAGGCGCGGGGTGGGAGTTGGAAGTTGGGAGTTGGAAGTTGGAAGTTGGAAGTCATTAGGCGACAGTCATGAGCGAATGTAAGCCGGAAGTATTGATTGGTGTTTTTAACCTGACTACTCAATACTTACGACTTACGACTTATCACCGGCGCCTCATTTTTGTTCAGTAAATATCTATAAATGTGATTGATATCACCCTCCCCATTCTCGTTATAGCGACAGATATCGCCTCTTTGCGAATAGAGGATTATTTTTTCAACTTCGCTAAGCAGTTTTTTCATGAACAGCTTTGATAGCGTGAAGCTGTTTTTAACAATGTTATGCAGATTGATTGTCTCAACCGCTATCTGGTTGACTAGTATATGTTTTTGCACCGTCAGCAGGCATCTGATTCCAACTTAATAGCAGCGCTGGGAACTCCTAGCACTAACATCGCTGAACCAATATCTGTCGCTTCTCCCGCGTGTCCTGAGACAGTAAAGGTACTGCATTTCCCGTTGCGATAAAGAGCAGCTGCCCGACCAGCCAGAAGCGGTTGGGAGTGGGCTGAACCAAAAACAAGGCAGCAATCGTAGCTCCCTGCCGCCACTCCATCAGGGAAAGTAAATTTTTTGATACTATCCTGAGCGACTGAATCATCCATTCTTTACTCTCTTGACAGTGTTCGCCATTTCAATGATGTCCCGAGCATATAGATAATACATCTGTACATTATCCTTAGCTGCCGCAGAAAATCGATCATCTGCTTGGCTAAAGATTAACTTTGGCGATCATCAGGGTTGGGTTGACGCGACATATAGACAAATTCACTATTTTCATGGCTGACTTTAAAGTCAAAGCGTCGATACAGGCCAGCGACATGATTTCCCTGCAGATAACACAATTTCACTAATCGACTATCTTTATCGGCCAAGTTTGTACATTGCTGCAGGATTTTGCTTCCAATACCTTTGCCCTGGTGCTCGGGTAGCAAGAAGAAGCGGCAGAAATATAAGTGATTGCCCTTTTCTTGCAATAAGTAGCTACCGACTCTCTGCCCTTTAACTTCCACGATAGTCGGTCTTTTTTGCGCAAATTCGACGTTGTGCAATTTCCTTTGCAGCGCTTCATCCCAGCCGAACACCGCTTTTACCGCAGCGTATTCTGCTGATTTTTTCAGATGAAACAAAAATTCAGAGTCCTCTTCGTCAGCGCCTCTGGTGCTATATAATTGCACGGTGGATTCTGGATAGCGACAGTGGTCCACTGTTTTTAAGCTCCGACAGATAATACTTTTTTTAAGATGACGCTGTCATCTTCTTCAGCCAAATCAATCCAGCCCAGTTTGCGGTATAGATCGGGAACATCAGTTTTGGCAAAGATCTCGGTAGCTTGCACGGTAACAGCTGCGGATTCTGCTGCTGTAATTAACATTGAAGCAATACCTCTGCCTCTGTGGCTGGGCGCGACGATTAGAGCGTTGATCCAAATTGCCCACTGCTCACCGTCAGCCGCTTTATATCGAGACAGCGCAAGACCGGCTAACAGCTGATCGGACTCTACTGCCAACAGCGGATCAGGCACTATAAATCCTGGCTGTGCACCTCGATAGACGTCTACTGGCTCCCATTGTGCAGTAAACCAATCTGCCAGCTGCTCTAAATGTTGGTGGTTCGAGGGTGCGCTTATTATTGAAACCAAGGATCACCTTTAAGTATTGGATAATTTGAGGATTATCTAACGCTATTTAAGGCCTCCCTACAAGTACTGGCAAAACATTTCTTGGTTAACGCTCGGCCGAAACCTCACTGATGCTCCCCAGCATTGCCATTATTTTGCCTTAGTTACAGATATTCCTAAAATAAAGCACACTAATTGCGCCCAATCTATTATAATACGCGCCATTTTTATGCACAGCAGGAGCGCACAAGCTCTACAGCTTTGCCAAGCCTCCAACAGTGAACATACAGAGATCCCCATATGAAGTTTTCAGCCCTAGATTTAGCCCCACAGTTACAACAAGCGCTGGATGCTTGTGGATACTCTGAGATGACTCCGGTTCAGCAAAAAGCCATTGTCCCCGCACGTCGCGGCAAAGACTTGTTAGCCAATGCCCAGACAGGCACCGGCAAAACAGCAGCTTTTGCAGTGCCTATCCTGCAACAGATTTGTGACAAGCCCAAGCAGGTTGAAGCGGGCTACTGTCGCGCGGTTATATTAACCCCGACCCGCGAACTTGCAGAGCAGTTGTCTGTGACTATTAATGGCTATGCACAGTTTCTTGATTTAAAGATCAGCGCTCACTTTGGCGGCGTTGCTATGGACTCGCAAAAGAAAAAACTTAAACGTGGCGTCGATATACTTATCGCTACTCCAGGTCGACTGTTAGAGCATTTAGTGCAGTGTAATATCAACCTTGCCCGCGCCGAATTTGTGGTACTTGATGAAGCTGATCGAATGTTAGATATGGGTTTTATCACCGATGTCGCAACGATACTTAGACATGCACCGGTAAAAAGACAGACCATGTTGTTTTCAGCAACTTTGTCGCCTGCGGTACATACTCTGTCTAAATCTATTTTGCCCCGACACACAGATATACGTGCCGACAAATTAAATGTCGCCGCCGATACCATCGAACATGTTGTTTACCCGGTGGAAGAGCGTCGTAAAGTCGATCTTTTTTCAGAGCTTATTCACAAGTTCAACTGGTTCCAGGTGCTGGTCTTTACCAGTACTAAAGCACAAGCTGATGCCTTAATGCGCAAGCTTAAAACCACCGGAGTGACTACTGCTCTTTGTCACGGTGATAAAACACAAGGTACCAGACGACGCGCTCTGGCCGATTTCAAGTCTGGAAAAGTTCAAGTGCTGATTGCCACAGAAGTTGCGGCGCGCGGTTTAGATATTCCAGGACTTGAATACGTAGTTAACTACAACTTGCCATACCTTGCTGAAGATTATGTGCACCGTATTGGCCGCACCGGTAGAGCGGGTAACAAAGGCTATGCTATCTCATTCGTATCCCGTGAAGAGGAGCGCTCACTAGACAATATTGAAAAATTAATCAATGCCAAGATCAAGCGTGTACATATGCCGGGCTACGATGTCGGCAACCGCGAAACGCTGCGTAAAAACATTGCCAAAGGTCGCCGCCTGGCTCCCTCAAACAAAGCGACCCATACTAAAATTGTCCGCAGAGCCAAAGCCCCGCTAAAAGTAGGCAGAAAGAAAACCACTAAAAACAAATAACCGCCAAGGTAACGCCCGCATAAATTAAAATACTGCGGGCTACTATCGATTCAATTTAGCAATATCCAGATGTTATTGCTCTGTCTGCTTCAACGCCCGGGAAAAAGCATCTCGCGCAATCATCCGGTCCCGGTAACTAACCAGCTTTTCATCTAAATCAAAGTTGAACCTCTGCGCCCAGTTAATGGTCTGCGCCAAGAGTACATCAGCCATAGTAAAACTATCACCGACTGCATATTCCCGATCAGACATTAACACCAACAGTGCCCTCTGGGCTTTGGCAAATTCAAACGGCAAAGTTGTCTCTATTATATCGGCCACCCGGTACTGCTCAGGTAAGGCAAACTTGTGTTTACCACAAGTCCACAGCGGCTGTTCAAACTCAGAGATAATAAAAAAACATAGCTCGTCGTAAGCCGCTCTGGCAGCAGTGCCATCAGCGGGCATTAACGAGGGGCCTTGAGCTTTAGTGGCCAGGTAATTTAAAATCGCAGCACTTTCACGGATCACTAAATCGCCATCCACTAAGGTGGGCACTTTTCCCTGAATGTTAAGCTTTTTATATTGGCTCCCCTGAGCGCCATTTTCTCCAGTACCTTTAAAATCTACTTGTACGTAGGTGAAATCAATGCCCGCTTCTTCAGCCGCCCACAGCGCCCGAAAAGACCGTGATTGCCCCATGCCGTAAATTGTTATTGGTGATGCCATATTTGTATCCTCTTAGCTGGTGAACATCAAACTGTCAGACAAAGTAACAGATTTCTAGAGCTGTTTGCCAGACTCTAACTGCCTATTTAACCTTAGTCGCAAAACAACAGAATATGTAAATTTAGACCTGCCGACCCAGCCATTGGAATATGCTAGCATTACCAACCTTCTAACAGGCAATTGAATGGAATCTATGCAAAGAGGAAGTTGGAAGAACATCTTTTCAAAAGCAACAAAAAACCACAACGCTGCAATCCCCCATGAGATTACCGGTGTTTTTCTCTTTGGTTACTTTATCTTTGGGCATGTGAATTCAATTAATCTATTGATTTTTAAGACATTAAAAAAGTGATCTGTTTTGTTTTGGGGCTTAAAATATACTTATGTACCCAAACAAGCTAAGCAAAAGCATACTTCATCAACTTTGATGAAACTCGATCACATTGCGATCTTGATCGCGAATAAAAATCGATGCCCCATGCCCCGGCCCAAAATCAGTCGGTCCCTCTGTAATCTTAATATCACAACTCGCCAAGTGTTGCTGCACTGCACCCAGATCAGTCACAGTAAGGGCAAAGTGAGTGTAACCGGCATGTTTTTTAGGCACATCCATCAAAATATTATCTTCTGGGGAGCAATGCGCATTTAAGATCAGGTTAATCACTACACCACTTGGATGGCGCATAATAGCTACAGGTTCAGGGCCAACAGGCCCCTCGATAAAAACAAATCCTAACTGCTGATAAAAATGCCGGGCAGTTGCCAGCTTTGCGACTCTGATACCAATGTGATCTGTGGCGGTTATCATTTGCATAATGCACCTCAGTTTAACTTGATACTCAAAACCAGCAGAATAGCTAAGCGACCTATGTCCCTTAACTACTGCTCACTGAGATTTTTAAACCAGCTTAAATTGGCAGCAAAAAAAGCATGCCCGGTGATGGCACTGGTCACTGTTAAAATTTTGTCAC
>ASZI01000177.1 GCA_000416315.1 Osedax symbiont Rs2 | reverse complement strand
TGACTGTAAATATCTGGATGATAAATGAACAATAATTAAACGGCTGTTTTACAAAGCTCAGCTTGCAGGGCGCAACAATACTAGCTTTTTCAGTTTCATCTGGTTATTATTCGCATCCAATTTTAGTATTTACCAGAGGATTCTTAATTATGCCTACAGCAAGCGCTCGCCACTTATTAGTTGCTACTGAAGAACAATGTACCGAAATCAAAGAACAAATTGCAGCTGGCGCCAGTTTTGCTGATATGGCTAAAGAGCATTCTTCTTGCCCTTCAGGTCGTAGCGGCGGAGATCTTGGTACTTTTAGCAAGGGCCAAATGGTACCTGAGTTTGATAAAGTAGTTTTTGAAGAAGAGATTAACGTGGTTCACGGACCGGTAAAAACTCAGTTCGGTTTTCACTTGTTAGAGACTACTGAACGTCAAGATTAATCTTTTAATCTGCGTTAGTCTTAGCAAAGTGTGGCGAAAAGCTTCGCTGCACTTTGTGATTTCCCTGTGAATAGCACAGGTTGTTCTCTAGCCTTAGTGTCGTTGAACTAGCAGTTTAACCACCTCAATTAGCTTCAATGCAGCAGCTAAATCGCGCTGTACCAAAGCAGTAGTAATAGCCCCCTCTTTTAAAATACACAGCTGTTTAGTTAATAGCGCGGCGGCATTTTTGTCTGCTTCAAACTGATCGACATATTTTCCCAACAAGTTCTGCACATTAGCTTTGTGCATTTTGCAGCATTGATTAATCGCACAGCTGGGGTCTTTGTACTCGGCGCAGGCATTGATAAAAAAACAGCCATTAAAGTCCCCTAGGACTGTCACTCTGTTGTTAAACCAATCATCGAGTGCCAAAAAAAGTTCAATAGCGGCCGATTTTGCCTCACTAGCTTGTGACAATCGCTGTTCCAGCCACTGCATAAACAGCTGATCGCGATATTCTAAGGTGCTAATGATCAGGAGATCTTTGCTGGAAAAGTGATGATATAAGGTTTTTTTAGCCACCTTGGATTGCTTTATCACCTCATTTATTCCCACAGCATGTATACCTTTGTTAATAAATAACTGTAGGGCAGTGCGGGTAATGATCATTTTCTTATCTGACATGTAATCCTAATATGCAGCTAGCGACAATTTGTCCGACAGAGTTTGACAGGGGTAGACCACTTTGTCTATATTGGTAGACAACTTGGTCTACTTAATGAGTTTTAACGGAGAAATGCATGTACAAAAAATTATTCCCAATAGTGGCGGGCTTAAGTGCCAGTATTGCGATCGCCATACTGGCTTACCTGGATCAATACATCGAAGGGAGTTTATGGTTGATGGCGCCTTTTGGCGCAACTACGGTATTAGTCTTTGCCCTACCCGCAAGCCCTCTGGCACAACCGAGAAATGTCATCTTCGGCCACCTTTTGGCGGCGACTGTAGGTTTGGTTTTTGTCCAGTTTGTCGGTGTTTATCCCTGGTCACTGGGCCTCGCAACCGGGGTTGCTATCAGCTTAATGTTAGTGACTAAACCCACTCCCCCACCAGCCGGTGCCAATCCTATTCTGGTGATGTTACTAAACCCGGGATGGAGTTTCTTACTGACGCCGGTACTGTGCGGGGCTGTATTTATTGCGGCTCTAGGTTATTTATTAAATTCTGCGGCTAAAGCTAAATAGCCTTAGATCAAAGCGATCAGGGTACACTGTTGCTGATCGCTTATCTGAGCGCTGTGCTAAACTACCAGGGTGAAGTTCTGCAAGTTATTCAGCCCAAGCAGATAGTTAGCAGCTTTCCCTCTGCTGTTAATACGGCGCCTTCAGCTTGCACAAGAGCTAGTTTGGCAACAAGTGCGACAGCGACTTTGTAGCAGTGCTAACATTTTCGTCGTTTAACTGAATATATGTGCATCAAGATGCTGCCCTCGCGCTTTAGGATTGCTTAAATTGAAAAAAAATGTGAAAGTAATACACCATTGTATTTATTCAATAATTAGTTATAAGTCAAACAGGAAGTAATTTGAAAGCGCCGAAACCCGAAGTCTCAAATGTCTCATCTAAACAAGCTTCTAGTGCGAGCGTTACCCGACAATTACTGGCTGTGGAAAAACTTAGCCAGGCATTGACGCAGAGAGTCGGTTCTTTCTATGAGCAGGGGATAGATCTTAAATACATCGAATCTAGTAATCTCGATTCTAAAATTTTAATGCAAACCAAGATAAATCAGCACAGTGGTGCCACCCGAGAGCTGATTTTACAAAAGCAGCGCCTCGATGAGTTAATTCAACCGCATCAGCAACAGAGCCGGGTGATACTGGACGATATTTTACATTTGTTAATTGACAAGAAAAATTCCCGTCGACACTTTGAAATAATTCTGGGCACCATTTTATTAAATTACCCTATCGATAAAAGCGATGCTAAATTTAGCAACCGCATCGAGATAAGTAAGTCGCTAAAGCCAATGTATCAAAGCGCATTAATGTCACTATTGCTCGATAGTATTCTCAAAGATGGCTATCAATTTAAATCTCATTATTTATTGGATTTGCTCAGTGATTACAAGTTAGAGCAGATAAAAATCCAGGAGAGCAAAGAAAAAGAGGTTAGAAACAGAAAGCAAGTCTCGCAGAATCCGGCATTAACTGAATTACAGCAAATATTTATCGAAATTATTTACCTTAAAGAAATGGGTTTATACTCGCCCAAGTCCCTGGAAATATTGGAGAGGACCGGTGAGAACAACCTATTGGATATGAATAATCGTCGCGAGCTGTTGCTGCAAAGCAAACGTTGTGCCCAGCAATTTCACCACTACGGTGTCGGTGTCTTAGAGGTATCGGCAGTGCTACCGGTCGACAGTACTTATCGAAGCCGCTCTTTTTATAATAAAAAGTTTAACATCGAAGAAAAACAACAAATACAGAAGCAGGAACTTGAAAAGAAGCAGCAAGAGAAGGACAAAGCAGAACGTATTGCGCAGATGAAACAAGCGACTCGTTTTACCTTCATCAAAGAGCAGATGGACCCTAAAGCGGACAGCGGCAGTGAAATTGAACAGCTGCTTAAGGTTTGCCGGGTGTACTCCTCTTTTATTCTTTCCGTCAAAACGACTGTCGATAAAGAATTACACATCAAAGCTTATGAGATGATGCTCAAACAGGCGCAAGCTGGCGAACTCAATCAGTATTTTACTGAGAAATTACTGGCAATGATGGGGCGTTTTCCGATTGGCAGCGGCATTTATTTTATTGAAATGCGTCGCCATGCACATGAAAACGGTAGTGTCGATAAATCGGTTGTCGTAGGCTTGAATCCCTTTGATGCGGATGAACCTATTGTTCGCAGAGTCACCACTAACTATCGCTATAAATTAGCGGTGACTACAGGCACTGTCTCTAAAGCCTATAACTTATATTTTGCAGGGGCTCGCAGTGTGGAAATTTTCTCCGAAAAATTGCAAAAACGCTTTCGCACTCAATACAAAGTTGAAGACGGGGATATGCATTATAGTTTCCGAGCTAACGATGCTTTTCGTACACTGGCGATATCCGATAAAAAACTCTGGTAGCTGTTGTTAGCCCCGCACAGCTATTGGCTACAGCGGCACCGTTTTATCAGCATCACCCTCGAAACCACGCAGAACATTGTAGACGTTTTGCCCTATAGGCCCTACATCGTAGCCTCCTTCCATTAAAAAGACACAGGGCAGCTTTAAATCGGCAATTAGCGAACCCATGGTTAAATAGTCCTCAGTGCTTAAGGTAAAAGTAGAAATAGGGTCTAAGGCAAAAGTATCGACACCAAGAGGAACTATTAAAATATCAGGGCAGTAGTCTTTTATTCTGTTGGCAGCAACTTGCAGGGCCCGGCTCCACTGTTCCATGTCAGTGCCATCTGCCAGAGGCAAGTTCAAGTTACAGCCCTGTGCAGCACCCTCGCCGACTTCATCAGCGAAGCCTAAGAAGTAGGGGAAGTTATCCGCCGGGTCACCGTGTATTGAGATAGTTAATACATCACTGCGCTGATAAAAAATATCTTGAGTGCCATTGCCGTGGTGAAAATCTACATCTAATACGCAGACTTTTGCAGCCCCATTATCCAGCGCTGCCTGCGCGCAAATAGCGGCGTTGTTGAGGAAACAATAGCCGCCATAATTAGCTTTGTGAGCGTGATGACCTGGTGGTCGACTCAGGCTAAATGCTCCCTTGTGTCCTTGTTGCTGCACTGCTTTGAGACTGCTTAGGGCTGTTTGCACGCCGCTGTAGGTAGCCTGCCAAGTCCCCTGCATAATGGGCGAGTCACTGGAAAAGGCATAGCGTCCAACTTGCGCGTTGAGATTTTGATGTGGGCTGCGCTTTAACCCAGGTACCGGCCAAATGTAGGGGATTACGTCACCGCTGTTTCCCGCTTCTCGCCACTGGTAATGAATGCTCTGCAGAAAATCGACATAGTCAGAATCGTGAACAGCCAAAATAGGCCCCATTCCAAAGTCTTCGCCAGCACTAAACTCGCTTATTCCATTGGCTTTAAAGGCACTGATAATATTGTCCAGTCGCGAAGGGTTTTCGAAACAGTCCACTAATTTTCCATGGTGCATTTCACCGCTGGCATTGTGCATAGCATAATCTGTGTTTAAAAAAATACGCATAATTTGGCCTTGTTACCGTTTTTTCTTGCAGTAGGGAGTGTTTATTTGCAGCTTGTTATAACAGTGTTTTACACCTTGATAAAGTGTTTATTAGCGACCGCGCCCAGGCCAGCTGAATGCACAGGTCAGGATTAAGGTGCAGTATTGCGCAACTATAGAAGATTTCAGCAATGTGCTGCAGCTGTCAAATATCCCGGTGCATGGAGGCTGGGTATTGCAGCGGTTTGTTGACTATAATCTACGGGCGGGGGAGCGGTGTTACTCAAACATCACCCATCAATTTTCGAGATAAGCTAGACAATTTCTTTTTGTAAAGGAGCAGCTGATGGCATTAGTTCATGAAGTTCGATTTAGCTCAGGGGCCTCAGTGCGGGCCCATGAAGTGAGTTCTCGCGCCGCGGCAGATATACTGGTATACAAAGTAAAATCTCAGGGGGATGCCTATCAAAGTGATTGTCTTTGGTATCAGGTGGCTAATAGTGCCACTGCCAGTTGTAAATTATATTGGGTTAAGTCGCGCTCTGGGGCAAATTTATTGGTTTATTTTGTGGATTCCAGCGCAGCCGCCAAATGGCAGAGTGATCATCCGTTAAAAGGCAAACTTTAGCCTTTAATAAAGTTGGAAGCTGGAAGTAAAAACAGCCTTTTAGATACGGACCTGCCCCAGTTTCATGGCTTTTTTTATATATCCGACAAATCTATGCAGACAGGCATTGTTTTTTGCCCACAGCTAATATATAAAATAGTGCTGCAACAGTGCTATTTTCCAATCAGGGACTCTTCGCAGGGCATTGTTGAGCGGTTTAAAAACCCTGCTAATCCAACTTGTTACGCTATCTCGTCAGCATCTCTAGCTATAAAACTCAGTGACCAGGCAGTAGTTTGCAGTGCCGAGTGAATATTAAATAGCGAGTAGGGGTATACAATAAATTACCTCTGAGCTGTTGGCACAAGCTATGATGAACAGGGACCGGCGGTTCGTAGCAAGCTGATGAGCACCCAGCTGTTGTCTTTTTCAAGTGACACTCTGACCCAAAATGCCTGCTGCGCAGTGATCAACTCAGCTATCTCTGTGACAAGCTATGCCTTTAATGAGCTAAATATTACAGCGAGACTTTATACATGCCAAATAGCCAATTGCAAAATTATAAGCGTATTATCAGTCGCTACATCCAGGCCAAAGATCAAAATCGTCCACATTTATTAACAAAAGTATTTAGTGAAGACGCCCAGTTACAAATGCAAGTGAACAGTGAAAATATCGCCTTCCCCACCCAGACTCACGGGTTGCAAAATATCACTCAGGTGTTGGTGAAAAATTTTGGTCAGAGCTATGAAAATATCTATACCTTTTGTATCCAAGAGAGCGTCACTGTCGAAAATGAGCTGTTAAAGTGCCAGTGGCTGGGGGGCATGTCTGAAAGGGAAACGGCTAGCCTGCGCATAGGGTTCGGCGAATACCACTGGCAGTTTTCAGCAACAGAAGATGCATTAGTTGATAGTCTAATGATTAAAATTGAGCAGATGTTGGTATTAAATAGCCAGCACCAGGATGCGTTAATGTACCCATTGGAAAACTTAACTTACCCTTGGTGCAGTCGCCAGAATTTAATCGATGAATTACCAAA
>ASZI01000176.1 GCA_000416315.1 Osedax symbiont Rs2 | reverse complement strand
CCCCCGCCGGTATTGTTGAATATGAGTCGGGACAGCAAGGCAGACAAACCTTGCTGGATCTTGATCTGCTAAACGATGAGAGATACAAGATACGCCAGTCAGCTAATCTGGCCATATCCAGTCGACAATTAGTATTATCTGACCCGGTAGAGCTTAGCAAAGGCACACTTAGTTTAATTGCCCACAAAGCAATCTTTGTCGACCAACAATTTTGGGGATTGGTCTCATTGGTGCTGGACTTACCGGCACTTATTGACATAGCCGGCCTCAACGAATCCTCCAATCCACTGGCAATAGAAGTGCAAGACACTCAAGCTCTGGTGGTACACAGCAATACCAAGATGCTGCAGTTCAGTCACACTAGGTCTATAAAACTGTTCAATCAAGACTGGTTGGTCTCTGCGGATATGTGTCCTTCATTTTCAGAAATCACCAAGCAATCTATGATCTTCAAGTTGATTTTCGGCGCATTTTCACTGTTACTGTTTGGTTTGTTCAGCTTGCAAAACCGCCATTTCTTGACTTCAGCGGGCAACAATATCAATCGCTATAACTCGCACATATCTGATCTGACGGTGCAAAAGCCTTCCTGGTTGTTGCCCTCCCTGGTCTCTATCGCCATACTCTTCTCGTTGATTGTCTCCTGGATTTTAATAAGCATGCACCAGGGAGAGCACCACCAGCTGAATAAATCATTGATTATCTTGATGTCACTACTGGCTTTTGGCATCTGTCTGTATTTTTGGCGTCAGTACAATCTGCGTTATCAGCTCTGGAACAAATCAGAATCAGTTCGCGAAAATTTTCAAAGTTTTCGCGATATCGTGCAATCTTCACCGACCGCTATAATCATTTGCAACCCCAATAGCAGTAAAATCATCTTTGCCAACCAACGCACTGGTAGTCTGCTAAATTGCGCGGCCGACGACCTGATCAATAAACATAGCGGCGACTTTTATGCCAATCCTGAAGATAGATTAAAGTGCATTGAAAATTTGCAAAAGCACGGCCAGTTCGATAATTTCGAGCTGATGTTAAAGCGCCGTGACGGCAGTTGTTTTTGGGGCTCACTAAGCGCTAAGTTAGTCACTTTGGAACAGGACCAGGCGATTATTGTTAGCATCGCCGACTTATCCGAGCGCAAAAACTACGAGCAAAAAATATTTCAGCAAGCGAACTATGACACATTGACTAAGCTACCCAACAGGTCTCTGGCACTGGATAGGCTAAAAATAGCGATCTCACGGGCTCAGCGAGCTAAGAATATGGTTGCGCTATTGATCATAGATTTAGACAATTTCAAAGCAGTCAACGAAAATTTCAGCCACATTTATGGCGACTTAGTATTACAGGACTTCGCCGACAAACTGCAAAGCTGTATTCGCCAGGAAGACACGGTGGCGAGATTCGGATCGGATGAGTTTCTGATTATCATTCCCGATATAAAAAACGACAGCGATGTGCGCGTAATAGCGCAAAAGATTTTGCAAACTTGTTGTCAGTCGATTGTTATTGAAGGTAATAATATTGATATAAGCACTAGCATAGGCATCAGTATCTACCCCCACGACGGCTACAATCAACTGTCTATGTTAAAAAACGCCGACACTGCGATGAATCGTTGCAAGGAAAAAAACCGCAATAACTTTTGCTTTTACTCCCGTCAGGGAACCGAGCAACAAAAAGCATAGACTCACCTGCTGTCGACGCCCTACTAAGCACTTTCTACACCGGACTTTCTATTTCCAGATAAAGCACTTAGCCATTCGATCACCCTCATGGAAACTATTTTTAGTAAATACGACTTATTTTCTATGCCTGATGGCCGATAGTATCGGTATCAACTAAACACTTTTGCAGTGAGCAATAGTCACTCGTTTTTGCTGGCTATGCTGTTGGTGTTTTACAGGGAGAGTACAGTGAAAATTTTGTCTTCAGAAGTCGCCTTTAACAGCCAACATGCCCGTGAGGAATCTGAAAAACACCTGCGCAGCAGCACCCAGACCCAGGATCAGCAACAGCCTATACCAGGCGCCGATCAGCGAATGTTCCTCAACCGCCAGGTTGAACTCTCCTACAGCGCCAGAATGCGCGCCCAGCAAGATACTGATGTGCAGAGTTATTCTAAAATTAACCACGCGGGTGACGAGTCAAGTTATAGCAACCATCATAACACCCATGCAGTCACCCAAACTATTGTTGGCTTGGGGGCTAACGTATCGAATCTATCCATTGCCGACAATAACACCTCGCTGTTGAACCCCCAGCAAACTAGTACTTATCGCAGTATCGAACAACTGCCCGATGCAGACAGACTCAGCTTAAGCCAGTCCAGTGATAGTCCACAAGCTGCGCGTCTGGATATTAGCGAACAACATATCTATACAGAAAAAGAACAGCTACATGTAGGTACACAAGGGCGCATAACCACAGCCGATGGCCGGGAGATAGATTTCATGTTGCAGTTAAAAATGCAGCGTGATTTTTCCCTGGAGCAGTCTTTAGAAATAAGCAGCTCAGAGCGGGCAATGATGGACCCACTAGTGATTAACTTAAGTGGTGGGGCCGCCAGTTTAACTAGTAACAGCTTTAGTTTTGATCTCAACGCAGACGGTACTCGCGAGCAAATTTCCTTTGTTGGCAGCGGCAGTGGTTTCTTGGCCTTGGACATTAATGAAGACGGGGTCATCAATGACGGTTCTGAGTTATTTGGCACCCAGGGGAAAAATGGCTTTGCCGATTTGGCTCAATACGACAGCGATAACAACCAATGGATAGATGAAAACGACGCTATCTTCGATAAGTTGAAAGTATGGAGCAAAGACGAAAACGGCCGGGATCAATTGATCAGTTTAAAGCAGGCTGGGGTAGGCGCTATCTATCTCGGCTCTAGTGTCGGCTCTTTTGACTTAACCGATGCAGAGAACAACTTACTTGGCCAAGTAAAACGCAGCGGGGTTTTCCTCACTGAACAGGGGGAAGTAGCCAGCATTCAAGAACTGGACATAGCCGTCCACAGTACTGACAATGACAGCGTCATAGAGAACAGTCTTGCAAAGCTTGAATTACAGATAGGTGATTGGCAGGATCAGGCAGAGAAAAACAGCCAGCAGCTGTTTGCGGCCAGGCTCGATCAACAACTCGATTTGCAACAGGGGCAAACTAAGCCTGAAAAAGAGGAAAAACAACCGACCTTAATAGACTTTCTGTTTCCAAAACCTGGCAGCAAATACGACAGATCCAACAACAAGCATCAACGCTCAGAGCAGCAACATCACTCAGTCACTAAACGCAGTTCTAAAACCACTGGCATAGCAGAGCAAGCAGAGAATACAGTTAAAAAGTTGCGTGTCGGTAAAAATACTTTTGACATGATGCAGCGTTTAGACAAACTCAGCAGCGAAAAATACCAATTTGACGACGAAAAATACACACATTTAAAAGCCATTATTGAAGCATTAGTGCGTAAAAACGACACTGTTGCAGAGAAAAAACAGCCGCTTTAGCTATTAGCTTGTAAAGGCACAGCAGTGCTAAATTTAAGGCAGTCCATCAATATATAAGAGTGAATAGCCACTACAGTGTCAGATAGCAGCTTTTTATTTATCAGTTCCGAATAGGCTCTCATCCCGGTGCAATTTACTCTTAATACAAAATCGTATTCACCGGAGGCACTGTAACACTCCTGAATTTCATCCAAATCATTAATCAGCTGCAGCAGCCGATTCCTGGCATTGGCTGCTGTTTTTGAAAAACTCACCATTACCATAGCGCAGACATCAAAGCCCGCCTTCTCCAGGTTAAGCAAGGTGACGTAGCGCGCTATCAATCCGGATTCTTCTAATCGCTTTAAACGTCGGTAACATTGAGAGGCCGACAAATTAACTTGTTCGGCCAAGTGCACACGCGAGATACGACTGTCTCGCTGTAAAAGATCCAAGATGCGAACATCTTGTCTATCTAAGTTAACTTGATGCATGAAATCGGTCATTTTATTATAAATTTAGATCAAATTATCGCATTGCAGCTAATTAAACAAGCAAAAGTTGAGCAGATTATTGCAGCACTTTGCCACTAAAATAGCCTAACGCCTAAGCATCACACAACCTATATGGATACTACTATGTTAGATCTAAATTTTGTCCGCCAACAATTCCCCGCTTTTTCTGAATCAACATTAGACGGCAGTGCCTTTTTTGAAAATGCCGGTGGCTCTTATATGTGCCAACAAGTGATGCAAAGATTGGACAGCTACTATCGAAAAACGAAAGTACAGCCCTATCACCCTTACCCACAGGCGCAAACTGCAGGCCGACAAATGGACGATGCCTATGTCGAGTTTAGCAACTGGCTCAACGTCAGCGGCGAGGAAATTTATTTTGGCCCCTCCACCACCCAGAATACTTATGTTCTAGCGAACGCCATGCAAGGCTGGTTGAGCCCTGGGGATGAGATCATCGTCACCAACCAAGACCATGAAGCAAACTCTGGCGTCTGGCGTTATTTAGAGAGCCGCGGAATGAAAATCACTCAGTGGAGTGTCGATGCAGTGACCGGATCTTTAAGCCTAACAGCGCTTAAAGCTCTTTTCAGTGACAAAACCAAACTATTGGTTTTCCCACACTGCTCCAACATTTTAGGGGAGATAAACCCCGTTGCACAGATTTGCGCGCTGGCCAAAAAACATGCTGTGCGCACTTTAGTGGACGGTGTCTCGTACGCCGGTCACGGTCTGCCCGATGTAAAAGCACTGAATGTAGATATCTATCTATTCTCCCTGTACAAAGTTTACGGCACCCACCAAGGTGTCATGGTAGTGCGCAGTGAAATGAATCAGTTACTGCACAATCAGGGACATTACTTTAACAGCCACTTGCGCGAAAAACGTTTGACTCCCGCTGGGCCTGATCACGCGCAAATTGCCGCAGCTACCGGAGTATGTGATTATTTTAATGCGCTCTATCAACATCATTTTGAGGATACTCAGTCGGCCAGTGCACTGACTAAAGCCAATGCAGTGCATCAACTATTAGTCGAAGCTGAGCAAAAAGTACTGACTCCGCTGCTGGCGTTTTTGCAGCAGCACCCAAGCATCCGTATTATCGGCCCCAGCAGCGCAGAAAATCGTGCACCGACCGTCGCTATCATTGTAGAGGGCCACTCTTCAATGGATCTGGCGAAAGCACTCGGCGACGTTGGGATCATGTGTGGCGCCGGACACTTTTACTCAGTTCGTCTGCTCGAGGCGCTTGGTATTGATACAGCAGATGGAGTACTGCGTTTTTCTCTGGTACATTACACTTCACCAGCGGATGTACAGCAGCTGATCGCCAGCTTAAGTCAATTGATCGACTAACTAATATCAACCCAGCCGGTACCCTCATTACCGGCTTCCAATTTCCAACTTCCGGCTTCCGACTTCCGACTAATCATCTAATCCTTGACCTGACTATAGCTTCACCCCCTATGCTGCTTCCTTAATAACCGGGAGAGAATAATGAACATTGAGCACAGCGACATTAGCGATACAGATTTTATCCAGCAGATCGAACAGCTGCGACTAGATCCAAAACACTTCAATCACTTAGGTCACTTACGTCTAGCCTGGCTCTATTTACAACAGTACCCGAGCGCGCTTGCGATCACTAAAGTTTGCCAGACAATTAGCAACTATGCCCGGCATTTAAATGCCCCGCAAAAATTTCACCTGACGGTTACTTGCACATTAGTAAAGATAATCGCTGAGCGAATGCAGCACAGCAGGCATCACAACTGGCAGGCATTCTATAGGGACAACAACGATTTACAGGAAAATACTATCGACTTAGTACAACAATGTTTTAGTATTGATATTTTCAACTGCGAACTGGCCAGAACTGCGCTGGTCGAAGCAGATTTACACACATTTCAATAGAGTCCGCGCTATGCAAACTATAGGTCAACTTGTCAAAAAATCTGGCTTATCGCGCAGCACCTTACTCTACTACGATAAACTTAAGTTGCTGTCGCCCTCCGGGCGTTCAGCCGCCAATTACCGGCTCTACACTCCTGAGGATACTCAGCGCTTAGCGCAGATTTTACTGTATCGCGAAGCCGGTATCAGCCTGGAAAATATCGCAGTGTTACTAGATGCACAGGACAGTCAACTAAGTGCGATTCTCGAGCAGCGCTTAGAGGCACTGAATCTGGAAATGAATGAAATTCGTCGACAGCAGCAACTGCTGTTGCAGCTTTTAGGTACTAGCTCACCCTTGAGATCCAGTAAATTAATGAACAAACAGCAGTGGATAGCTATACTAAGTGCCAGTGGTATGGATGAGGCAGCTATGCGCAATTGGCACATAGAATTTGAAAAAAAACTGCCTTTAGTTCACAGCGACTTTTTACACTCGCTCGGTATAGACCCTGAAGAAATGGCAGCAATCAAGGCCTATCGATAGCGGATTTTGTTTCATACAGGGCCGGCTAAAAACAATCCTCCAATTACAATGTTTAGAGTTTGTCTAATGCAGTTTTATTTAGCGCTGTAGAAAAAACACCCCTACTAACAGCAATATCACCCCAATAATACGGTTGCTGTTAATCTCTACAGTGATACCGGCCAGACCGAAGTGATCGAAGATCAACGACATTACCAATTGACCTAAAATAGCAGCAGCGAGCATATTGGCGATACCAATGCGCGGCATTAAATACAACATGGCACTGACAAATACAGCCCCTAGAAAACCTCCTAGATATAAATACCAGTCAATACTGGCCAGTCGTTTATAGTCGGGAATACTTGCCTGCGCCAATACTAGCACTAGCACACAGGCGATAGTTCCACCAATATATGAGACTAGTGTCGCCTGCATTGGATGTATCATTGCCGCACCCAGGCGCGCGTTTAGCGCCCCCTGCATCGGCAACATGGAACCGGCAATCACTGCCATTAATATCAACAACCAATTCATCTGTATTTCCTTTTTTTTTGCTTAAAACTACTTGGCGTGCACAATGTCAATCGTCGCCGGATGCATCTCTTTTCACCTAACCCAGAGTCTGGAACTTATGGGCAGGGATTGTGGCAGGCGTTGTGAATCGCCTCTATTTTAGCTAGCACATCTGCATCTAACTCCAGGTCTATCGCAGCGATGGCATTTCCCAGTTGCGCGATGTCAGTCGCTCCGATGATAGTAGAGCCGACAAAGGGACGACTGGCAACAAAGGCAATCGCCAATTGCGCCGGATCCATATCCAGACTCTTTGCCAGCTGCACATACTGGGCAGTGGCGACCACACCGTTGGCGGTCTGATAGCGCGAGTAATGCGGAAACAACTGCAATCGGGAATTTTCTGGCAGTGCGCCGTTTAAATATTTGCCGCTCAACACCCCAAAGCCCAACGGCGAGTAAGGTAATAAGTCTATATTCTCGCGATACAACACTTCAGCCAGTGCAATTTCTGTGGTTCTGTTTAGCAGAGAGTAGGCATTTTGCACGCTGGCAATTTTAGGCAGATTAAACTGCTTAGCTAACTGTAAAAAGCTCATTACACCCCAGGGGGACTCGTTAGAGACTCCAACATAGCGAACTTTACCTTCATCAACCAATTGTTTGAGTACCTTCAAGGTCTCAAGTAGCGGCGTGCCATCGTTGGATGTATCGTGTTCGTAACCTAGCTGGCCAAAAAAATTGCTTTGTCTATCTGGCCAATGCAACTGATACAGATCTATATAATCAGTATTTAAACGCTTTAAGCTGCCTTCAACTGCAGTGCGGATATTGTGTTCGTCATGGGCGATATTGGGTCGTAAGTATTCAACCATAGCAGCGGGACCACACACCTTAGTACCTATAATCAGCTTCTCACGGTTACCTCTGGCACGTATCCAGTTACCTATGTATTGCTCCGTTAAACAGCGAGTCGCGGCAGCGGTGGGCACCGGATATAATTCGGCCGTATCAATGAAATTAACCCCTTGTGCCAGGGCGAAGTCTAACTGCTCAAACGCTTGTTGCTCGGTATTTTGTCTGCCAAATGTCATAGTTCCCAAACATATGCGGCTGACCTTAAGATCTGTGTTGGATAAATTTTTGTATTGCATTGGCACCTCAATATAGACAGCTGACACTGTGGGTAAGATAATTGTTTGCAGGCTCTATGCCCTGTGCATAGGACGGCTTAACAGCTAATGGCTGCAGTATAGCTACGCAGATCGAAATATATGGGAAATCATTAACCTGAAGAAGAAGTATGACTGTGCAGTAAAATCAGTTCTTTTTATTGCGGTGCTTGCGCCAGGAAGAATTGACAATAAAACGGTAATAAAAACCCAGCAAAAATGCTTTGGCTACTTTAGTTTTCTCTAAAACAAAATCTGCAACAGAGTCTGAATGTTTAGCCTCGCCAAAAACTTCACGCAATTGGTCTAAGTCTTCTTCGCGGATAAACAAGTGGTTTCCCCACTGACAGCCGATAATAGCACCGCAGAGCAGACTAAAGCCAACGGCGAATTGAGCGAATACAATCAGCAGTGGGTCACCAATATTCATCGAAAACAACGCTGGGACCATCAACAATAAACTGACACTAACAGCGGTCAAAAAGCTGGGAAACAGCGCAAACATGCCTAAATTCTTGCCACTAAAAAGACCGATAAAAAATCCGGCAAGCATTCCGGCTATGGCGATGGCATCCAACCCGGAAAGGTTGCCAAATAGCTCGTAGATAACCACCCCACCCAAGAGACTGATAAAAGTAAGCATCATCGCTTGAACTCTAAAAAGTTTCATCATATTCAATAATTAAACACTGTATCTCAAAAAGTTAAGCAACCCGTAATATTGTTTTAATGCAGTGTAAAAATAGCATGATTTAGCGGCAAAATAAAACCATGAATAAGCAGATGACAGCGACAGTTTCAGCCGCTTAAAGCACAATTAAGGTGTCGGGCAACACAGAGCCCCTGTTCGGGGCATTGTTATCGATTATAGAGAGCAGCTTTAGCCTTTTGCGGCAATTTTAAGTCGGGCGCGTTTCAGACGTTCCTGTTTAAGCGCATCTTGACTAACAGTGGCAACAGCGGGCGCTTTGGCTTTTACAGCAGTCGGTTTGTCGTCAGCTTTTTTTAAGTTCCAAATGAGCGGCGCCTTATAGCCCAGGAATACAGTAAGCACTAACACCCGTGCCAATGAGCTAATATCATTGTTGATAGCTCCGACAAAAAACAGTGAAATGACAATACCTACCACTATGCCGATAAACAAATTGGCTATATTGGAAAAAACTCCAGCAAAGAATCGCTTAAAGATATTACCAGTATGAAGCTGGCTCCTGCCATTAATCAGAGATGCGACCATCACACCTAAAGCGGCAAAAATGGGACACAGAACTAACAGTGCCACATCAATGGTATTCACATCGATACCGGCAATAGTCATAGTAGCATTGATGAAAATACCCGTATCTAAGGTCTCAGAAAACGGGAAAGACGACACAGTGCCTTGGTGAGTTGCAGAGATTAACTCAACTTGTGGTAATTTATGATCCATTAATTGGCCCCTCTAGTACTACAATACATCAACAGTAGCAGTCATCAATTTGCGAACTCGACTACTGAGGTTGTTCTATAGGTAGGTCTTTATGCGTAAGTGCTTAATTATTTTTATAGGTTGTATAGCGCGATCAGAAAACAAAACTATAATAGTGTCGCTATTCTAAGGAAATATCGGCAACTTTGGTATTAATTCCAGTGCTTTTTTTGTTTTTGTTTAAGTTCTTTGCCATAAGACAAAAAAAATGGCCCTAAGCAGCAACGCTTAAAGCCATTTTTTATACCTGCTTATACACTGATACTATTTAATAGTCGCCAGCGCTTGGGCCAGATCCGCTATTATATCATCGGGGTTTTCGATGCCGACCGAGATACGAATCAAGTTATCGGTAATACCTATCTGAGCTCTTCTATCTTCAGGCACTGATGAGTGAGTCATTGAAGCTGGGTGTTGTACTAAAGTTTCAGTACCGCCCAAGCTCACCGCTAACATCGCCATTTGCATAGAGTCTAGTACTTTAAATGCTTCACGCTCGCCGCCGGTTATAGTGAACGAGAAAGTTGAGGCACAGCCAGTGCACTGCTTTTTATAAGTGTCATATTGCGGATCACCTTCTTTTAGTAATCCAGGGTAGTAAATCTTTTCAACCAGCGGGTGATCAACCAGGAAATCAACAACTTTCGCTGCACCTGCAGAGCTGGCTGTCATGCGTATCTTCAAGGTCTCCAGTGAGCGCATAACCAACCAGGCGGTATGCGAATCCATGTTAGTACCTATGATATTTCTGAAACCACGAATCTTAGTTATCAGGTCTTTGTTTCCAGAACAGCTACCGCCTAAGATGTCTGAGTGACCACCGACATATTTTGTTAGCGAGTAGATACATAAATCTGCACCGTGCTCTAATGGATGCTGGAATATAGGCCCGTACATCGTATTATCAACTGCCAGCACTGGTTTTACACCATCGGGGTTCTGCACGTCTTCCAACATATCTTTACAGGCGCGGATATCGATCATCTGGTTGGTAGGGTTATCAGGTGTTTCCATCAACACAACTGAAATAGGGCCCATCTTTTTGGCTGTGGCGATAGCTTCAGCTAATCCTTCGTGACCGGCACTGCTATTAAAGCCAACCGACTGCAAGTTGTACTGACACAGCACGCCGTTGAGTAATGTATCTGTGCCACCATAGATTGGCTCTGCATAAATAACTACATCACCAGGCTTGGACAGTGCCAGAATAGTTGTTGATATAGCCGCCATGCCACTGCCGGTAACCAGACAATCTTCAGCGCCATCCCAAAGCGCCATACGACCTTCAAGAATTTCCAGCACTGGGTTATTAAAACGAGTGTAAATTAAGCCAGGCTCGACACCTTCAGGTACGTCAACACGCCCAGAGGCGTAGTTGAAAAAATCTTTGCCATGTTGCGAGCTTTCGAAAACAAAAGTAGAAGTTTGAAATTGCGGACACTTAACCGCACCTTCAGATAGCTTTGGATCATAGCCGTGATGTAGCATCATAGATTCTGGGGCTAAAGGATGATCACCGATATGGGTTTTTTTACTGTTGCTCATAAGATTTCACTCGTGTTTATTTATTGTTTATCATTGTTATAAAGATTAGCAGAAGATTTGCGCAATATGCTGGTCTTTTCACTTTGAGAAACATATGCTATTAGCAGAATCTGCCAAGTTTGGAGACTTATGGACAATATAGATAAGAAAATCATTAAAGAATTACAATTAAACGCCAGAATTTCCAATGAAGAGTTAGCAGAAAAAGTTAACTTATCAGCCTCACCTTGCCTGCGCCGCGTCAGAAAACTGGAGAGCAGTGGCGTCTTAACCGGCTATACAGCAGTGGTCGACCAAGTGCTCTGTGGTTTGGGCATGAACGTCTTTCTCAGTGTTCGGTTGGAAAAGCCTGATAAACAAATAATGAAGAACTTTGAGCAGGCAGTTTCTGAACTCGATGAAGTACTAGAGTGTTATTTAATGACCGGCAGCCGGGACTACTTACTTAAAGTGGTCAGTAATGATCTTAAAAGCTATGAGGTTTTTATCCGCGATAAATTTTCAAATTTACCCGGAATAAGCTCGATCGAATCGAGCTTTGCCTTCGGTCATGTCAAGCAGCAACAATTTATGCCCATTTAATCCAGCGCACTAAAGGCTGCGCTTGCCCACTGAGCCATTAGATAAAGCCCTGGCGAATATTTCCCAGCACCGCTTTATTTAGTGGAAGCTAATGTTTAGCTTCCAACTTCCAACTTTATTCAACTATAACTAACCACTAAGAAACACACAGCTTCAACGCTGTCTGGATTTTTAATGCAGTGCTCTATATCGCCGCGGTAGTGGGCCGAATCGCCCTCGCGTAAGACGCTGCTATCCACCCCGGCAATAATCTCGATACTGCCTTTTTCTACGGTAATGAACTCTCTAGCACCCTCAAAATGCGCAGCGCTTTGAAGCTGCGAGTGAGGGCTGATCGACAGTTCATAGAATTCGATATTTTTTTCCATATTCAGTGGTGACAAAGTGCGTATTTTACACTGGCTGTCGTTGCGGTATAAAAAAGCCGGATCGTCGCGGCGAATCACTTCAATGGCGGAAGCCGTCCAGGGCTGGTCCACCAGCTCACCTACTGAGATAGAAAAAGCCTGAGCGATTTTACAGGCGACGGCCAGTGTCGGATTTGCCTGACCACGCTCGATCTGCGACAACATTGAGCGGCTGACGCCGGATATCTCGGAGAAACTTTCTAGTGTCCAACCTTTTTCTTTGCGTAAGCCTTTGACTTTATCCGATAAAACTTGAGCGACTGGCTCAATATTTTTTTTACTTTTCTGTTGGTTGCTCATCATTGACCTAATAAATTCCAATATATAGGAAATAATTCTTTTAAAATGGATTTTTTGGCGCTAGTATTGTTTTCCACTATACAGGATATATTTCTACTAGGGTATATTTTGAGGTCTGTACTATCTTGTATATTAAAGGCAATCAAGCAGCTAAATAAAGGAGAGCGGTAATGGAAACCATGCAGGCGCTGGTGAAAAGAGAGGCGAAAACTGGATTGTGGCTAGAGACTGTGCCCGTGCCAGAAATGGGCATCAATGATGTGAAAATCCGCGTGCTAAAAACCGCTATCTGCGGTACTGACTTACATATTTACAATTGGGACGAGTGGGCGCAACAGACCATTCCTGTCCCTATGGTCATAGGTCACGAGTTTGTCGGCGAAGTAGTGGCCATCGGTGACAACGTTAACGCCTTCGCGCCCGGTGAAATAGTCTCTGGCGAGGGGCATGTTGTCTGTGGTCGCTGTCGTAACTGCATGGCCGGTCGCCGGCACTTGTGTGCTCACACCAGTGGCATAGGTGTCAACCGATCCGGTGCCTTTGCCGAATATGTGGTATTGCCAATGGCCAATGTCTGGGAGCATCGTCCGGGTATTGATCTGGATGTGGCGGCAATGTTTGATCCCTTTGGCAACGCTGTGCATACCGCGCTGCAATTTGACTTATTTAGTGAAGACGTATTAATCACCGGCGCCGGGCCGATTGGCGCCATGGCCGCTGCCGTATGCAAGCAGGCGGGGGCCCGGCATATAGTGATAACCGATTTAAACCCTAAGCGCCTAGCTATGGCTAAAGCTCTGGGAGCGACCCGCACTGTCGATGTGCGCACAGAAAACCTCGCCGATGTGCAAAAACAACTGGGGATGACGGAAGGATTTGATGTCGGCCTGGAAATGTCCGGCAGCCCTGTAGCCTTCAATGACATGATCAAAAACATGTGTCACGGTGGTAAAATATCCTTGCTCGGTATTCCCAGCGAAGAGCAAGCGACTGATTGGAACACAGTAATATTTAATATGCTGACCATTAAAGGCATCTATGGCCGAGAAATGTATGAGACTTGGTACAAAATGTCAGCCATGATTGAGAATGGTTTGGATATCAGTTCTATCATCACCCACAGATTACACTTTAGCGAATTTCAGCAAGGTTTTGACGCCATGCTCAGTGGCGATGCGGGAAAAGTCATTCTCGATTGGCAGACACTATAATTTCAGGAGAAACAGTATGTACGGCAAGTTTCAACAACACTTACAAGGCCAGATCGACGACATCAGCAGCGCTGGCCTATATAAAAATGAGCGGCAGATCCTCTCGGCGCAAAACACTAACGTCTCTGTAAGCCAAGGTAAAGTATTAAACCTTTGCGCCAACAACTATCTGGGATTAGCACAACACCCCGATATATTGGCAGCAGCTCACCAAGGGCTGGATGAGTGGGGATATGGCCTGGCCTCAGTGCGATTTATCTGCGGCACTCAGCAAATTCACAAACAGCTTGAACAGCAGTTGACCGATTTTTTAGGCACCCAAGATACTATCCTCTACCCTTCATGTTTTGATGCCAATGGCGGCCTCTATGAGACATTGCTCGGCCCAGAAGATGCGGTGATCTCAGATTCACTCAATCACGCCAGCATTATCGATGGTATCCGTCTGTGCAAAGCTAAACGCTACCGTTACCAAAATAACGATATGCAGGATCTGGAGCAGCAATTAATCGCCGCCGATGCCGCCGGTGCACGCTTTAAACTAATCAGTACCGACGGCGTATTCTCTATGGACGGTTTTATCGCACAACTGGATAAAATTTGTGACCTGGCAGATAAATACAACGCACTGGTACACTTTGACGACAGTCACGCTGTCGGCTTTGTCGGAAAAACCGGCCGCGGAACTCACGAACACTGTAACTGTATAGATAGAATAGACATTACTACTGGTACCTTGGGCAAAGCTCTGGGCGGCGCCAGTGGCGGCTACACCAGCGGGAAAAAAGAGATCATCGAATTATTGCGCCAGCGCTCGCGCCCCTACTTGTTCTCCAACACTGTCGCACCACCAGTAGTAGCAGGGGGTATTGCAGCACTTAATCTACTTACAGATTCAACGCAACTGCGCGACAAAGTAGAAGCCAACGGTAAATACTTCCGCGAGGGTATGCAGGCAATTGGTTACGATCTACTTCCAGGCAACCACCCCATTATCCCGATCATGCTTTACGATGCACGCAAAGCCGCAGAATTAGCCGAGCGTATGTTGACCAAAGGTATCTATGTCACCGCCTTCTCATTCCCGGTAGTCCCCAAAGAGCAAGCGCGGATCCGCACCCAGATTTCAGCGGCGCACAGCATTGCCGATCTGGACTTTGCCATTGCCTGCTTTAAAGAAGCCAAGGAAGAGATGGGGATTTAATAAACCAGTTGGAAGTTGGAAGTT
>ASZI01000175.1 GCA_000416315.1 Osedax symbiont Rs2 | reverse complement strand
GCTAGGCTTCAAAAGGAGTTCTGATGAACACTGAAGATATTAGTTATCACGTAGGGTTACCTGAAGAATATAGAGAATCTGCTGTTGATTTATACGAAGAAGCTTTTGGGCAAAAATTTGCCGTAGCAATACCCTCTAAAGAAAAGAGAATCCTCTTTTTAAAAAAAAGTTTTATTCTTGATTTTGTAATTGGTGCCGTTAATAAAGGTAAATTAGTTGGCATAGCCGGCTTTCAGACACCAGAAGGTTCATTGACAGGTGGTATTACGTATAGTGAGTTACTATCTCAACTAGGCGTTATCAAAGGTAATTGGGCAGCTGTAATTTTCAATCTTTATGAGCGAAAGCCAGCCTACAAAGAATTAATTATGGATGGGATAGCCGTTCATTCTGATGCAAGAGGAAAAGGAGTTGGGAGTCATCTTCTAACAGAAATAGCAAAATATGCAAAAGAGCATGAATTTAATAGCGTACGCCTAGATGTCATTGATATAAATATCAAAGCCAAAATTCTATATGAACGAAAGGGGTTTAGATCAGTTAAAACAGAATCCTATCCATACTTAAAATGGTTACTTGGTTTTAGTGGTTCGACTATAATGGAATTAAGTGTCAATACAGACTAACAAAAACATGAAACGAAAAAATACAGTTGGCTGTCCTCACTGGGTTCAACATTTTAGCCGCCAGTATTTTCAGCTTGTGTAAGCGTTAGTCTCTTCCTGAAATGTTCGCTGGGTGTCAACTCCAGACATAGTCAAAGTTGATAAACCATGATAGTACTTCCTACATAAGCCTATCTGGTTTGTTTACCTCTAGGAGGCTGGTGATTCGCGGCCTAAATCTCTAACACACACCTCTGTTAAGCTCGTAGCTAGTGGTGATAACTGCTCAGCAACTCCAGAACTAAACTAATTAGTCAGTTTCACAGCACTGGACAAAATGTCAGATGAATCGAAAACAACATAAGATGCAACATTTGCCTGTTGCCAATGTTAAGTATTATTGTGCATATGATTAATCAATAACTAACAGCGCAATTACGTCCAAAATTGAACAGGGCAACCAGATAGCGCTAATTATCACCTTTCACTCAAAATCCATCTCTGGCATCGCCTGCAACTGCGCTAACAGCTGCTGATCAAAGTTTTGCTGAGCGCCTGTAGCTTGCGGCATAGATTGGAGCGCACAGTTAACATCTTTTTCCAAAATCGCCATAGTGTTATCGCTCTCATAGCCCTGCTCTGCCCACTCGATGCGCTTAAAATTATTGCCAAACCAGGTTGCTCCAGAACTTTGCTGCATTATCTCTAACAACTTATCTCTATCGATTCCCAGTTCAGAGGCTGCACCCAATACGTTGCGCACAGCCACTACCGATGTAGCAGCTACATAGTTATTAAGTACTTTTACTGCCATGGCGCTGCCAAGTGGTCCTGTGTGGTGAATCTGCTGACCCATGGCCAAAAACAATTTTTTAGTTCGCAAAAAATCTCGATCACTGCCCCCTACCATAAAGGTTAAACTAGCCTCTCTTGCGGCGATTGGTGCCCCCGACATTGGCGCGTCAATTAAAGTTACCCCTGCAGGCAACTTAGTGGCCAGATCATGGATATCGGCAGTGGCCAAAGTAGAACAAATAATTAAATACTCAATCTGATTGGCCCGGGTGAACAAGCCCTGTTGCGGATCAAAACACAATCTTAAGGTTTGCGCATAGTCGCGCACTACACTGATCACGACTTCTGGGCTAGCGGCGAATGCTGAAAAGTCCCACTGCATTATATCTGCAGTTGCACTGAACTCCTCTGCAGGGCGTACATCAAAACCCTTGCAGTTAAAACCGGCGCTGAGCAGGTTTTGCAACATCGGCAAGCCCATATCACCACAGCCAGCCACCGCTACTGTACAGTTAGTATTGCCGAACTGGCAGCTTTGAATACTGATATTTTTCATCTATTTTGGCACTGTAGTTAAGTGAATTTGATACAGCTAAAACGCTAATTAGCAGCTTAGCTTGTGACTCAGCGCTGACATGCAATCAAAAAACTGATGCGCTACCCCTGCTTGATTGTAACAACGACTCAATTGTTCTTGTACCAGGGATCTGAACTCAACATCCTCCAATATTAAATAACCAGCTTGCAGCCCTCTGGATCGCCTTTCTATCAAAGTCGCTGTAAGAATGCTCTCTGCTTCTGGGGTGAATAAACTGGTTTGATGCAAGCTAATAATTTGCACCCATGCTGAAGCTTCTAGTTGTTGAATAGAAGATTCCAAGGCTCGGTTGTAACGTTTCAGCAATTCGTCATTGAACGGTCCTGTCGCGTCAACCAGTAATAGTCCGGGTTCAATTTGTATTGTAAATCCTCCGTGTTCTCTAAATTTCATCCGCCAGCCTGCCTGTACATTCATCCTTGAATTAGAATCATTTAATACCAGCATTGGCCGCTCTTCAAGAGTGCAAATAGACAACAGCTTTTACTGATCATAAAGTTTGCATAAAGCCTTTTTGTATAGCGCTAAAGCTAATTGGTTTATATCAAATCAATCGGCGCAATACCTAGATTTATCTTGCCCAAACTATTGACAGAGGTAGAGCAAACACTCTACCCTGCTGGTAGAACAAACACTCTACCTGATGGATAACTATGCTTAGAGAACAAATTGCCGCCAGCCTTGAACAGGCCTTCAGTAAATTCGGCTTCGCTGAACCGAGCGTCGCCCAGCTGCGGATCGCCTGTAACGTCAGCTTGCGAACCCTTTACAAACACTATCCATCCAAAGAGGCGATGGTCGTTGCAGCTCTGGAGCACCGACATCAGCGATACCTGACATTTCTGCTGCATCAGTCACCTGTTGCGGGGACTGAGTCTGTTTTTCATATATTCAATAAACTTGAGCAGTGGATGCAACAATTTGCGCCACATGGCTGCCTCTCTATGAACGCGATAGCGGCGTTTCCCGACAACCTGCTGATCAGTAAGGCCGTTAAAGATCATAAAAACCAAGTGCGGCAATTCTTAGGTCGGCAAAGTCAGCGCGAAGATTTGTCAATTACACTTTTCTTACTGCATGAAGGCCTATCAAGCGCTTGGCCGGTGTTGGGCAAAAGTGCGGTGACTGCGGCTCAACAGAACCTACTGCAACTATTAAAGGATAATTAATCATGAGCACTATTGAAAAGAGCATGCGCGGCATTGTACTTATCGACCACGGTGGCCCAGAGATGCTCCAGTATCGTGAAGACATTGCAGTGCCGGTTGCCACTGCAAATCAAGTACTGATTCGTGTCTGTGCCGCTGCTGTGAACAATACTGACATCAACACCCGAACAGGCTGGTATTCAAAAAACGATAATGGCAGTGTCGATGCTGGCTGGTCAGGTACAGGGATTGATTTTCCGCGCATTCAAGGCGCTGATGTCTGTGGCTATATTGTTGCGGTCGGTGACAATATCGATGCACAGCGTATCGGCGAACGTGTGCTAATCGAGCCCTGCCTTAGCAAAGACGGTAAACATGCATTGACCTCAGCTTGCTATTACGGCTCTGAATGCGATGGCGGTTTTGCCCAGTATACTGTGGTAGATGCCAGACACGCCTATACAGTCAATAGCCCTCTGACTGATATCGAGCTAGCAACATTCCCCTGCTCGTATTCAACCGCAGAGAATATGCTCTCACGGGCCAATGTCAGCGCTGCAGACACTGTATTGATATCCGGAGCCTCAGGCGGTGTTGGCTCAGCGGCTATTCAACTAGCTAAAGCGCGTTCAGCTTATGTTATTGCCATTACCAGCCCGGCAAAACAGCAGCAATTGCTGAACCTGGGAGCAGATCAAGTCATATCCAGAGACGATGATTTAGTGGCAACCTTAGGCGAAAACAGCGTTGATGTGGTTATCGATTTAGTGGCTGGGGAACAGTGGCCACAGTTTTTGCAATTGTTAAGACCTGGAAGCCGCTATGCAGTTTCTGGTGCGATTGGCGGCCCAATTGTCGAGTTGGATGTCAGAACATTGTATCTCAAAGATTTGAGCTTTTTTGGCTGCACTGCGCTTGGCCCTGATGTATTTCAAAATCTGATTGACTACATCGAGACAGGTAAAATCAAACCAATAGTTGCGCACACTTTTCCCTTTAAAGAACTGGCGAGCGCGCAGGCTCTGTTCTTGAAAAAGAAGCACGTAGGCAAAATTGTTCTGGATCTGTCTGAGGAGTAAGTATTGTGATCGACACAAACTAGCTTGCCTTACACAAAGACTGATAGCAAAAACAGCGCCTAAAGTAGCTCTCAGATCGGATTCAAGCCTTGGCTGCTAATGCAGCTAATGCTCGAATCCTACGTCTATTTGGCATATTTTCAATCTAGCTCATGGCTAACACAGGCTTAGGAGTGGCTAGTACTTCAAACAAACAAGCTCCAATAATCAGCGCTGCTCCGCTGTATTCAATTATGCTCATGCGCTCATCGGGTAACAGCAGACTAGCGGTGACTACCGCTACAAGCACCTCAGACATCATCAGCAAACCGACTCTACCTGGGTTAATAAACTTCTGCGCCCAGATAATAATAAGTACCACCGGTAAGAATATAACGATGGAAAGCACAGTTAAAATGGGCAGAACTGGCATAATTTGCGGCAGATCAAATGGACTTACTATACCGGCAAAATAGCCGATCAATAAGGCTCCTGCGACTGTAAACGCAAGCTGACCGAGTGCTAAACCTGGTAGAGGAACAGTATCAAAACGCTTGATCATTGCAGCACCGACTGCCCAGGAAATTCCCGACAAGAAAGCCAGCAAATCACCGATATTGAGCGGCACTGAATCACTGCCTGAAAGCAACGCAGTCATCCCGATGAGCCCCCCCGCCACGGCCAGCCAACGAGAATTATCTACTTTGTGTTTCAGCCAGAGTATTTCAATAATAGTAGCCCAGACCGGTGTCAGATAAAAAAGCAGCGTTGCTCTGACCACCGAGGAATAAACCACCCCTGAAGAATACAATGCAATACCTAAACCGGTAAATAGACCAATCAGTAGCGTCTGACGCCAGTAGCCTCGATGGCCCTGCCATTTTAAGCCGACAATCACTATCAAAGGCAACAGAGCAGGTATGTGTAACAGTGCCACAGCAGAAGTGCCTGTCATCCCCTGCTCTTGCAAGTATCTCAGCGGAATCCAATACAGCCCCCAAATTGCAGCCGACATAAAGACCGCCATTGACGCCAATCCATAACTGGGAGATTTTACAAACACTTCGAGCACCTCTACTACACTAATAGTTATATATAGTTAATACTGCCTATCGTAATTAAATTCACCCGGCAGTGGATTAATGCATTGTATAAGGCTTTTTATCGATGCGGAATTCATTTATTATTCTCTCTCTATTAACATTTTCTAAATGAATTTATGATTCGATCACTGCCATCACTAAATACTTTAAGAGCTTTTGAGACGGTTGCCAGGCATCTGAACTCCCCCCTGGCGGCTGAAGAGTTACATGTCCCCCCCGCCGCCGTAAAACAACTTGTCAGTCGATTGGAGACGTCAATCGGTGTCCGTTTGCTACAGCGAAAAGGCAGGGGCCTTGAACTTACCAGCGCCGGCCTGGCGGGTTTGGGTGATCTCACCTTGGCCATGGCACATATGAAATCCGCGGTCGAACATATGCTCGAAGAACAGCATACAAAACAACTTATCATCACTGTTGAACCCTCTTTTTCCAGCGCCTGGCTCATCCCTCAGCTCGCCCAGTTTAGAATTTTATATCCGGATATTAGTGTTCTGATAGACTCATCTGCACAATTGGTTGATCTGCAGCGCTCTAATGTCGATATAGCCATTCGCTACGGTACTCAAAAAGACAACAATCTAGTACAGCAGCGATTATTTAACGATCAGATACTTCCTGCTTGCGCTGCAGATTTCGCCAGTTCTCTGCCTAGCAGCGGTCAGCTGACTGACCTTCAAGCCGCTTCGTTAATCCATTGGGATACAAGCCAACTGGATGCAGCAGAATCAAGCCGGCAATGGTTTGTTTGGGATAACTGGCTGGCGCATTTTGGTGTGCATAAAATGGCCGGCAAAGAGGGACTTCATTTCAGCGATTACAGCCAGGCACTGCAAGCGGCTATCGCCGGGCAAGGTGTGATTTTGGTCAGCAAACCTATTCTCAGCAAGCTCTTTCAAAGTGGTCTACTCACTTGTCCGTTTGAAGAAAAAGCGACCCCGGACATTGGCTACGACATCGTCACTTCAAAACAGGCGATTCAGAGGCCTGAAATAGTGGCATTTGTTAACTGGATTCTCAAGGCTGTTGCAGATGAGCAACTGCTCAATTGATACGCAGCCCACAAAAAAGCCATTCAAAAAATGAATGGCTTTAACAGCGCAAAGCGCAGTTTTTAACTTGCTACTTACAACTTACAACTTACTACTTCCAACTTAAAACTAACTCCTCTGGCGATATACCGCGCCCTGGAACAAGTTTGAATATTGGGTAGCAGGCTCTAAGAAAGCCTGATAACTCTCTCGCACGGCTTTGAACTGTGGGTTGGCCTGCGCCAGCTCATCCATTACCTCAACCGTTGCCTGTTTCAAGGCACTGACCACATCTGTTGGGAATTCCTTGAACTGCACACCGCTGGCTTGTAATTTCACCATCGCCTGAGTGTTGAAATAGTCGAACTGTGCCAGAGTCTCCACGGATGTGGCCAGCGCCGCCTCTTCAACAATTGCCTGTAAGTCTTTTGGCAATTCATCAAAGGCCTCTTTGTTGACCACTATCTCCAATGCAGCGCTGGGCTCATGAAACGCCGGGGTGTAGCAGATATTGGCCACTTTATTTAAGCCAAAAGCCTGATCTAACATAGGCCCTACCCACTCAGCGGCATCGATAGCCCCTGATTTAAAAGCCGGAAATATCTCTGGTGGTGGCAGCAACACGGCATTAACCCCGAGCTTGCGCATAGCTTCGCCACCTAAACCGGCGATACGCATGTTTAAACCGGACAAATCTTTTACAGAATTTATCTCCTTTTTAAACCAGCCACCGGATTGCACTCCCGAATTGCCGCTGTAAAAAGCTTTTAACCCGCGCTCTGCATAGATCTCATCCCACAACTGCTGACCACCACCGTGGCGCAACCAGGCAACGTGCTCAGTGGCTGTCATACCAAAGGGCACTGTGGCAAAAAAGTGCAGTGCCGAGTTTTTACCCGCCGAATAGTAAGGTGTGCTGTGGCCGATTTCGGCGGTGCCTTTTTGCACTGCATCTTCGACCGCGAAAGGCGGCACTAGCTCACCACCTGAATAGACTTTAAAGCTTAAACGCCCAGCAGACATTGCTTCTACCCGCTTGGCAAAGCTGGTTACGTTGGTACCTACTCCCGGAGCCTTGGCTGGAAAACTGGTGGGTAGTTTCCATTCAATCTTACCGCTGGCGATGGCCGGGGCACTGGTAATGGCGACGCCTGCTGTGGCAGCCGCTGCGCCTTGTATAAATGCTCTACGTTGCATGCTTATTCCTCTGTTCTTGCAATTATTTTGCAATACCGACTGGATATTGCCGCTTGTTAATAAATTATCTAAAAACTTGTTCCGGTAACCAGGTCACCAGCTGGGGAAATGCCACTAAGATAAACATCGCCAGAATTTGAATCAGCACAAAGGGAATCACTGATTTATAAATATCTACAGTGCTGATACTGGCAGGTGCTACTGAGCGAAAATAGAACAGCGCAAATCCAAATGGCGGTGTTAAAAAACTGGTCTGTAGATTAATCGCGATCATAATTGCAAACCACACCGGATGGAAATCCATGGCCAACAACACCGGCCCGACCACTGGAATGACAATAAATAAAATCTCGATAAACTCCAAGATAAAACCGAGTAAAAAGATCACCAACATTACTGCCAGCAGCGCTCCCCACTTATCCCCTGGGATATTACCCAGTAGCTGTTCCACCAGCTCATCACCGTCAAAACCTCGAAATACCAACGAGAGCATCGAAGCGGCGATAATGATCGCAAACACCATGCCCGAGACGCTGATGCTGTGCCTAATGGCACTGCCTAATACCGCATCTTTATAGAGTCGCCAGGCGCTGTTCAGTAAGGCGGCTAACAGACAAGCGCTAAGTAGCAAGGCGATCACGGAGCCCGCGGCAAATTCAATTTCAGCAGTACTGAAATCTATTCGGGAAAGACCCAGAGATACCAGCAGGGTTAAACTAAAAGCGGCAAGCGCGCCGAGCAGTGCAAATACTTTAGTGGCGCGGTTGGCATTGGGGCTGTTTGCCGCAGCGATCAATAAAGTACCAGCGACGCCAACTGCTGCCGCTTCGGTAGGCGTCGCTACACCGAATAAGATAGAGCCCAATACCGCTACGATTAATAATATCGGCGGCAAAAAGGTCGTGGTAATGGCTGCGTAACTAACAGCTACTGCCATCGATTGCTGTTGCTCTAGCTGTTCGGCGCTGGGTTCTGTTGCCATAAACTTACCGTAGACAAATACATAAACGCCATACAACGCCACCAGCAGTAGTCCAGGAATTAGTGCCCCGGCAAATAAGTCTCCCACTGACACTGGATCAGGGGCAAAATTGCCGATATTTTGCTGCGCCTCTATATAGGCATTGGAGATCTGGTCACCTAACAGTATCAGCACAATGGAAGGGGGAATTATCTGTCCCAAAGTACCAGAGGCACAGATTAGCCCAGAAGAGAGACGCACCGAGACCCCCGCTTTAAGTAGCGCGGGCAGTGATATCATACCTAACATCACAATTGTGGCACCAATAATACCAGTAGAGGCGGCAATTAAGGCACTGACGATTAATACCGAATAGGCCAGCCCAGAGCGCGAGCCACCAAAAAAGCTTGCCATTATTAATAACATGCGCTCCGCCACTTTTGAGCGCTCTAACAGTATGCCCATCAATACAAACAGCGGCACGGCTATTAGCAGCGGATTATTCATGATGCCAAAGACTCGCTGCGGGAAAGCGCCAAAAAAGCTCAGGTCAAAATGGCCGAAGGAGGCGGCAATAAAACCTATCAGTACCGGTATGCCCGAGATAGCCAGCATCACTGGCATACCGCTCATAATGGCCAACAGCAGTGACAGCCCTAACAGCAGCAACCAAATTGCTTCAATGCTCATACTGCACCGCCGTTATCAGCAACGTCAGTTTCAGGCTTTTCAGACAAGTAGCGTCCAGCTCTAAAAATAACAACAATACCTTGTGTTATCATTAAGATACAAACTAAAGGTAAAGCAGATTTCACTAAAAACAGGCCCGCTAATCCGCCGGTTTCTCGGGAGCCTTCAGTGATCTTCCAGGCATAGCTAATATCCGGCCACACCCAATATAAAGTCAGGGTAAAAAAAGGAATCATCAGTAATAAGATAGCCACAGCATCTATCTGACGTTTTAAGCGCTGACCCTGACGCTCGCGAAAAACATCTACCCGCACGTGTTCGTTGCGGCCAAAACCGTAGACAATACTCAGCACTACTAATATGCTAAAACTGTATAGAGCCAGGTCTTGCAGTTGCAGAAAGCCAATACCGTAGATATAGCGCAACAGTACGATAGCGATTTCGCAGATGACTAAAACAGCGACTAAATACAAGCAGAGCTTCTCGACCAGTAAGTGAATCAATAAACCGATTTTATATGACAATTGTAATTTTTAACCTTTCTGGATTCTGCTAAGAAGATGCTGAAATTTGCCTTAACTGCAATCACTTAGCGAGGGTTCATGATTTATTTATTGCAGTGCAAACCATAGCTAGAATTTAAAGGTATATCAAACGTTTTTGATTGAAGGACTAGAGACTAGATAGTTGGAAGTTGAAAGTTGAAAGTTG
>ASZI01000174.1 GCA_000416315.1 Osedax symbiont Rs2 | reverse complement strand
AAGGTGGAAGGTGGAAGTTGTGCTTATGGCTATTTTCGCCTCCATACATTTGCGACAGAAAAACGACTAGTTTAAAAGAGATCTGGGGGTCGTATGAAAATGCCTTTTAAACTCTCGGCTAAATTGCGAGGGGCTCAGATAACCCACCTGCATTGCCGCATCATTGGCCCTTAGTCCCTGGGAGACAATTAGCTCTTTGGCTTTACTTAAACGCACTTTTTTTAAATATTGTAACGGTGTTTCTGTCGTCACTTGTCTGAAGGCACGATGAAACCCGGAGACACTCATGTTCGCCTGTTCAGCCAAGCTCTCCACTGTTATTGGATCGGCGAAATTTGCGTGCATCAAGCTTAATACTTTAGCAATACGTGCGTAGTGACCGTCATGTCTGGCCAGATCAAACAGTACCTGGCTATTCGCCCCCGTCAGTACTCTATAGATGATTTCCTCGACGATGTTTGATCCCAGTATTATCGCTTCGTTATCATCGTGCATAGCCCAGAGTAAACGCTGGATACTCTGGTCAAATTTACTATTAATATGCTCTGATTTAATACCGCGGCCACAATTTGCAAGGGGTCTGGCATAGCTATCACTGCGAAAATTTTGCTCGGCCAGACGGCTAACCAGTTTATGCAGCAATTTACTGTCGACATCTATAAACAGACTCAGAATCGGCAGAGCATTTTCAGCGAAGGCCTCACATTCTAGTGGTAGCGGCACGCCTAAGACTAAATAATTGCCTGCCCCGTAGCGAACGGTCTCGCTCCCCAGATGTATCTCTTTATAGCCTTGGCCCATCACCACAATTCCCGGTCGGTAAATAAAGGGCTGACGGGGGCTACCTTGGTTGGCTCGATAGAATCTAACCCCGGGAATAAGTGTATCAACGGCGCCTTCAAACTCATTCAGTGATTTCAAGTCTACATAAGATTGCATTAATCTGGCTAGCATGCCGTTGGTCTCTGATAAAAGATATATAGATGCTGTAAAAAATATAACATCTGACACTTTTAGGCAAGATATTTAGATTTTTATGGCTATTTATAACACCCTTTTAGCACTATTATGCAACCCTGAGCATTACAACCAGCACGGTGTTACAACCAATGGGTTCAACTCAGTAACAACCTTTAATAATTAACGAGGCCTGATCCGATGGAATTTTCATACTTAAACCCTACACAAATACACTTTGGTAAAAATCAGATCCAGAGTATTGCTCAAGATATCCCCAGGGAAAAAAAAGTGCTGGTCATCTACGGTGGCGGCTCAATCAAAAAAAATGGCGTCTATCAACAAGTCAGTACAGCCCTTGCAAACCATCACTGGTTGGAGTTCTCTGGAGTTGAAGCAAACCCTACAGTGGAAACCTTAGATAGAGCAGTGGCTGTCGCTAAACAACAAAATGTTCAGTATATCTTGGCCGTCGGCGGCGGCTCGGTCATCGACGGGGCCAAATACGTGGCTGCTGCAGCTATGTACAGCGGCGTGGGCTGGGATATATTACTGGGAACCCATGCTGTATCACAGGCACTTCCTTTAGGTGTTGTGTTAACACTGCCGGCAACGGGCTCGGAATCTAACGCAGGCTCTGTTATCACCAAAGCCGCCAGCAACCAAAAACTGTTCTTTTCTTCCCCTGCTGTGCGACCAAAGTTTGCGGTGATGGACCCGGATGTGATGAAGAGTTTGCCTGAGCAGCAATTAATAAACGGCATTGTCGATGCCTGGGTCCATGTCTGTGAGCAATATATCACCAGGCCAACAGCTGCATTAGTACAAGATGGTTATGCTGAGACGTTACTTAAAAGCTTAATCATTTTAGCCAAGCAATACCCTGATCGCGATAATGATGCATGGCGCGCTAATTTAATGTGGACCGCTAACCAGGCATTAAACGGATTAATCGGCCTGGGGGTTCCACAGGACTGGGCCACACACATGATAGGTCATGAATTGACCGCACTGCACGGTGTTGATCACGGTCGTTCACTTGCCATCATCCAGCCTGCGCTGTTACGTAATCAGTTAGAAGCTAAAAGGGAAAAACTGGAGCAAATGGGTATCAACGTATTTGGTTTGCCAAAGTCTGTCGATTTAGCTGAAAAGGCCGTTAGCGAGATAGAATCTTTCTACCATAGTTTGAACGTTGCGACGACACTGAATCAGTATCAGGGCGAAAAGAGTGCAGTTATTGCAACTATTGTCGAGCAGTTGCAAGCACATGGCCGACTTGAGTTGGGAGAAAATCAGGCGATCACTCTCCTACATAGCCAGCAGATTCTTGAACGCGCCATCGCTTAAGTTTACAAGGGCTCATCAGGGCCCTGTTTTTTTATTGCAAATACTCAAGTTAGAAATTTTATATTGCATTTATAATTACAATCCCAGCTTTAATATCTACAAACTAGTACCTTTTAGTATTGTCTCTAGCCGCTGCTGTATGAATAATTACACAACTGCTTGGGCTCTATGAGCCTAGCTCAGCGTTTTAGATGTGTTTAATAACGCTAAACGCTAGCTGATTAAGCATTGGTCTGTGCTTGGCACAAAAAAATGTAGCATGCACTAAGGGAATATTTTGCATAATTCGGAAACAGAACTCGAGACACAGCGATCTAAGGACATTTTCAAAGTCGTCCAGCACATGGCCAAAATAGGAGGCTGGGAAATTGACCTGCACAAAGACAGCCTATTCTGGACTGAAGAGACCTATCTGCTACACGATACCACCCCTGAAAACTACACTCCGACTGTCGCCAGTGCCATCAATTTTTATGCTCCAGAGTGGATTCCAATCATCAGACTAGCACTGAAAACCGCCATCGAAAAAGGCATCAGTTTTGATCATGAACTTGAATTAATTACTGCTACAGGGCGCAGAATTTGGGTCCACGTATACGGTACTGTAGTGTTAAAAGACGGACATGCAAGCAAAGTACTTGGCGCTTTTCAAGATATCAGTGACAAAAAAAAAGCTGAACTGGAGATTTGGCAAAAAAGTAATTTTGATTTTCTCACCGAGTTACCAAATCGCAGAATGTTCCGTTATTGCCTGGAAAAGAAGATAAAAGCAGCGCGACGCTCTAATACTAAGGTGGCGCTGTTATTCATTGATCTGGACCATTTCAAGGAAATTAACGACACTTATGGCCATGATTGGGGAGACTCAGTGATTAAAGATGCAGCGGGACGACTCAATGATTGTATACGTGATTCTGACACACTGGCGCGTTTGGGCGGCGACGAATTCACAATTATCATCGATGATTTAAATGACTACTGTCCCGTGCAACGTATTGTTAATGATATTTTAAAAAAAATGTCCGAGCCTTTTCAGATAGAGGCCGAGGTCGCCTACATGTCGGCGAGCATCGGTATAACTCTTTACCCAGATAACGCCACCGAGATTGATGCACTACTCAAGTATGCCGATCAGGCGATGTACGTTGCCAAAGATCAGGGACGCAATCGCTTTCAGTATTATACGACCTCAATGCAAGAAGCAGCTCTGGCCCGCAGAGTCATTGTCAATAATCTGCGGGTAGCATTGGCCAACAATGAGTTTCAGGTAGTCTATCAACCTATTGTCGAACTCAACAGCAACAGCATCCACAAAGCCGAGGCACTGATCCGTTGGCATCACCCTACACGTGGCCTTATAAGCCCTGCCGATTTTATCAGCGTCGCCGAGGAAACCGGTCTGATCATTGACATAGGTGAGTGGATTTTCCAACAAGCAGCACAACAAGTTAAACTATGGCGAAGATCTTTTAACCCAGATTTTCAAATCAGTGTTAATACCTCGCCAGTGCAATACCACAATACTGACAATAAATTAAACCTTTGGATAAATTATCTTAGCGGTCTAAATCTGCCCGGAAGTGCCATTGTTGCCGAAATCACTGAAGGGGTACTAATGGATATCCACAGTGAGATTCTCGACAAATTGCGTGCATTTCGCGAGGAGAACATTCAAATATCGCTGGATGACTTTGGTACCGGTTACTCTTCGCTTTCTTACCTGAGAAAATTTGAGATTGACTACCTGAAAATAGACCAATCTTTTGTTCGCAATATGAAAAGTAATTCAAAAGATATAGCGTTGTGCGAAGCTATCATCGCCATGGCGCATAAGTTAGGTATTACTGTAATTGCCGAGGGGATTGAGACCTTGGAGCACAAAGATCTTTTAATCAAAGCCGGTTGTGATTTTGGCCAAGGCTATCTTTTTTCAAAACCTTTGTCGGCCATAGATTTTCAGGCGATGCTGGTCACACAACAAAATAACGAAAGCCGACAGCTCGTTTGACAAACATCGACACTGTGATTAACAACCTGCCAACGAACGGCTCGCCAGATAACGGCCAAATCCTCTAGCTGGCGATTAAAACCAACATTAGCACTCTTATTCAAGGATATATTCACCCCTTTTCAAAGCCGCTAACAATAGCGCGTGCCTGCCGCTTTTTTTGAGCTTTTTTAGTCCCCGGTTCATTGCCCCAAGGATAGCTTTTGCCCGGTTGGCTTTCTTGGATACAATTAAATAATAATCCTCATCGGAGGCTGGCTGAATACTTTCTGCTGTATGGATGATTGATTGGCTGTCTTGGATCGAAAACAACATGTTTAAGCTATGAAAACCAGGTACATCTTGAAGCATCAACAAATCTACCCTACCGGCAAGTAGCATACGAAAAGCCTGCTCAATGTTCGCGACCCTGGTTACCTTGATCAGCTTGTTTTTTTCCGCCTGCATAAATAATTCGCCATAGTTAAAACCAATTATTGCGACAATTTCCTTACCTGCTAGATCAGAATAGTCTGGATTAGCAGGGTCCCAGTTAAACGTCAGTCCCCTCTTATGGAAAAAACCATCTTTACCAGCGGCCATTATCGACTCTCCATAATAAAACCCACGCTCGCGAACTTTGCGCCAAACCCAAACAGTAGAGCCATCGACATCTCCCTGCTCTGCAGTAACAAATGATCGCTGGGATGGAAAAAATTTAAACTCAACGTTAATTCCCTCCAAAGCCATAGCCTCACTAATTATATGGTTAGCTATTCCATAATGTTTTAAAAACTGTGAAGTGTAAGGTGGATATTCTTCAGTGGATAAAACGATTGTGTCCCTGGCATAAGCTGGGGTGATCAGCATCAAAATCAATGCAGCAGTAAAAAACACTTTGAGAAAAACATAACCTGAGAACAGATAACAAAAGCCGCAATGGAACCTCATTAAAATCGCCTTGAATGACTAGTGATCGACCAAAAAGCAACAATTGCGCCTGTCAGAGTGATACTCAATTTTAAGCATATACCATGCAAATGATTTCACGCGCTAAGATGCATGCGAATAAGTCTTATATCTACTGCACCGGGGTTCAGTAATCCTGTCTTTTTTCTATCCGCTACAGGTATAATACGTAAAATTTATCCCTGCCTGGACAGTTATATGAGCGACGAGATCAAGTACAAAAACAATCCTTTAAATGGGGTCAGTTTAAAAAAATTATTAAATGAGCTAGTAGAACAGTATGGTTTTGAAATTCTCTTTGCCTACTTAAATATCAATTGTTTTAAGACCAACCCAAGCGTGGACTCGAGCGTCAAGTTTCTTAAAAAAACTGAGTGGGCACGTGAAAAAGTTGAAGTCTTCTATATGTACGAGTTTAAAAACTACCCTAGAGCTTCCTCCGAACAGTTCCAGTTGCCGCCAAGAGATCGGATTGTCCCGGATGGTCAAGTGTCTGGCGAACCCGCTAAATTATCCCTGGAAGATGCTGAAAGACTGCGCGAGAAGCGCGCTAAAAAATCGGCTGAACGCACCCATGGCGCGGGGTTTCGCAAGGGACCAGGTAAGCGTTTTACTGCAAAAAAGGGCGGCTATTCCAGAGACACAAGTGAAAGCACTGCAACCGATGATGGGCCGTACTCCAGTGCAGCTAGTGATGATGATCCTTGGGCTAAATGGAAAAAATAACTTAACATCGGCATTTTCTTGATTCAGAGCAGAACCCTGGAGCGAAGCCCTCTAGGTTTTCTGCTATCACTGATTATTGTGGTATTTCTACATTGGAGATGACAGCGAGCTGCGACAAAAACTCAGGAGTAACAAAAATTCAGCTTAACTCTTTAACCCTTCCCCTACAAGAACAAGAGCCAATAAAAGGACCCTGCAGCGGTAAACTAAATGGATTTAAAGTTTAACAAGATTCCTGCAACTGAACTGGCTTTATTGGGTAGTACACAGCTGCAGATTTTCAGCAGCTGTGCCAAATGTGGTGGGTATCAATAACCTAAGTGATTACTGGTGATTACTGGTGATTAGTAGAGATGTTAACTACTTGGGTAAATTCTCTAGCAATTGCTGTTGCAGCTGCTCTGGATCACTGCGCAAATTATCGATGAAGTCTCTTGGTACTTCTGTTTTTGCATCATACTTTTCTGCCCAATCTATCATCGCCAGCATCATTGGCATTAGTTCAATACCTTTTTGCGTCAGCTTATAGATAAACCTCGAACCTTTGACCGGGTCTTTTGATTTATTAACAATCCCATTCGCTTCCAGATCGGCCAGACGAGTAGCAAGAATGTTGGTGGAGACCCCCTCCCCCGCCTCTATGAATTCGTGATAGTACTTGCGTCTCTTAAACATCAAGTCACGAATAATTAGAAAACTCCATTTGTCCCCAAACTGACTCATGCCAAAACGCACCGGGCAGCCGCCCCAAACTTTTGTATTTTTATCAACCATGAGGCAAATATTAACGCACTTGAAAAACACTTGCAAATTAGAAGTTAAATAACTATGGTTTACTTGCAAATAACAAGTGAAATTAAAAAAAAGGATATAAAAATAAATAAACAGCAGTGGTGTATCAGCTGCACAAAACGTTAATCAAAGGAGCAGGAAAATGAAACTGTACGCAATTGTAGGTTCCCCCAATTCACGCAAAGTTTTAGCCGTTGCTGATCATCTGGGTATTAAACTGGAAATTGAATATCTCGACCTTTTTGCAGGAGACGCACGTACACCTCAATACATGGCACTAAACCCAAATGCGATGGTTCCCACATTGATCGATGACGATTTAAAACTGTGGGAATCAAACGCCATCATTCAATACATGGCCGACAAATCTGCGGATAATTCGCTCTTCCCGCAGGAGCTGGCACAGCGTGCGGATATAGTGCGCTGGCAATCCTGGGAACTGGCTCACTTCAATCAAGCCTTTGGCACCCTCGCTCTGGAAGCCATCGCCAAACCTTCTTTCATGGATACTCAAGGGGATGCCGCTGTTATTAGTTGGGCTAAAGGGCAATTGAGTCGTTTTGCCAAGGTCTTGAATGAGCATATGCAAGGGCGCACTTTTTTGGTGGGCAATAACCTTACTTTGGCTGATTATTCAATGATCCATGTAGAGTTCTTCAAAGAGGCTGTGCCCTTTGACTGGGCGCCTTACCCACATCTTAACCAGTATTTCGAACGTATGCGCCAATCTGATCACTGGCTGGCGAGCGCCCCGCAGGGTCCTGAAGCTATAGGGCGCAAGATAGCAAACTAAATGCTGTGTAGATTAAACTGCACAACTTAGCTGCAGATGCTCAGGCATGCTCGCACAGAAATTCTCTGTTGCATGCCTGAGGTCTAAAAATATGCAGTTAAACCCTCCAAGATTTTAGCCATTATCTAGTTTATAAGGAGCTACTGCTGTGACATTGCAAATAACCTTAATATTTGTCGCTTTTTTTGCACTTTTCCAAGTGTTAATTACTAATTTGGTGGGATTTGCCCGGATCAAAAACGAAGTACATTTTTACGATGGAGGCGACCTTGATCTTCGCCGGCGCCAGCGTGCCCATGCGAACTTTACTGAGACCGTGCCAATCACTTTGTTGGCGATGGCAGGGGCTGAATTACTCGGTACTGCGCCAACTCTGCTGTGGGCGGGGGGCATAGTTTTACTGATCGGGCGCTTATGGCACTACTATGTCATTCGCACTGTAGGTTGGAGCACAGGCAGAGCTGCAAGTATGATGTTAACCTTTACCGCCATGGCCGGCTTTGCATTGGCAATCCTCTGGCAAAGCTACAGCTAAAATATGCAATCACAAATAGCAGAGATAGAACTTGCTTCTGTCCCTGCTACTCAGACAATCGACTAGTGGACCTATAATACTGTCGATAAGCATGGATGAAAGTTAGCTTATACTAATTTTCATCTATGAAATCTAAGCTCTTCGATCAGCAAGCTGCAGACAATATCATCTTTGCTCTAACTGCGCTTTCAACGTCGCAACACCTTGCAGTGCGCGAACAGCTAGATCTGCTTTTAAGGCAATGATCATATCACTGGCACTGGTTAATTCGGGATTGCGGCTATGGTATTGCAAATTCACATTACAGTTGTTTTGCTGATCCACTGTGAATCTAACTGTCATCTGAGTTAACAGCCCGGTTAAATTTCCATGCATTAAAAACAATTGGTTAACCTCGCTGCGGTGCACCTCAATCTCCATTTCAGCATCACCGTCAGGAGATGCATTACTTACAGAACATGACGCTATTTGCGGAAACATCTCTATTACCTTACCCAAAGCACTGTCTCGCTCCATAATTTTTGACCTGTTATCCTCCTTTACTCTCAAGTATCCGCAAATCTACTTTGATATTCGCTTTAGCGATCAACTGGAAGATCTTCACGATGACAACCCCTCTGTGTCAGGATTGTT
>ASZI01000173.1 GCA_000416315.1 Osedax symbiont Rs2 | reverse complement strand
CCTGCCGCAGCGGCTTGCACACGAGTCGCTTCAGCTTTATCTATCAATGCTGTAACTTCTGTACTGGCCACAACCGGCGCACTGAGCAACGCTGCCAGAGCGACAACTATTAACTTTTTCATAGTGACATTCCTATATTGGGCGCTACTTACGCGCACTCGGGCCATTCAGAACTAAGCCTTGATTCATCAGCGACTGGAAAAACTCTAAGTTGCGATACTCTTCACCCTGAGCGGAAAAGGGCTTAGCCCGGACATTTTTATTGCAACCAGCATAGCGACGGTGCAAAGTGCCAAGACCACCCCATTTAGAGCGATACACCGGAAAACCGGTAGTGTGACCCAGCGCCGGGCTCGGAATATCCGCGCGCAGCTTTTGTCCAGCAGCCACTAAGTGGCAATCGGAACAGGCTAGATTGAGTTGACCACGCTTTGAGTAGAAGAATTTTTTGCCATCCAGATATGCATCGTATGCCGCCTGATTAGGCACTTTAATGTTAAAAGTCTCATCTCTTGAGGTGTAAGCCATATAAGCTGAAATCAGAGCTATATCACCTTTTTTATAACCTAGCGCTTTTTCACCATTGGACTCGCGACACAGGTTGATAGCCAGCTCCAAAGTCATAACTTTAGACAGTTCCAGGTCGTAGTAAGGGTAGTTTTTACGCACATTGATGCCATCGTTAGCAAAGCAACTGGCATAGCTTTTACCATTGGCAAAGGGCTTTTCAAACAACTCTTGCCCCTCATCTATAGACAACTCGTAAGGGGGAAACTCTTCAATTTCCTCCCATTGCTCGCGAGATTTAGCATCGATGGCATACACACCATTGATGTAATCTGTCACTTCAACACTGGCAAACTTGTTTTGAAAATAGCTGCGAAATTTGCTGCCATCTTCTGCCACTAACTTGTCATACTGAGTTTCGTTTGCACTTGCGCTGCCAACAGAAAAAGCCGCCAGCACCGTACATATTGTTATTATTTTTCTCATTGATGAATCCTCTTGCTAGGATTATTTTATAGTCACATCCACAGCGCCGGTTTCGCCCGCTGTATCTATTGCTGAGATTTTTAAGCTCTCGCCAGCCGCCCCTTTGAAGTAGAAGGCCAGAAACGGATCTTTAGAGACGCCGGGGCCCACTTCTGTGCTGAAGACTTTGTTGCCCTGATACTCTGCCGTTATTTCAGTCAAGTGATGAGCGGGAATCAGCGCGCCTTTTTTGTCTTTACGACGTCCGGTTTCCATCTGGTGCTTGATCAGCATTTTAACTTTGACGACACCGCCACTGGCCTTTGCTTTTACTTTTAACTTCATTGCTTTACTCTCCAAAAATTAGCCGCCACAGCCGCCTATAGTTACTTTAACGGTGGATGTTGCGCGATATAGCTTTCCATCAGCTTCAACCAGTGCAATCACCTCTGAAGTGGTGCCCATGCGAATACGAATAGACACATCGGCGACACTGTGTTCGCTCAGGTTAAAGGTTGAAATTAATGGAGAGGGATTCTTTACTACAAACAAACTAATACTGCTGATGTTATCTAAATCACTCTTTACTGAAACAGGTACTACTGCACCATTTTCGGCTATTGCGGGGGCTTTTAGACTGACTTTATCACTGTCTTCGATCGCCAATCCCGGATACTTGGCCTCAATCGCAGTCGCCAGGTCGGTAGCGGTGAATGCAGTATTATTCCACTTGGCCCAAACGACACTGGGTAAGCTACTCAACACCGCCAAACAGGCCGCGCCTTTACCTATAGTGGTAAAAAATTTACGTCTGGAAAATTTCATATCTATGCCTTCTTATTCAATCGGTATCTGACTAACCCAGCGCTTATAAACTATAAAGCCAAGTTACTATTTTGTTTATTTCACCCTCACTCAAAATGTCATGACTACCAAAGGGAGGCATGATAGTTTGCGGGTTGTTTTTACGCGGATCGCTAATTTGCGCAATTAAAGTATCCCGGTCGGGAAATCTGGCCTTCATGGCGATCAGCATCGGACCGGTAGTTCCTGCCAGAGAGCCACCATCTACTGCGTGACAGGCCAGACAGTTGCCTTTTTTGCGGTCGAAGCCGAGCTTTTTACCTTCTTCAATATCTCCTGCCAGTAACGGCTGAAATAGCAAGCTGATAAATACGCAGGCACTTAGCATAAGTTTCAATGTTCTTATCATCGTATCGCCTCTTGTTTTTTAATTATTGTTGTTATTATATATACCTAATAGCTATATAAAAAAATTATTATACAACATTTAGCTATATGAAATAGAGTACAGGCTGTGAATTACCGCAATATTTTTAAACACTTATAATTATTGTTTGCGGTCTTTTACATTTTATTTAACTATTAAGTTTTATTTCTCCCTCCAATGCTTTTTGCCATTTATATCTAGCAGAATTAACTCAACTAATCTACATCGACTTGCGGCTGTGCCAGTGAGCTCACCAGTTTCTGTTCAGTGTCTTTTAAACAGTCCTGCATGCAGCGATCATTCTGGATGTCCGGGCGGGTATCCAGATAAAAACCATCGCGATTGGGCATTTCTATCTGCATCAAACTCTGCTGATCGACCACCGCGTCATCATCGAGTATGTCATTGAGATTTAACACATAGGCGGTCAGAGAATAGACTTCATCGACTTGCAGTGACTGAGGTGCATAGTAGGGCATGGCTCGGCGGATGTAATCCCACAAGGTTGAAGTGTAAGGCCAATAGCTACCGACGGTTTTTTCCGGGCGTGCATCTTGCAATGATCCCTCGCCACCGGCTAATTTGGGGTAGCGTCCCGCTCCCTCACCAAAGTCACCGTGACACATAGCGCACTTTTGCTCGTAGAGAAGCGCCCCCTGCTCAACCGACCCGGAGCCTACGGGCAGGCCTACACCATCGGGACGTACATCTATATCCCAACCGGCAATTTCTGTGCTGCTAGCTGGCGAGCCTATGGCAAAAGCCGCACCTTGATTGTAGGTCGCCTGCGGAGTTTTTTCGCTGGCCTGCAAGAGCGCTGAACTGAGCAACAGCGCAGCGCACAGTCCAAAGAATTTTAAGCTGACAGTGTTAACTAAGTTGTACATTGGACACCTCCCCGTTTGCATCTAACTTCCAGGTGTGAATAGAGTTTTTGTGGTAGATAGAGTTAGTACCACGCTCGGCCCGCAATTGAGTGATGGTTGGCTGTATATAGCCTGTTTCATCCACAGCCCGGCTCTGCAGCAACATAGGGTTGCCCTGCCAGTGATGCATAATGCTAAATCGGGTCAGCGACTTAGAGAGGACTAAGCCGGTGAGTTCAGCTTGCTGCCAGCTATTGCCTCCATCTAAGGAGATATCAACCGCTTTAATTTTCCCGCGCCCCGACCAGGCAAAACCCTCGATTCGATACCAGCCAGGCCCTTTAAACGGAGCTTCAGGTGCCGGTGAGGTAATCACCGAATTACACTCTTGCACAAAAGAGAATTTACGGGCGCGACCGTCATCCATTAAATCAGTGTACTTTGAGGTTTCCTCGCGCATGTACCAAGGTTTATCACTGATCTTTAATCGTCGCAGCCATTTAATACTCGTATTACCCTCCCAGCCTGGATTGAGCAAACGCAGCGGGTAACCTTGCTCAGGTCGCAGCGCCTCACCATTTTGTGCATAGACGATAATAGTATCGTCAAGGGCTTTCTCTAGCGGAATGCTGCGCGCCATACCAGCACCGTCAGCTCCCTCCGCCAACACCCACTTTGCCTGTGGCTTAATGCCGACTTCCGCCAAAATGGTAGAGAGCCGTACCCCTGTCCACTCACAACATGAGAGCATACCGTGACTAAACTGCAGCGACTTCATCTGCGGCCCCTTCCACTCCATGCCACCATTGGCGGCGCACTCTAAGAACTTAATCTCAGTGACGCTGGGGAAGCGCTGTAAATCGTGCATACTGAGAATGATAGGTTTTTCCACTAGGCCGTGAATAACCAATCGATGCTGCTCGGGATCTATATCTGGCACCCCGGAGTGATGGCGTTCAAACACTAAACTGTTGGGAGTAATGATACCGCTCAGTGACGCCAGCGGTGTCATACTGACTGAAGAGATTCGATCGGCGGTCAACCAGGGAACCGTTCTTCGGATCACTTCACTTTCAAAGTGCGAAGGCTTACCGTAAGGGTTGGTTAGTACGCCGGGGCCTAAGGTTTTGCTCCACTGGGGTACTTGGGGTGGCAGGTTGGCGGTACTGGCAGAGGCCGACTTGGCAACTCCCGCTGCTCCCAACAGCGCAATCGCAGAGGCCAGAAACTTACGTCTGTCACTGCCGGGTAATGGTTTGCTCTCTGTTTCTAAGGTGGTAAATAACTGTCGTTCTTGCTCGTCACTAAAAAAACTCACTGTCAAACCTCAACTATTATTATTTTATCTAAGATCGGCAAACACCCCCGCCACTGCTGGCGCAGCCTGTCGGAGTCATTCGCAAACCTTAAAGGTTTATGCTTTATTTTTGGCTCTTGCCTATGTTGATTAGCAGCGGCTGAAGCTGTTTAAAACTCCAGAGCCTGGTTGATAATCTTTTCTAAAAACTCCTGGATAGCCTGATATTCCAGCAAATTCTGTAACGGCTTACGTATCGACAAATACACAGTCCCAGGTTCAGCGGTCAGTGTATAAATGGCGATGGGATAGGGACACAACACTAAAGTATGCGGGTCTGCTGCCACTAACTTATGCGATATCTCCGCTTTGCAAAACAACACGACTTCCGCCTTGCTGTATACCGCTTGGGTAATCCCCAAAGCTTTACCCGTGCGCGCCAACATATCACTGGCGTGCGCGGTGTAACTCACTACCGCCCCCTGCTCTTCAATAGCAAACACCAGAGATTCTTTCACGTCCTCAAACTCTCCCTGGGTACTGTACAGCCAGGCAGAATCTGTCACTTGGTACTGCGCCGCCCAAGTGGGACTTACAGTCAAAAATAACATTATGAAAGTGGCTGATATGGTCACGAAATTAGGCATTTTTGCTCCCTGAAGTAATCATCCGCAAACACTGTAGCACCATTGTTTAACAAATAACCTACTTTTTTACATTTATTTATAAGCATATAACTAAAAGGAATAACAAACCGAAACTGAACATCCGTTAAGCAATATAGCGACATAGTTTTTCCAGATCTATTTTAACAATCACTGCTAGTGCATTGATAGACATCAGATAGTTTGTGCACAAGCAAAAATATACGCTTTGCGCTACTTTAATTAACAGGTTTTACAGATATTAAAAGCTTGCACAATCTACTGTTGATATTGGCGTTGAGAGCGTATCATGTGCGGCTTTTGTCGTTGGAACTTTGCTATTCATGCGCCTGTTAAAATCTACTGTCCATACGGATATAAAAGACCTGTCCGCCACTAGCTTTAAGCGCGATGCCGCTCGCGGCATTGTGCTGCGCGAGCGACAAATTCTGCTGTTACATACCCAACGCTACGACGACTATAGCTTACCTGGTGGCGGCATAGATGAGGGAGAAACGCCGATCAACGGCCTGATCCGTGAGCTGCGCGAAGAGACCGGTGCACAAAAAATCAATAACATTGTCGAGTTTGGTTGCTACGAAGAGTATCGCCCCTGGTACAAAGACAACTTGCAAATAGTGCATATGCGCTCATTTTGCTATCGCTGTACTATCGATGATCAATTACTGTCCACCAATTTTGAAGCCCATGAAATTGCCAATGGCATGACCCCCTGCTGGATAGATATAGATCAAGCTATTGCGCACAATCAGCACACTCTGGCTCACAGCAACAAACAGGGCCTGTCAATTGTTCGCGAGACTTTTCTGTTAAAACTGATCGCACAAGAGCTA
>ASZI01000172.1 GCA_000416315.1 Osedax symbiont Rs2 | reverse complement strand
ACCAGCTGAGCTACATTGCCTCTTCATTTGAGGCGCGAATTATTTTCTGTTTTGGCTTTGGTGTCAACAGCAAAATAAGAAAATAACCGCAATAATTGGAAAAACATTATCCTTGCTTAAATACTGATCTATTCCTGGTAGTGATTTTGAGCCCCATTGGTTAGATGCACTAGCCCAGCTCGGTATTAGCTGTGAAACTGCCTGAGAAGGCGTTTTAGACGTTAAATCTAAAGTGCACTACATCACCGTCCTTAGTTATGTAGTCTTTTCCTTCTAAGCGCCACTTTCCTGCATCTTTAGCGCCTTGCTCACCACTAAACTCGATAAAGTGTTCATAGGAGATCACCTCTGCCCGAATAAAGCCTTTTTCAAAGTCAGTGTGAATGACTCCAGCAGCTTGAGGGGCGGTCGCACCGACTTTAACTGTCCAGGCGCGTACTTCTTTGACGCCGGCAGTGAAATACGTCTGTAAGTTTAAAAGTTCGTAGCCGGCGCGGATAACCCTGTCCAAACCTGGCTCTTGCATGCCCAGGTCTTCCAAAAATTCGTCGCGCTCTTCATCGTCAAGTTCTGATATCTCGGCTTCGAGTTTGTTGCAGATAACAACGACGACTGCATTTTCAGCTGCCGCTATTGCCATTACGGTGTCTAAGTGCGGGTTGTTTTCAAAGCCTTCTTCGTCAACATTGGCAATGTACATGGTAGGTTTAACGGAGATCAGATGAAAAGTATTGACGATTCTCATCTCTTCAGCATCCAGGTCGAGGGCGCGTACTGATAGTCCCTCTTCCAGGTGAGGGAGTAGTCGCTCCAGCAGGGCCTGGGCGGCGACTGCGTCTTTATCGCCCCCTTTAGCAAGCTTTTTGTTGCGTAATAACTGCTTTTCAACGGACTCAAGGTCGGCCATTGCCAGCTCTAAGTTGATAATATCAATGTCGGAGGCTGGATCGATTTTATTGGCGACGTGAATCACATTTTCATCTTCGAAGCAGCGCACTACATGAGCGATGGCATCGGTCTCACGAATATTGGCTAAAAACTTGTTGCCAAGTCCCTCTCCTTTGGAGGCTCCTGCCACTAAACCGGCGATGTCAACAAACTCCATCGTAGTGGGGATAACTTTTTCAGGTTTGACTATTTCGGCCAGATGATCGAGCCGTGTATCGGGCATAGCGACGATACCTGAGTTAGGTTCAATGGTGCAGAATGGGAAGTTTTCAGCACTGATGCCCGCTTTGGTGAGCGCGTTAAAGAGTGTCGATTTGCCGACGTTTGGCAGGCCTACTATGCCGCATTTAAAACCCATAATCTTTGATCCTTAAGTGTATCTTTATCTCGTGACAGCTCTTTAATCAGGGCTGTTGGGAGATGTTGAAAAATGTCTGATATGCCTATTTATTAATAGTGCATTTTTGAATTGCGCCATTGTAATGCACAGTTGGAGTTTGTGGAAATATAATCTGAAATTAGCGGCTGAATTTATGTTAAAGAAGTCGTGTTGCAGTCTTTTTGGGGGAGCCTAAGAGTGGCGGATTTAACTGGCTTTGAAGCTGTGGAGTTTGTTCATGGCTATATTCCAGTCACCTTTAATAGCATCGCCAGTGTTTTGCAACGCTTCATCTGTTGCCGCTTGAGTCATCTGCTGTTCGCTACTGGGAGCTCTGCTCAAAACAAAGTTGGCCACGTCTTTCGCTTGTCCCGGGTGACCTATGCCGATACGCAGGCGATAGAAGTTTTTATTGTTACCGAGTTTACTGATAATGTCGCGCAGGCCGTTGTGGCCACCGTGGCCTCCGCTTTTTTTAAAGCGTGCAGTGCCTGGTCCGATGTCTAGTTCGTCGTGTACAACTAAAATATTTTCAGCAGGAATTTTGTAGAAATTGGCCAGTGCTGCGACTGAGCTACCACTTAAGTTCATATAAGTAGTGGGGATTAGCAAGTGAATGCTTTTTCCGTTAAGTGATGCCTTTGCGTAGAGCCCCTGGTACTTTTTATCTGCAGCTAGAGTGACGAGCAGCTTGCTAGCAAGCTGCTCGACGTACTCTGCACCGGCATTGTGGCGAGTTTGTGAATACTTTGTTCCGGGGTTACCCAGACCAACAATCAACTCAATATTATCTATCATGCCTGTTACCATGCAAAGTGATACGCAGCAATTATTCTGCTGTAGCGCCACGTGGAGAGTAAACGTAACCGATACTTTGGTTATGATCTTCACCACGACGCAGTGCAGAAACTTTCACGCCTGCAGGTACACTGATATCTGACAAGTGTAATACCTGACCGATTTCAACGTTTGATAGATCAACAGTTACCGACTCAGGAAGTTTGTCTGCCATGCAGATAACTTCAACAACGTTAGCTTCAACAGCAAATTTAGCAGCGGCTTTAGCAACGACAGACTGCTCAAAATTGATGAACGAGATAGGCACTTTAATGCTGATCTTGTTAGATTTTGTGATGCGCTGGAAGTCAGCGTGTAGCAATAGTGGCTTTGCAGGGTGACGCTGTAGATCTTTAATGATCACTTTTTCTTCTTTGCCATCAACCATTAGAGTGATGATTGAAGAGAAGAAGTTGTCATTGTTAGTCAGCTTAACAAAATCTTTATTGATAAGAGATAGAGAAAGAGGCTTTTTGTTCTTGGCTCCACCGTAAACAACGGCAGGTACAAGACCTTCGTTCCGCAGGCGGCGGCTCGCACCTTTGCCCTGGTCTTCACGAATTACTGCTTCGATTGTGAAATTGCTCATTTTATTACCTATAATATTCCAGCGAAACCGCGACCAGTCACGCTGTGGTTAAGAAATCTTTTAACATTGTTGTTAAAAGAGAGGTTATCCGTGCTCGTTTCGGCTAGCGAAACATAGCACTGATGGATTCTGCGTTAGACACTCTGCGTAATGCCTCAGCTAGCAGCGGGGCAATCGTTAACTGGCGGATTTTATTGCAGTTGATTGCCTGTGCGGTTAGCGGGATAGTATCAGTGACTATTAACTCATCAATTGCTGAGTTCTCTATGTTATTTACTGCCGGTCCGGATAGTACCGGGTGGGTGGCATAAGCGTATACTTTATCGGCACCATGGTCTTTTAGCGCTTGGGCAGCTTTGCACAAGGTGCCCGCTGTATCTGTCATATCATCGATTAAGATGCAAGTGCGACCACTTACATCACCGATGATGTTCATTACTTGTGACTCATTAGCGCGCTCGCGGCGTTTGTCGATAATGGCTAGATCGCAATCTAGCTGTTTGGCCACAGCGCGCGCTCTGACAACTCCACCTACATCAGGGGATACGACCAGTAGGTTGCTGTATTTTTGCTCAACGATATCGTCCAGTAACACAGGAGATCCATAAACGTTATCAACCGGGATACTAAAGAATCCTTGTATTTGGTCCGCGTGCAAATCCATGGTCATTACCCGGTCGACACCGACATTGGTAATCATGTCTGCCACTATACGGGCGCTGATTGCGACTCGCGCCGAACGCGGTCGTCTGTCCTGGCGAGCGTAACCAAAGTAAGGTATTACCGCAGTGATACGTGTGGCTGATGCTCTACGCAATGCATCTACCATGACAACTAGCTCCATTAAATTGTCATTAGTAGGAGCGCAGGTAGATTGAATGATGAAAACGTCTTTACCGCGAACATTTTCCTGAATTTCAATGCTGACTTCGCCGTCGCTAAAACGCGCCACGTGTGCTTTGCCCATAGGAATGTCTAAACGCTCGACAACCTTGAGCGCAAGCTCTGGGTTGGAGTTACCACTAAAAACCATTAACTGGGACATGCAGCATACCTTTTGGGGTTGTCATTATTAGCTTTGGTCGTCTTTGGATCGACGCTGAACTCAAGCATAGTAGAGTACAGCTGGCCGAATGATCGGCGCAGCAGGTACTCGATATATTGAAGTGGCCAGTGCAGCAGAGCGTCCAAAAATCGCGGCCATATTTTGCTGTAAAAATAGCCAAAGGTCAAGCTGAGAAGTAATTTAAGCAGCGCTTATCCCCGGGTAATAGCCGCCTTAAGGATCTGTTTTCCCAGCAGGTACATCGGCCCTAATGAAGCAGAGTGGACATCTGGCTTATTAGCAGAGTTTTGCCAGTGCTAATGAGTGTTGGTTAATCAGGATTCTAACAGCGGTTGCTGTAGTTGCCATTTGTAAATTACCAGTAATAATCTTAAGTTGTCTTTACTGATAATTATTTTTGCCGGCAGGTATTGATTGGCTACTTGTCGATATTGCGGGTAGCTTACAGTCCAGCCATCTTGCTGCAGAGTATATAGGCGCTGATCCTTAAGGGTGAGTTGGCTATCACTTAAAGGTGAGGGAATACCCTTGATCCAATATTGAGCGTTTTCGACGGGAAGCTGCCATCCCAAGCGTTGTTGCAGAAGCGAGCTAGTGTTGGTACCAGTTAATGGAGCTTCTTTGGGGATTAATAAGGTGGTGGATTGGTTGTCGCCATAGATCTTTGGCCCTGCATGTCCAAATGGACCGAGAAAGCTGATGTCATAATGACTCTGGTTTTGCTGCCAGAGCATTTTAGCTTTTTGCGTTTTCTTGTCTATTTTTATGGCAATTTGTGCGTTTGCATCCCATTTTTGCAGTGAGCGCATGCTATTAAAATGTTGCTGCCAGTTTAGCGGGGCAAGTTCTGGTGCTGTGATCTGGTTGTGGGTAGTGCTGGCACAGCCACTTATAATGATGGCGGCAAAAAATATACTGACAATTTTTTTCATTACTTGCTCTCTAGAGATTGGCGGGCTTGTTCGACAAATTTGTTATCTGGGGGGCTATTGCTGATTTTTATAAATAGTTGCCTGGCGCGTTCCAGGTCGTTATTGCCAGCCAGGGCTGCTATCAAGTGTGATGCTACTTCCGGGTCGTCATAGAGCAAGTAGGCCTGCGATAAGTATCTAATAGCCTCTTCATAGCGCTTTAATTTGTATAGCACCCAGCCCATTGAGTCTATAGTGGCGGGGGCTTTGGGGGGTAACGTTAGAGCGCGCTCAATCAGTGTTAGCGCCTCTTGATAGCGATTGGTATGTACCGTCAAAGTATAGCCGTAGGCATTCAGCGCTACGGCATTTTCAGGGGTTAGGGCCAACACGCGCTTAAAATCTCGCTCTGCGGCGGGGGAGTCAACGGGCTCTAAATACATAGCCCTGGTATACAGCAGGGCGGGATTTTCATCTTGTAGCTGGATGTTTTTGTCCAGAAGAGAGATTGCATCCTGACGGAATTCAAATTTATTTAACCAATCCGCTAACATTAATAGGTAAGTAGTTTGGTTTTCTTTGTGGCTGGCAATGAGTTGCTCAGTAATATTCTCAACCTTTTTTTTGTCAGCGCTTTTTTTATGCAGGCTTATGGCTCGGGGGTGTGCCTGTAGTAAGTTGCTGCCAGAGTCTACCTGCAGATAATTTTCTATGGCTTGCAGTGGTTGATCGTTGCGCTCGGCGATGATGCCCAGATAAAAATAGGGACTGCTATTGATCGGAGAGCTGCGTAGCAGCTTTTCCAATATAGATTTACTTTTGTCTAATTGATTAAAATCCAGTGCGGTAAGTGCCAGGTAGTTTTGCAGGGGTACATCGTTTTCATTTTTGGTTATTAACAAGTCTATTTTTGCTATGCCCTGTTTGTTTTTCTTTAGTAAAAACAGCAGCTGTATTTCCAGGGCATTGTACTGACGGTCATCGGCTGCATCGGCCAGTAATAGCTGAACTGTCGATAGCGCCTCAGTATAGCGGTTTAAGCTCTTTAGGGTCTCTGCTTTCTGATAGAGTGCGTTGGGAAGATCGGCTGAAGATTTAAGGGCGCGATTAAAGTTTTGCAGCGCTAAGTCATATTGTTTTAAGTGCCTCTGTAATATCCCCAGAGATACCAGGCGATCGTTGTTTAGGCTTGCATCGATATCAACAGCTTCAAGTAGCTCTATATAGGAAGTGACTTCAGTGTCACTCATCTTTCCCAGCTGGGAGGTGATCAGCAGCAGCGCTTTTCCTTGGCCCTGATCCAGGGCTGTTTTAAAATGAGGCAGTGCCTCGGTAAATTTTCCCTGAGTAATGAGTATGTTGGCGAGTATTTGTCGGGGTTCAGGCTCGCTGGGGTCGGCAATGATCCAGAGTTTGACGGCCTTGCTCAAAGCTTGGGTGTCGCGTAGATATTGTGCGATGCTGGCTGCTCTCTTAGCCAAGTTTGGGTCGCGGGTAAGCTCGGCCTGCTTCAGGTATTTTTTCAGCGTGTAGTCGTAGTGGTCCTGATTGGCTGCGAGTTCGGCGCTGAGAATGTCAAACAGCGTTTCGCCGTTGAGCTCACCGGGTTGGTAGGTTGCTGTAGGAGTTGTTGCACTAGCGGATGAGTGCAAGTTTGTAGCGCAACCGCTAAAACTAATAAATGCGACTAGCAACAGTAGAGGGCGTAATGTTATCACGTTTAAATCTTATCCTTTTGAGCCAACCGCTAGGTCAGGCAATCGCCGAGAATGAGTATGTAGTCTGTAAGGTAACCTGCGATTGTCTGGCCTGTGCGATTTTGCTTAATGTCAGTTGTATCGACTAGGCCTGTTAAGTGCTGATTTAAGAATAGCATATGCGCGCTGGGTCTTGTGGCTTTGGCGCAGCAAAATACGGCAAAAAGGTATTTTATCTTAAATATTTAGTGCATTGGCTAGTTAATTATAAAGTCAGACCTATAGCAGTGGAATGAGTTTCATTTGAATAGAAAAATTCCGCTGCAGGCGCAGCAAGGTATTTTTAACTTCAGCAGTGGAGATCGGCCTTAAGTTTTCACCGAGATATTGTAAAATTTTTTGAAAGAGATGTCGCTAAAGGTGTATTATAGCGCGTTTTAAAATGCAGCTAATGGCCCTCACAAAATGACTGTTCTTATATGACCCTGTTAGTTCTGGGTATTAATCATAAAACCGCATCCGTGGATGTGCGTGAGCGCCTGGCAATTGCACCCGCAGCCATGGAAGGTGCTTTATTGGCGGTCAGCCAAGTGGCAAGTGTTAGCGAAGTGGCAATTTTATCAACCTGTAACCGCACTGAAATATATTGTGCAGGTAGTGATTTTGCCGCCGCTGAAATATTACAGTGGCTTAGTGAGTTCCAGAAAATTTCTGCGGCTGAAATTGAAAACAGTTTATACAGTCACAGTGACACCGGGGCCGCTGCGCATATGATGAGAGTTGCCTGCGGTTTGGATTCACTAGTGTTAGGAGAGCCGCAGATTTTAGGTCAGTTGAAATCTAGCTTTGCGGTCTCACAAAATCTGCAGTTGATGAAAGGAGAGTTGGGTAAGCTGTTCCAGCAGGCTTTTAGCGTAGCAAAAAAAGTTCGCACTGATACCGCTATCGGGGAGAACCCCGTCTCAGTGGCCTATGCTGCAGTAAATTTAGCCCAGCATATATTTTCAGACCTGGCTGATTCCAGGGCGTTGTTGATCGGCGCCGGGGAGACAATAGAACTAGTCGCCAGGCATTTGGTAAATGCCGGAGTGAAAGAGATTTGCGTGGCTAATCGAACTTTGGATCGAGCCCAGGCACTGGCAGCTAAGTTTTCCGGTGAGGCGATCATGCTTGGTGATATTCCTGCGATGCTGCATCGTGTCGACATAGTGATTGCCTCTACCGCCTCGCAATTGCCTGTCCTGGGAAAAGGTGCAGTGGAAACCGCGCTGTTGAAACGTAAACATCAACCAATGTTTATGATTGACATAGCAGTGCCCAGGGATATCGAAGTGCAAGTTAAAGAGTTGGATGACGTGTACTTGTATAGCGTTGATGATCTGCAAAAAGTCATTCAGGAAAATCAGCAGCAGCGGCGTGTGGCAGCGCAAGAAGCAGAAAAGATTATTGTTGCCGGTGTTGATAAGTACGTTAATCAGCAGCGTTCCCGGGAAGTGGTCGATACTCTAACAGAGCTGCGCTCGCAAACAGAAATGTTGCGCGATAGCGAGGTAGCGGCCGCATTAAAGTTGTTGGCAAAAGGGGTAGATGCCGAGCATGTTATCACTGAATTGGGGCGCCGCCTGACAAATAAAGTATTGCACTATCCCAGTATTCAGCTGAGGAAGGCCAGCGCTCAAGGGCGGTCTGATATCACGGAGCTGACAGAAGAGCTGTTTCAGTTAGGCAGTGTCAACAGAGACAAATAATATTTACTTAAGGTTTACTGGTTGAGCCTTAAGGGTTTGAGGATAAAAGGATGAAACAGTCCGTAAGTTTAAAATTAGAAAAGCTGACAGAGAGATACGAAGAGCTGGAAGTGCTAATGAGTTCGGTGGAAATTATTTCCGATCAGGAAAAATTTCGCTCGCACTCTAAAGAGTATGCAGAGATAGAGCCTATTGTATTGGCTTTTGCCGAGTACAACGCGGCCGAAGATGACTTTGCCGAGGCCAAAATCATGGCAGAGGACAGTGATCCAGAAATTCGTGATATGGCCGCGGACGAGTATCGCGACGCCAAAGCGAGGATTGAAGATTTAGAGGCTAAGCTGCAAATATTGCTGTTGCCAAAAGACCCGAATGACAGCCGCAACGTCTTTATCGAAGTGCGCGCCGGGACGGGTGGTGATGAGGCCGCTATATTCTCTGGTGACTTGTTCCGGATGTACTCTAAATATGTTGATACTATGGGTTGGCGCATTGAAATTATTAGTGCCAATCATGGAGAACACGGTGGTTATAAGGAAGTAATCTGTCGAGTGGTAGGCACCGATGTTTACTCCAACTTAAAGTTTGAGTCCGGTGTGCACAGAGTCCAGCGAGTGCCAGAGACGGAGTCCCAGGGGCGAGTGCATACTTCTGCCTGTACTGTGGCTATCATGCCAGAAATGGACGAAGTAGATGAAGTGCAAATAAACAAGGCCGATTTGCGGGTAGATACTTACCGTGCCTCGGGAGCTGGCGGTCAGCACGTCAATAAAACCGATTCTGCTATTCGTATTACTCACCTGCCCTCAGGTGTGGTTGTCGAGTGCCAGGAAGAGCGCTCACAGCACAAAAATAGAGCCAAGGCGATGTCGTTGTTGGCTTCCAGGTTGCAATCGGCTGCAGACGATAAGCAGGCTGCAGAGCAGGCGGATACGCGCAAGAGTTTAGTGGGTAGTGGGGACAGGTCTGAGCGAATTCGCACTTATAACTATCCTCAGGGGCGAGTGTCTGATCATAGAATAAATTTGACTCTATATAAACTCGGTGAGGTGATGGAGGGGCAGTTGGGGCAATTGATCGGACCGTTGCAAATTGAACATCAGACCGAACTGCTGGGAGAGTTGGGCGATTAGGCCCAAGTTGGATGACAAAACTAACAATCTCACAAGTGTTGCAGAGAAGTCGGCTGTTGATCGGTAAAAGTACCAGTCCTGAGCTGGATGTGCAATTACTGCTGGCTGAAGTTCTCAGTCAGTCCAGCAGTTACTTATACACTTGGCCCGAGCGGCATTTGAGCGCAAAGCAACTAGAAGAGTTTAGTGACTTGCTGCGACGACGTATCGAGGGAGAGCCGGTCGCCTATCTGTTAGGTTATCAGGATTTTTGGAGCTTGCGCCTGCAAGTCAGTGAAGATACTTTGATTCCTAGGCCCGACACTGAGTTATTAGTAGAGCAGGCTCTGTCGCTGTTGGCAGATGGTCACTGCAGAGTCGCTGATTTAGGTACAGGCACAGGTGCGGTGGCGTTATCGCTGGCCAGTGAGCGGCCGCACTGGGAAATCTGGGCTTGCGACTATGTGGTTGCAGCGGCGCAGCTGGCTGAGACCAATCGAGCGCAACACCGACTAGAGAATGTGCAAGTAGTCACTGGTAGCTGGTTTGAACCACTGCAGGGCAAGTTTCAATTGATTGTTTCTAATCCCCCCTATATTGAGGCAGAAGATGAGCATTTAAATGCTGGTGATCTTCGCTTTGAGCCTCGCAGCGCGCTGGTTTCAGGTTTCGATGGTCTGCTGGATATAAAGTATATTATTAGCAATGCATCGCAGTATTTGCAGCCAAATGGCTGGTTGCTGCTGGAGCATGGTTATAATCAGGGGCAAGCTGTGCAAAAACTGTTTGTAGATAACGGGTTCAAGCAAGTGCATACAGAGCAAGATTTGGGCGCCAATGACAGGGTGACAATGGGTCAGTGGCTGCAACAGGAAGATTCGGAGGGACAGCATGTTAACTGATAATCAGTTGTTGCGTTACTCACGGCAGATTATGTTGCCGGATATAGACATTGCCGGTCAGGAAACGCTGCAACAAGCCAAAGTGTTAATTGTCGGGCTGGGAGGTCTGGGCAGTCCGGTCGCGATGTATCTGGCCGCCGCGGGAGTGGGGGAATTGATTCTGGTTGATGATGACAGTGTAGAGCTCTCAAACCTGCAGCGACAGGTGATTCATCACAGCAGTAGCATAGGCGCTGCCAAGGTCGATTCGGCTGCGCAGCGCATAGAATCGATAAACCCTGACGTTTCAGTGCACTGTGTAAATCATAGACTGGAGAGCGACGAGTTGCTTGGCTGGTTGAAAAAAGTGGATTTACTGGTCGACTGTAGCGATAATTTTGCCACCCGTTTTATGCTTAACCGCTGTTGTGTGGCAGAAAATACACCGTTGGTCAGCGGTGCAGCTATTCGCATGGAGGGGCAGTTGTTGACTGTTGATCCCAGAGTTGCCAATAGTCCTTGTTATCAATGTTTGTACCCTAGTGCCGGTGACGATAATTTGTCTTGCTCAGAGTCGGGGGGGTTGGCGCCGCTGGTGGGGGGCATCGGTTCAATGCAGGCACTTGAGGCGATAAAAGTGCTGACTGGAGTGGGGGAAACATTAGTGGGTAGATTGATGATCTTTGATGCAAAAAATATGCAATGGCAAACACTCAAGCTAAAGGTCGATGCCAATTGCACGGTTTGTGCAAGGCGCTAATCGTTGGCAAAATGTTAGTTTCCTCCCTGCTATGATGAGCTATTATACCGACAGCTCAGGGGCAGGGTAGTAAAACCACTTTACAGATATTTATCTAAATTAATGTACAAGTCTGTGACTACATCTTCCAGTGTCCTGGATTTCGCGCTAATCACTCCGAGTTTGTTTAATGTCGAGCCCACCGCGTACGCACCTTGAGCGACGGCGCCGCCATAACATTGAGTCATGTTGACTATCACAGTTCCCCGCGATCTCGCCTCTTTCAGGCTCTGCATTAAGTACCTGTTACAGTCGGCGAGATTGCCGGCGCCAAAACTTAGCATGACCACTGCTTTTGTGGCTTTATCCAGCAGGGCAGCCGCGATGATTGCGTCACTGATCCCCGGGTACAACATAAGTACCGCCACAGCGTTGTGTGCCAGGGGTTGCAGCTGGAACCCGCTCTGCGTTTTGTCTTTTTTTAGAGAGCTCTCTGGCTGCGGCTGATAAAAATCCAGAGCTATGTTTGCCCTCGCCAGAGGCTGCCCATTGGGCGAGTCGAAGGCGCAGAGCTGACTGCTATGTGCTTTAGTGACGTTATCTGCGGCAAACAGCTTGCCACCAAAATACAGGCAGACCTGTGAAATTTGAGCGCTGCGGGCGAAAGATGCGGCATCAATCAGATTGCTCAGTGCGTCGCTGCGCGGCTGGCTCATAGGGATTTGTGAGCCTGTGACAATTATCGGCTTAGTGTTTTTACCGAGCATGTGCCCCAGCGCTGCAGCGGTGTATGCCATAGTATCAGTGCCGTGCAAGATGATAAAACCGGCATATTTTTGATAGTTCTCGCTGATGCGCAATGCTATTTGCAGCCAATCTCTGGGCTGGGCGTTAGAGCTGTCAATTAGCTGTTCAAATTCCAGGCAGTGAAATGGTTGTAGTTGCGCAAGTAATTTTTCGCCCAGGCAGCTATTAATTAGTTGTTGAATACCAGCGCTGGGGCGATAACCTTCTGCGCTGGGCAGCATGCCTATAGTGCCGCCAGTATAAATAATTAAAAGCTGTTGTTGCTTGTCTTGCATGTAAGTTTCTTCTGTGAAGATCTGGGTTTGTGGCTAAAGCTAATCTGACTGTTGCAGATGAGTTAACTCCAGGGCAAATAATCTCGAAGATTTGATTTGATTATCTGATATTTGTAATGTCTCAATATGATAGTTGCCAACTTTCAGGCAAGTGTTGGCGTCGGGTATAACTTCCAAGGTTTCAGTGATCAGACCGTTCAGTGTTTTGGGACCATTAGTGGGGAGCTGCCAGTTTAGCGCCTTGTTAATATCCCTGATAAAAGCGGTGCCTTCAATGATGTAGCTGTTATCGTCTTGCTGGTGGATCTCATTGCTCTGCTGCTGTTGAACGCTTGAGAGCTCGCCGACAATTTCCTCGAGGATGTCAGACAAGGTTGCAATCCCCTGCACGTCGCCGTATTCATCAACCACTAGACCCAGCCGATGGTTGCCCTTTTGAAAGTTGAATAACTGCATCTGCAAGGGGGTGCTCTCGGGAATGAAGTAGGGTTCGCGAATAACTTGCACTAAGGTTGTTTTGGTCAGGTTGTTACCGGCAATAAGTTTAGTCAGATCGCGTAAGTGTAAAATGCCTATGACTTTGTTGATGTCTGAATTGTATACCGGCATCAGAGTGTGTTCGGCACTGGTAATGATGTCCATGATTTCTTCGAGTTCTAAGTCGAGGTTGATGCCTTTGATTTCGCTGCGAACAATCATGATGTCTTCAACAGTTACTTCGTTTAGTTCCAGCACCCCCAGCAGCATAGACTGTTTGCCTTTAGGTAAAGTAGCGCCGGATTCGTGCACGATAGTGCGTAGTTCTTCGGTGCTCAAATGTTGATCGGCGCTATTGTTGGTGTCTATGCCGCACAGGCGCAGTAAGCCATTGGTGATTTGATTGACGACAAAGACCAGTGGGTACATGAGTTTCAACAGCGGTCCCAATACATAAGCTGCGGGAAAGGCTATTTTCTCGGGGTGCAAAGCGGCAATTGTCTTAGGTGTGACTTCTGCAAAAATCAAAATGACAATAGTCAAGGACGCGGTTGCTATGGCAATACCTGCATCACCCCAAAGTCTGAAGGCAATGATAGTAGCTATTGAAGATGCCAGAATGTTGACAAAGTTGTTGCCGATCAAGATCACGCCGATGAGGCGGTCGGGTCGCTGAAGTAGCAGGTGAGCTCTCTGAGCGGCACGATGCTTTTTCTTGACTAAATTTTTCAAGCGATAGCGGTTCAGAGACATCATGCTTGTCTCAGAGCTTGAGAAAAAAGCTGAACAAAAAATCAAGAAGCAGAGAATAGCTAAAAGCAGGCTTATCGACGCGTCTTCCAAAGTGGTAAATCCTCTATTATTAAGAAGTGGCTATTGTCTGATCCATGGGGGACGCTGTCAATACCAATAATCAGATAAAACAACAGTTACTGAGCAAACATCAGTTGCAGGAATGAAATATTGATTCCAATTTTTTTTAATCGAACTCTACTCGACTTTAGGGCGAGCAAGGGGGATGCACAAAAGCTTTTATTGCAGTAATTGCAATACCAGTTTGGAGCCAAAAAAACCGAGCATCAAAGAGAGAAAGCCACCTATTGTCCAGTGGATTGCTTTATGACCGCGCCATCCCCAAAAAATACGGCCAAATAACAAGATCGCGAAAATGCACCATGAAACTAATGACAAGAAACTTTTGTGCACTAAGTGCTGTTCGAAAATGTCCTCGACAAAAATGAAACCGCTGATAAGAGACGCCGATAATAGAATGAATCCAGTCCAGAGCATTTCGAATAAAAGTCTTTCCATGGTCTGCAGTGGTGGCAAGCTATTCAAAAAACCTCCGCCGATGTTGTTTTTCAGAGCATTATTTTGCAGTTGCAACAATATTGCCTGAAAAGCAGCCAAAGTGAAGATGCTGTAGGCCAGTATCGATAGCAGAATATGGCTGATCACCCCAAGAGCATAGGGTTTGGGCTCTGGGTGAGCGAACATTATCTGCAATACCAGTACCAACGCCGCCATTGGGAAAACGGCGATAAATAAATTGTCTACCTTTTGTCTGAGGCTGCTAATCAGTAGAACCAGCGAGACTAGCCAGCTAACCAGCGAGCCAGTGTTAAGTAAGCTGAGATTGATGCCCAGATCTAAATGCAGCGAGAACTGGAGAATAATGGTATGTGCAAAAATGGCGCTCAGGGCAAAAAATTTGACCGTCCAATTGGGGGTAGAGAATTTGCCGGGGTGAGATTTGTTAACCAGTTGCAGGTATTGAGCCATGGCAGCTAGGCTGTAAAGCACAGCTGTGGTTAAAGTGAAAAAAATATACATTGTGCGACTCCTACCCAGTGGGGCGCTAGTTTGGCATAGATTCGATGTTGTTTAAATATATCTCGGACGACTTTTTGACTGAGTCGCTTGTTTTTGAAATAACTTTCCAGTGATCAGCGGTTGCATCCCGGCTAGGCTTGTACGGCAGCCGGAATATCTGCGGATGTTATATAAACATTAGGAAGTTTGAATTGCGGTAGGAGAATGTTGCTGGTTTGGGGTACAATGCTGCCCATTATTGGCACTTACAAAAAGCAACAGGCGTTAGCTGTGGATCTTTAACCGGGAATTCATCGAATAAGCTTTGGCTGTTGCGAAAGATCTAGAGGTAAACATGTTCGAGAATTTATCAGAGCGCTTAACCGGCACGCTAAAGGCCGTCACAGGTCAGGCGAAGCTAACGGAAGATAACATTAAGGAGACTTTGCGCGAAGTGCGCATGGCTCTTTTAGAGGCAGATGTTGCACTGCCTGTCGTAAAAGAATTTATCAGCGGTGTCAGGGAGCGAGCAGTAGGTCAGGAAGTAGCTGCTAGTTTAAAACCCGGTCAGGTGTTCGTTAAAATTGTTAACGAAGAGCTGATACGTATTATGGGGGAGGCCAACTCCAGTCTGGATTTGGCGGCAACTCCACCGGCGATCGTGTTAATGGCCGGTTTGCAGGGGGCGGGTAAGACCACCACTGTAGCCAAATTATCGAAAATTCTTAAAGAGCGAGAAAAGAAAAAAGTATTAGTCGTCTCGGCGGATGTTTATCGACCAGCGGCTATCAAGCAGTTGGAAACGCTGGCAGCAGAAGTTGGAGTGAGCTTTTTTCCCTCGAGCGAGCAACAAAAGCCAATAGATATAGTTAATAGTGCTGTTGAGCATGCAAAACTGCAGCATTTTGACGTGCTGCTGGTGGATACTGCTGGTCGCTTGGCTGTCGATACCGAAATGATGGCAGAGATAAAAGATCTGCATAGCGCCATCAAGCCTGTTGAAACGCTGTTTGTGGTCGATGCCATGACAGGCCAAGATGCTGCTAATACGGCTAAGGCTTTTGGTGAAGTGCTACCTTTGACTGGGGTGATACTAACCAAAGCGGATGGCGATGCCCGAGGTGGCGCCGCGCTTTCAGTCAGACATATAACCGGCAAGCCGATCAAGTTTATCGGTATGGGTGAAAAAATTGATCAGCTGGAGCCGTTTTATCCCGATCGTCTAGCATCGCGAATATTGGGTATGGGTGATGTTTTGTCTCTTATCGAAGAGGCGGAGCGCAAGATAGATAAGAAGAAAGCAGATAAGTTTGCCAAGAAGATGACCAAAGGCAAGCGCTTTACTTTGGAAGACTTTAAAGAGCAGATTCAGCAGATGGATAATATGGGCGGCATGATGTCGATGATGGACAAGCTGCCGGGAATGGGGCAGATGATGCAGGCAGCCCAGGCATCTCAAGCCGAAAAGGGCATGGGCAAGCTGGTTGTTATCATCAATTCAATGACGATTAAAGAGCGCAGAAACCCTGATATTATTAGTGGCTCGCGCAAGAAACGCATTGCCTCGGGGTCCGGAACACAAATTCAGGATATCAACCGTCTGTTAAAGCAGCATAAACAGATGGCTAAAATGATGAAGAAAGTATCGGCAAAAGGCGGCATGACAAAAATGATGCGCGGTATGAAGGGCATGCTTCCCCCTGGAATGGGTGGCGGTGGTTTTCCGGGTATGCGCTAGTTTGAACTTGCGGATATCTTATTGCAGGCTTAAACGCTTCACTTTTGGCTGGATATGACGTAGAATTCGGCCTCGGAATTTTTTTGCCTTTTCTTTTTAAGTAGAGGCACCGTTCTACGGCAAGTGTAGATTCATTTGAATGTGAGCTAGCTGTGGGAAAATTAACGTTGGGTAATATTAACACCCACGCAATATATAAAGGATCACTATATGGTCACTATTCGTTTATCTCGTGGCGGCGCTAAAAAGCGTCCATTTTATCAAATCACTGTTGCTGATTCGCGTTGTTCGCGCGATGGTCGCTTTATTGAGCGTCTAGGTTTCTTCAACCCTCTCGCCAAAGGTCAGGAAGAGCGTTTACGTCTTAACTTAGAGCGTGTTGAATACTGGATGGGCAAAGGCGCTCAGCCATCTGAGCGCGTTGCTCAGTTGATCAAAGACGCTAACAAAACAGCTTAATAGCTGGTCCTTAAAGGTTCTCAATGAAAACTTATAAAACAGAAGATCTGGTCATATTAGGCCAAATCACATCGGTTTATGGTGTTAAAGGATGGCTTAAAATCTATTCTCACACTGAACCAATGGACAGCATTCTTGGCTACAAGCCCTGGTTAATCCAGCGCAATGGTCAGTGGGTGCCTGTTGATGTTGAAGTTTCAAGAAAACACGGAAAAGGGCTGGTTGCTAAACTGGACAAAGTAAATGATCGTGATGTCGCTCGTCAGTACTGTGGTGCTGAAATAGCGATAGAGCGTTCTCTGTTGCCCGACCTTGAAATTGGGGAATACTACTGGAGCCAGTTGGAGCAATTAACTGTTTACACTTTAGCCGATGAGAATTTGGGTAAAGTGAGCCATCTGATCGAAACAGGATCGAACGATGTTCTTGTGGTTATAGGTGATAGTAATAGCATCGATAAGCGCGAGCGCATGATTCCCTATCTGCCGGATCAAGTGGTGAAAGAAATCAACTTAGAAACAGGTACTATGCGGGTCGATTGGGACCCAGAGTTTTAGATTGTGTGGTTTGGTGTCGTATCGCTGTTCCCTGAGATGTTCGAAGCGGTTACTCGTTTCGGTGTAACAGGTAGGGCAATTAAACGTGAACTAGTACAAGTCGAATGTTGGAATCCTCGAGATTTCACTGCAGACAAACATCGCACTGTGGATGATCGCCCCTTCGGAGGTGGTCCCGGAATGTTGATGAAAGTACAACCGTTAAAAGATGCTATACAAGCGGCGAAAAATACGTCTCCTGGGGAAGCTAAGGTAATTTATCTATCTCCTCAAGGTCGTCAGCTAAATCATCAATTAGTAAAAGAGCTGGGGTCGATGAAAAACTTGATCTTAGTCGCAGGGCGCTACGAAGGTATAGATGAGCGCCTGATAGAATCGGACATCGATATGGAGGTATCTCTTGGGGACTTCGTATTGAGTGGTGGTGAATTACCTGCCATGACTATTATTGATGCGGTTTCTCGTCTGGTACCTGGAGTACTGGGACACGTAGATTCTGCATCAGAGGATTCCTTCGCAGAAGGGCTCCTGGACTGTCCGCACTATACGCGACCTGAGGTTTTCGAAGACCAGCAAGTACCTGAAGTGTTGTTGTGTGGTGATCATGCAAAAATCAAGCGCTGGCGTTTGAAGCAACAGTTGGGCAGAACCTATCTAAGGCGACCCGATTTGCTGCAGGCATTAGATCTGAATCCGGAACAACAGCAGTTATTAGAAGAATATATCTGTGAGACTGAAAAGTCTGGCAGTTAACATTAGGAGCTACGCATGAGCGCTAAGAACTCTATCATTCAGCAAATAGAAGCTGAACAGATGTCAAAAGAAATCCCTACTTTTAGTCCTGGGGATACAGTGATTGTTAAAGTACGTGTTGTCGAGGGAACTCGCAGCCGTCTACAGGCCTACGAAGGCGTTGTAATTGGTGTTCGTAACCGTGGACTAAACTCTGCGTTTACTGTACGTAAAACCTCTCACGGTGTGGGTGTTGAGCGTACTTTCCAGACTTACAGCAAAGTCGTTGAAGAAATTGAAGTAAAGCGCCGCGGTGATGTTCGTCAAGCGAAGCTATACTACTTGCGCGCGCTAAGCGGCAAGTCTGCACGTATCAAAGAGAAGTTAGGTTGATAGGCAACTATTAACTGATAAAAAAGACGACTTAGGTCGTCTTTTTTTTTATTTCAAAAGTGCTTTTTTGCGGTTTTCAATTTATAACCGCAACTGTCATTTGCAAAAGCCAGCGTGTAAGTTAACTTGTGGTTAGCCATCTGTATGCTTAGCTTGAAAAAGGTGCGTATACTTCGAGTATCTGCTATAGCTTAATAGTCGCTGTGTGTAAGTGAATTAGAATCAACGGATGGGTTTAATGTCGAAAAAAGCGCTTTTATTATCTGTATTGTCGATACTTTTATGCCTAGCGGGCGGTAGCTATTGGCTGTATCAATACCAAAGCAAAAGCTTTGTCACTGATCTGATAGGGCAGTTTTTACCTGTGGCGAGGATTGACGTTGCCGATATTACGGTTGATTTTAAAGGTAATATTATCATTAAAGGGCTAAAAATTGCCCCTATAGGCTACCAAGACGTTGTGCAAATAGAACAAGTTCATATAGTAAGCGGCAGTGCTCTGACACTGCTCAAAGCTGGCTCTTGGTTTAAAGGAGAAATGCCTGATAGTTTAAGGGTGCAGTTCTCCAGTTTGATTTTTAGTATAGATTCAGATTTTATGCGCAGCGATCGGCGTAATTCCAGTGACCTTGGCAGCGAAAAAACCTTGTGGGGACTCGCTTGTACTGAAGAAGTAAATTTCACCTCAATTGTCACTAATCTGGGGCTGCGCAGAGTGTTAGTAGATGTGCAGGTTAATATCGAGTCAGTCAACGGCGGGCGGGTATTAAAGAGTAATGTTGCGGTCAGTGCTCCGGGGTTGGCCAAAGGCTTGTTTGAATTCGAGCTGAACAGTAAGTCGCCACTGAGCTTTTATGAGCGCAGTGTGCTGAGTAAAACTGAAATCAGTAGGGCGCTGTTGAGTATCACTGATGCTGGTTTTAACCTAAAACGCTTAAAATACTGCGCTAAAAAAGAGCAGCTATCAGAGGCTGATTATCCCGAGTACTTTATCGCCAGTGTGCAACAAAAAATAAGTCAGGATCAACAGGCAGATAGCCGAGAATTGCAGAGTAGTGTGATGGCGTTTTTTAAGCCCAGAGCGAGTGTGGTTTTGCGTTTGCAGCCCAAGGGGCGGTTGTTGTTTTCGCAAGTGCTAAATGCTGATTTTCAGCTGTTAAATAGAGATGACATACTATTAAGCGTCAATGCTAAAAAAACTTCTACACGTTATTTGCCATTGTTAAGTGGACACTTTGTTGAGCGGCAAACAGTTGAAACTGAATCTGTGATAGAAGAATCTGAAACAATAGTTGCCGTCAAAGAGGAATTGATCGCAAGTAGGGCGCCCGAGAAAAGCAGGCCTAGATATCACAGCGTGGATATCGACAGTTTAATCGAGTTTAAAGGCAAGAAAATCAGATTGAGAACTCAATTGGGTAAAGAGATAGATGGAGTTCTGCTAGAGGTGGATAATAGAAAAATTATTATGCGTCGGCGAGTAGAGCAGGGGTTGGTCACTTATCCGGTGCTCAAGGAGAACATTGCCAGTATTAAAGTTTATCGCTGATGGAGACAATAGATAGCGGCAAAAGCGCAGCGGTGTACTCCGGGCCAGCGGATGATGATTCAGTGCTAATTGATAGATACCTGGAGCATCTGGCCGGGACAAGGCAGCTGGTTGAAAATAGTTTATTAGCCTATCGCCGTGATTTGTCAAGATTCAGCGCATGGTTGCAGTCTCAGCGACTGTCTTTCATCCAGATAAGTAAATTGTCGATGCAGCAATATTTCATCTGGCGAATCACCGAAGGTTATCATGCCAGCTCCAGCGCCAGAATGTTGTCTTGCCTTAAAGGGTTTTTCCGCTATTTACAATTGCAGCAACTGATAACGTCAGACCCATGTTTTAATTTAAAACCGCCAAAAGCCAGGGCAGTGCATGCTGGATCGCTGACAGAAGCTGAAGTAGAAGCTTTGCTGCAGTCACCGGATCAGGCAACGACTATAGGTTTACGCGACAGAGCGATGCTGGAGCTGTTGTATGCGACAGGGGTAAATGTGTCTGAATTGATTTCACTGCAGTTGCAGCAGCTGGATATCAATGCGGCGACAGTGCAAATTCAAGGTAAATCAGTGCGGGTGTTGCCTCTAGGTGAAGAGGCCTGTTACTGGCTGAAAAAATATATTCACGAGTCGAGAATAGAGCTCGGTTGTGCAGAAGATTGCGATCAGCTGTTCGTCGGCCGACGCGGTGGTAAAATGACTCGGCAAGCGTTTTGGTACCGTTTAAAATATTATGCAAGGCAGATATCCGTGGCCAATAAGATATCGCCGCAGGGATTGCGCAGGGCTTTTGCCGAGCACATGTTAGCCAATGGAGCCAAGCTGCAGCATGTACAGCAGATGTTGGGGCATGCTGACCTCTCCAGTACCCAGAGCTATGCTCCGGAAAATGGCCGGCTGCGTGTGCCGATGCGTTAATATTATTGGAACTTAAGTCAGAATAAATCATCAAGATAAATAATTGTAAAAATAAATGGATAACTTATGTCGAATAAAGGTTCAAGTTTCATTGATCGTTCACAACCGTTTGCTAACTTACTGTTTTCGTTTGTACTAAGCGTTGGTTTTTCAACAGTCGCAGTGGCTAGTGTCGAGCAAGATGTCACAGAGAAAATAAAATCTATCAATGAAAATATCCAGATAGACACTGTAGTTGAATCGCCTTGGCCTGGCATGTATGAAGTGACACTGGCTTCGGGTGAGGTGATTTTCTCTGATAAAGATGCTCGTTACATGGTCGTTGGGCAGATGTTCAAACTGAGTCTGGAACAAGGTTTTGTAAATCTGTCAGAACAGAAAAATCAACTTAAGGTGAAGGCTGAATTGGCGACTGTTCCAGTATCAGAGCAAATAGTTTATCCCGCATCCGGCACTGAAAAAGCAGTGATCACGGTTTTCACCGATATAGACTGTTACTACTGTCAAAAACTGCATAAGAACATGCCGCAGCTACAGTCCAAAGGGGTTACCATTAAATATATGGCGTTCCCCAGAGCCGGTGTTGGCTCGGCGGTTGCCAGAAAAATGCAATCAATTTGGTGTTCTGATGATCCCGCAGCCGCTCTGACTTTAGCTAAATCTAAGGGGAATATTCCCAGCATAGAGTGTCAAAATCCGGTGACTGCGCAATTCCAGTTGGGGCACAAGTTGGGGGTGAATGCCACTCCTACTATCTTCACTGAGCAGGGAGTTAAAATCGCTGGCTTTGCCTCTGTCGATAACTTACTGGCAGATCTGGGTGTGAAAGAGTAGTTTTTCTAACAGCATCCAGCCCCGCAGATATTTACTCAGCGGGGCGCTTTCTTTGTAGTGATCTGTCTCAATAGAGCTGCGAAATGTATTCCCTTCGCTATCCCCGCATTTGCCCTTAGCAGGCAGCTATTTATCTAGAAAAAACCCTAATGCTGACAGCTTCAGGTCAAGTTGCAGTAATAATCTGCGCTATATTTTGAACTGGGGAACAGCGGCGCAATATAATTGCCTTTTATGCTCGAAATCTTTGACTAAATAATAAGCTGGCAATAGTTTGTCTCTCATATCTTAGCTATACTATCGAGCCCGCTATTTCAACCGATGCGAAATAGTCCAAGATATTGCCACTTAGTGGGCTCGGCCCAAAAGTATAAGGCAATAGCGAAATTAGTCTAAAGAATGACAGCGAGGAATTAGTTTGAAACCGGTAAAAGTTGGAATATGTGGTTTAGGTACTGTTGGCAGCGGTACGTTCAATGTACTAACACGTAACGCACAAGAGATTAGTCGTCGTGTCGGTTGTGAAATTATTATTGAGCAGATTGGCGCCCGTCGCGATAATCCCAACTGCGATACCACAACTACCAACGTAACCCGTGATATTTTCGAAGTCGCTGTCAATCCAGAAGTCGATATTGTGGTTGAGTTAATTGGTGGTCATGAGGTTGCCCTGAAGTTAGTGTTGATGGCCATAGAAAACGGCAAACACGTAGTGACAGCTAATAAAGCGTTGATAGCCGTGCACGGAAACGAAATTTTCGCAGCGGCGAAGAAAAATAATGTAGTAGTGGCTTTTGAATCGGCAGTCGCCGGTGGTATCCCCATTATTAAAGCGCTTAGAGAGGGGCTGGCAGCGAATAAAATTAATGGCATCGCCGGAATTATCAATGGTACCGGTAATTTTATCTTATCGGAAATGCAGCAAAAGGGCCGTGATTTTGCTGATGTATTAGCTGAAGCTCAGGCGCTTGGTTATGCCGAAGCTGACCCTACCTTTGATGTTGAGGGAATTGATGCCGCGCATAAACTGACCATAATGGCTGCCATTGCCTATGGTGTCCCGCTGCAATTTGATAAAGCTTATACAGAGGGGATCAGCAAAGTTACCTCTGAAGATGTCAAGTTCGCCGCAGAGCTTGGATACCGTATTAAGCACTTAGGTATTGCCAGAAGAACAGAACAGGGCATTGAATTACGGGTTCACCCTACCATGATACCCAAGCACAAGTTACTGGCTAATGTAGATGGTGTTATGAATGCGGTGTTGGTAGATGCAGATGCTGTAGGTCAGACTTTGCACTATGGAGCGGGTGCTGGAGATGAGGCTACCGCTTCTGCAGTGATCGCGGACATTCTGGATATTGCACGTACTATTGATGCCGATCCAAGCAGTAAAGTTGCACCTCTGGGGTTCCAGAGTGAGCAGCTTTCTGATTTGCCAATACTGGCGATGCAACAGACAGAAACAGGCTATTACCTGCGCCTTAAAGCGGCGGAAAAACCTGGGGTGCTGGCTGAAGTGACTAAAATATTAGGAGACTGCGGTATCAATATCGAGGCGATAGTGCAAAAAGAATCAGATCAAGATTTTGTGCCGGTTATTTTGTTAACGCAGCGGGTGATTGAGCTGAAGATGAATCAGGCGATCTCGCAGATAGAGGCGTTGGATAGTATTTTAGGTACAGTGACTCGCATCCGTGTAGAGCATTTATAAGACGTACAGTGCAGCATAAAAATAGGGAAATCTGATGAAATATGTATCAACGCGTGGCCAGGCGCCGGAGCTAAATTTTGAAGAAGTGCTATTGGCGGGGCTGGCCACTGATGGGGGGCTGTATGTGCCTAAGCAACTGCCGAAGTATAGCGCCGCTGAAATTGCCTCATGGGCTGGTTTAAGCTATGAAAAATTAGCCTTTAAAATTATCTCGCCATTTGTTGCCGGATGTATCAGCGATGCTGATCTTAGAACAATGATTGATGAAACTTATGCAGGCTTCGACCACAGTGCTGTGGCGCCGTTAAAAGAGCTTGGAACCAATGAGTGGGTGCTGGAGTTGTTTCATGGCCCGACACTCGCGTTTAAAGACTTTGCCCTGCAATTACTCGGCAAGTTGATGGATCACGTACTGACAAAACGCGGCGAAAGGCTGGTTATTTTAGGGGCTACCTCAGGCGACACCGGCTCCGCTGCGATAGAGGGATGTCGCCACAGTGAGTGTGTCGACATGTTTATCATGCACCCACACAATAAAGTCTCTGAAGTGCAGCGCCGGCAGATGACCTGTATTCTCGCAGATAATGTGCACAATATCGCCATCTCGGGAAATTTTGATGATTGTCAGGAAATGGTCAAAGCCAGTTTCGCCGATCAGGGTTTTCTACAAGGTCGTAAACTAGGTGCCGTTAATTCTATTAACTGGGCGCGGATTATGTCGCAGATAGTCTATTACTTCAGTGCTTCTCTAGCGCTGGGCGGGCCACACAGAGAGGTATCCTTCTCAGTGCCGACAGGTAATTTTGGCGACATATTTGCCGGTTACTTGGCCAAGCAGATGGGCTTGCCGATTAAGCAATTAGTGGTAGCTACCAATCGTAATGATATCCTGCACCGGGTGATTTCTGGCAATGATATGTCTAAGAGTGACTTAAAGCACACTTTGTCACCTTCAATGGATATTATGGTTTCCTCAAATTTCGAGCGTTTGTTGTTTGATCTCTATGATCGAGATGGTGCGGCAGTCGACGAGCTGCTGAACCGCTTCAAGAGTCAGGGAGTATCTCTGGGGGAGCAGCAAGCTGAAAAGATGCAGGCTGTTTTCGACAGTGCCAGTGTCACTGATCAGCAGACTTGTGAGACTATCGCGCAAGTGCATGCGCAAACGGGTTATCTGCTGGATCCGCATACCGCCATTGGGGTAAGGGCTGGGCGTGCGTTAAATGCCGATCAGGCTGTGCCGATGATTACCTTGGCTACCGCTCATCCGGTTAAATTTCCGGATGCTATTGTGGAGGCGGGGTTAGAGCCACCAAAGCTTCCCGAGCACTTGGCCGATTTGTTCGAGCGCACAGAGGCATTCGATATAGTGGATAATGATTTGTCCAGCGTGCAGCAGTTTATGATGGACAAGTTATCATAAGCTGAAAAGCCGTTTTTTGATCAAACTCAAAAAGGCTCGTTTTACGGGCCTTTTTTAATTTGGCCGGGGCGCTGGCCAGACACTTGTATAGCTGTAGATAGCCTGGTGACAGGCTCTGCAAGCAGCTAAGGTTTGAATTTACAGAGTATAAAAGATCATGGATTTCTTTTATTTACTATCGAAAGTATTCTGGTTTATAGCCAGCCCCGATACATTTATAATACTGCTAGTGGCTATATCCGCTTATTTGATCGCTCGAAAATCGGATTGGGGTCTGCGTTTGCTCAGTCTCAGTTTAGTGTTTTTGGTCAGTATTTTGTTATTTCCGGTGGCTGATATCATCTTGCGACCGCTGGAAGAGCGTTTCCCCGCTGTGCGGCAATTACCGGAAAATATTGAGGGGGTAATAGTGCTGGGGGGAGCTGAGCGCGGCGACTTAGCAATACAGTGGCAAATGGCGCAGTTCAATCAAGCCGCAGAGCGAATGATGGCGATACCAACGCTGGCGAAAAAGTATCCGCAAGCTAAAATTGTATTTAGTGGCGGCAGTGGATCACTGTTGCACCCACAGGATGTGGCCAGTAGCGCAACTTACAGATGGTTCAGTGAGCAGGGGGTTGCAGATCGTATTCTGTGGGAGAAAAAGTCTCGTAATACTCATGAAAATGCTAGTTTAAGTGAGCAGTTATTAGGGGGTGTTCCAAAAGGGCGCTGGCTGTTGGTGACTTCAGCTTTTCATATGCCAAGGTCCATGGGGGTTTTTCGATTACGCGGCTGGAATGTGCAGGCCTACCCGGTGGATTATTATTCAAAAACAGCTAATGGC
>ASZI01000171.1 GCA_000416315.1 Osedax symbiont Rs2 | reverse complement strand
CCCAAAGGCATTTTCGACTTCCCCCGAGTCTCTTTGCCAGCTCAGTCTCGTTGAGGTTGTGTTGATGATCAAGCACAAAACGTTGGAAGTAGTCATTCAGTGACAGGCCTCCGTGTTGATTGGAGGGCTCTTTTTGTTTAGTCTTTATCGGACGTTCAATATAATTTATTACAGCATCATTTAAGCTGTTGTTTTCCAAATCAAGGCCGAGTAGATCAGTGGTTATTTGTCCGGTTTCACACAGAATTATGGCTCTTTCAATGGCGTTTTCTAGCTCTCGAACATTGCCTGGCCAGCTGTAGTAATTGAGTGTGTTGATAGCATCCTGGCTGAAAGAGGCGGGGTCGCATTTGAGGCGCTCACTGGCTCTGTCTAAGAAAGTACTGGCCAGTGACAGTATGTCTTCACGACGCTCTCGCAAGGGCGGCATGCAGATATCCATTACATAGAGACGGTAGTATAAATCTTCTCTAAACAGTCCCTGTTGGGCGAGTTTTTTTAAATTTCTATGGGTGGCGGCGACCAGTCGTACGTCCATCTTTTTGTATTCAACCGATCCGACTCTGCGTATTTCTCCCTCCTGCAGAAATCTTAGTAACCTGGCCTGGGCTTCCAGGGGTAGCTCACCTATTTCATCGAGGAATAAAGTTCCGCCATTGGCGGCTTCAATTAAGCCGACCTTTTGGTTGGTTGCACCAGTGAAAGCGCCTTTTTCATGACCGAATAACTCAGATTCGATTAAGTTTTCTGGGATGGCTGCGCAATTAACTGCGATCATAGGTGAATCTTGGCGTGAACTTTTGTCGTGGATAGATCTGGCGGCCAATTCTTTGCCGGTACCGGATTCGCCTAAAATAAGTACCGTTGCATCTGTTCTGGAGACTTTGTCAATGCGCTTGTACAGCTCTTTCATTACCATGCTTTTGCCAATAAAGTGATTCTTAACGGGCGCGGGGCTGTCTGATGGCTGTTTTTTGCTGCTATTGATTGGTCTGGATTTTTGATTGTTGGCTATAATTTGGCTGACAGTGCTGAGCATGTCGTCGTGATCGAAAGGTTTGGCAATGTAATCAGTAGCGCCAAGTTTCATTACTTCTACAGCAGACTTCATGCTTGCGTAACTGGTCATAATCAACACTGGGGTGTGATCTGCGTGACCTATAAGGTCGGTGCCGGGGGCGCCCGGTAAGCGTAAATCACTGATCACTAGATCGAAGTCAGCTAAGTTGTATTTGGCCAGGGCCTCATCTACAGACCCAGTATCTTCTACTGTAAACTTACTGTTTAATAAAAATCGTTTCAGGGCAAAGCGAATCACTTGCTCATCTTCAACAATCAGAATATGACTCATAAATAACTACCTATTCTCCGTGTGAAGCACCGTTTGGAATAGTGCTCGGGAGCCCGGGTAAGGTGATTACCACCTGTGTGCCATTTTTCTGATTTTTATTGGCTGGGCTGATGATTTCAATACTACCATAATGTTCTGTTAATATATTATGCACTAATGACAAACCTAAACCTGTCCCTTTCCCCGGATCTTTAGTGGTAAAAAAAGGCTCGAACAGTTTGTCTATCAATTGCTGGTCTATGCCCGTGCCTTCATCGGTAATTTTTAAGGTTATTATCTCGAAGTGAGGTTCACAGCTGATGCTGATTTTGCCCTTTTCTGGGGATGCATCGCAAGCATTATTTAAAATATTGATAAACACTTGTATTAATTGCTGCGAATCTCCCATCACTACAGTACCTGTAGCGATTTCGCAGTGGAATATTTTTTGTTTACCTCTGCTGTCCAGAGCCACTAAGTGGATAGCCTCGTCAATAATTGACTGTAAATCTATCGGGCTGTGAGTAATGTCTTCAGCAGATTGCCCGGTGTGAGCGAAGCGCATCAATGATTTTACAATCCTGCTGATGCGTTTGGTCTGGTTGAGTATCTGCTCGCCGGTCTCTAATATAATCGGATCTTTGGTTTCAAAACTGAGATTTTGCGCCAGGCAGGCAATACCTGTTACCGGGTTGCCAATTTCATGCGCCACCCCGGCGGAAAACCGGCCGATAGAGGCCAGACGGGCAGTATGCGCGAGCTTTTCTTCGAGTATGCGTTGTTCACTGTCGTCCTCCAGCAATATCACTAATGAAAAGTCTTCCCCTTCGCTGAGCTGGTTTTTGTGTAAGTTGAGCCAGTGTTTGTGGTCGTTAACTTCCAAGGTCAGGTCAGTTGCATGATTTTCGCTGGACAGGGCAAACTCTTGTAAAAAAGGTCCCCAGGGGGCGGGTATCGCAGGGAGCGATGTTCCCAGTGCCTTAGCGGCGGGGGATTGGGTCAGATTCTCCATCTGTAAATTCCAAAAAATCACTCGCTGTTGCCGATCGATAGTACAGACGCCCAAGGGCAGTTTTTGCAGTGTTGTACGATGGTGGCGCCGCAATTCATCGAGCTCTGCTGCCAGGCCGCTCATCCTCTCCTGATAGTTTTCCAATTGGTCTTCGAGCATTAATATATCAGGCGTTCTAAAATTGCTGTTGTCATCTTTGGTGGAGAGGGGTTCCAGTAGCGAGGCGGCTTTAATCGGCCCTATCAATGCTGACAAGTTGTGTTCCAGCAAGCTTCTGACTCTGAGCAGATCAAGGGGCTTAAGCTGGCCCTCTTTGAGCGAGAGCGAGGCGATGACTTTTTGTAACTCTCTGTGAGCGGCTTGTTCACCTATTTTGGGAGAGAGTAACTTAATGATGTCGTCTATGTTAAAGGGAGAAAGAAACAGGCTGGAGGGCCTTTCCAATGCGTTGTATAGACAAGATTCAGCCGCTTGGCGCTCCTCGGCTGAGGCCTGGGTCAAGAGGGAGACGGCGACCAGGGCTGCTACGTTTAAGATCAGCGACAAGATTGCGGTCGACTGCCAGCTGAACTGGCCAATGTCTAAATCACTCAACAGTGCGGAGTTGGAAACCACTAGCGGATAAAAAGTGCTAATGAACCAGGTCAGAATTCCAATACAGAGTCCGGTTATAAAGCCAAGTTTGTTGGCCCGGGTCCAGAATAATGTCACCATCAAACCCGGTAAAAACTGCAAAAATGCTATAAAGGCACTTAAGCCAAGCAACTGTAATTGCTTGGCGACACCGTAACTCTGGAAGAAAAGGTAGCTGATGGTGATCACTAGTACTATCAGTGCCCGCCTTACCCAAAGTATCCAGTTATAAAAATGTGCATTATTGGGGATAGAAATGAGCGGCAGGATAATGTGGTTTTGCAGCATCGATGCGATAGAGAGTACCGCGACAATCATGACCCCTGAGGCCGCCGCTAGGGCGCCAACAAAAGTGGCAATGATCAGCCATTGCGACTCCAGTACTTCACTGATATAAAACATGATGAAGGAGGGGTTGCCGGGGATAGCCAGCTTAATACCCGCCCAGGTAATTACCGGAACGGCTGCCGCCAGGATAAATAGATACAGCGGCACCCCCCAGGAGGCCGTATGCAGATGACTGACTGACTGATTCTCATTGAACAGTAAGTGGAACATGTGCGGCATCACGATTACCGATGCAAAAAACGCCAGCAGCAGTGTTCTCCAGCTATCGCTCTCCGGTCTTTTCTCCAGCAGCATAGTGGCACTATGAGAGCTTGAAATCCATTCACTACTGGCACTGGGCCCGCCTAAAACCTCGAAATACACATATACAGCAAAACCGACGAAGGCTAATAGTTTAATGATTGCGCTGGTGGCAATGGCTGCCACTAAGCCACTATTACGGGCGCGTAAAGAAGGCTTTCGAGTACCAAAAATAATAGCGAAAACAGCGATTGAACCACAAAATATAAGGGCTGTGGTCGAATCGGAACTATTTCTGTAGAGGATGTCTACTGAATCTGTGACCGCTTGAATCTGAATGGAAAGCAGCGGTAAGCTGGCAAACAGCAACAGCAGAGAGGTGAGTGTTCCGACTGAGCCGCTGCGAAACCTAAAGGCAAACAGATCTGCCAGGGAGCTGAGTTGGTGCCTATTAGTAATGTTGAAAATGGGGATTAACACTACCGGTGCAAGAATAAAGGCGGCTGTGGCGCCCAGGTATGAAGCTAAGAATACTAAGCCGGACTGCTGAATGAAGTTAAAAGAGCCAAAGAAAGTCCAGATGCTTGCGTAAACTCCCAAAGAGAGAACATAAACTGCCGGGTGACGGGCTATACGCCTGGGAATCAGTTCTTTTTCTGCCAAAAAAGCGATACCAAACAATACTAATAGATAGCTGAAACCTATAATCAGCAGCTGTGTGAGGGTTAACATTATTCAGTTTTTCGCCTGTAATCTACAAATAAACACAGCAAGATGATCGCCAGCCAGCTAATGAAAGTATAGCGAGGAGCCAGATTCAGTAAGAACCACCACTCGACCATCGCCGGGAAGAACAACCAGTAGGCAATCAGTAATAACAGTAGTACTCGGTGAAATTGCATCGTTATCGATATCTACTAACAGAGTCGTCAGGGTATTTTAAAGGTATTCGCTTTACATTCCAGTTTAATATCGCCTGTTTTAATATATCGCTTTTTTCTGCGTGTAACAGTGCCTTGTCGGGGTTTTGCCCGAGCAGGCATAGCGCCTGAAATAAGCTGCTGCTGATTTTCTGACTGCTCAGTGCGGGCGCCAGGTTTTGCTTGCTGAGTTTTTGACCCAACAGATTTAGGGCCAGTGGGATGTGTTTGTATTTTACCGGATTGTATTTTAATGCCGTAATCAGTGCCAATTGCTTTGCCGATTCAGCTAGCAAATCATTGCCGCGGACTATGTCAGTAATCCCCATCTGCTGGTCATCGACAGCAACCGCCAGTTGGTAAGCCCATAAATGATCACTGCGCTTTACAATGAAATCTGCCAGTTGCGGGTAGTGCAGAGATTGCTGTCCCTGGATGTCATCAGTCCAGCAGATGATTTTTCTTTCAGTGTTAAAGCGCCAGCTGTAGTTGCAGCTTTTGTCGGTAACTTTGCTGTTCAGGCAGTGACCATCATAATAACTGTGGCCGCTGCGTGCCTGTATGGCTTTTCTGGAGCAATTACAGCGGTAGATAAGCCCCAGTGTCAGGAGCTTGTCCAAGGCGTGCTGGTAGTAGTGATGACGTTGACTTTGATAGATGATTTCACCGTCCCACTCTAAGCCAAAGGATTCAAGCTTGGCGATGATTTTACTGGAGGCGCCGGGAATTTCCCGCGGGGGGTCAAGGTCGTCAATGCGTAGCAACCAGAGTCCCTGATGGCTTTTTGCATCTAAGTAGCTGGCAAGGGCCGCAAGCAGAGAGCCAAAATGCAGCTCCCCGGTGGGCGAGGGGGCAAAACGTCCAATGTACATATAAAAAGAGCCGGTAACAGTGACCGACTCGGTGCCTTTTTATTTGCCGTTTTGCTTTTCTTTGATCTCAGAAAGCGTTTTGCAATCAATACACAGAGTTGCAGTTGGGCGAGCTTCTAAGCGTCGGATACCGATTTCAATATCACACTCTTCGCAAAAACCGAACTCGTCTTCATCGATGCTATCCATTGCCTCGTTGATTTTTTTGATTAATTTACGTTCACGATCACGGGTTCGAAGCTCTAAACTGAACTCTTCCTCCTGGCTCGCTCTGTCATTTGGATCGGCATAACTGGAAACTTCTTCCTGGAGGTGAGTGATAGTACTATCAACTTCTTCCATTAATTCTTGTTTCCACAGAGAGAGAACATTACGAAAATGGTCCTTCTGCTGATCGTTCATGTATTCTTCGCCCTGTTTCACCTGGTAAGGTGAGAAGCGTGCTGATTTGGCTGTATTAGTGTCTGGCATATTTCTGCCTCAGGCTCCGAAAGTTTTGGCGATTTACACAATCGCACTGTCCTTACAATTATTAAAAATGATCATCCTTATCGGAAGGGTGCTGAAAATACCAGACCTGTTTGAAATTGAAAAGCTTTTCATTAGAAAAACAACAAAAAGATAATTTTTTGCTGACTAAATTCAAATGTTGTCACAGTGCTGATAAGCTAAAAGTATCGGTACTTATTGATTTATAGCAATTATACTCAGCGATCAGTTTGCATCGCGTTTTTTTGCCACAGCAGCATCTTTTTTTTTTAGTTTAAGGTGAATTTCAATGCAATATGATAAACCGCTGGTAGCTGCAGTTCTTATTAAAAGGTACAAAAGGTTCCTGGCTGATGTACGTTTAGACAGCGGTGAAGAAATTACCGTGCATTGCGCCAATACTGGGGCGATGACCGGATGTGCAGTTCCCGGGAGTAAAATTTGGCTGTATGAGAGCGATAATAGCAAGCGTAAGTATAAGTACTCATGGGAGCTGGTGGAGTTATCTGCAGATAGCTTTATCTGCATCAATACCGCCAGGCCAAATCAGATAGTCGAGAAGGCGCTATTAGCCGGGAAAATTGATGGCCTGCAGCAGTATCAAAATATCCGCCGTGAAGTTAAGTACGCCGAGCGCAGCAGGGTCGATTTTTATTTGACTCAAGCGGGGATGGTGGATGTTTATCTGGAAGTAAAGAGTGTCACTTTGCACTTACAAGATGATCTGGGGGCATTTCCTGATGCAGTGACTATCCGCGGCCAAAAACACTTGCAAGACCTGCAGAGTATGCTTGCCACTGGTGCCAGAGCAGTGCTTTTATTTTGCGTGCTGCACAGCTCGATAAAAGAAGTGACTGTTGCCGACTTTATCGATAGCAGGTATGGGGAGTTACTCAGGGCTGTGATGATACAAGGTGTGGAGGTTTATTGTTACAGTGTCAAAATGTCAGTATCTGGGTTGGTGCTGGATAAACTATTGCCATTAACTTTAACTAAGTAATTAGAGTCTAAAAGCAGTATTTCATTGTGTCAGAGAGGGTGACAGTAATAAGAAACAGGTCACGCAAAGGTGATTGTTTTTAAAGATTGGTTTTTGCCCCTAAAACGAAAAAAGCCTCTATGATCCGTCATAAAGGCTTCAGCTGACTCCATTTTCCCTGCGGTTTCTAGATTTCCCTATGTACTAATCCTGTGTCCTTTCCGCTTGCCATGGTCTTCCTTCTTATTCGTTCCTTGAACAGGAGATCCACTTGACCCATTATGCTTGCTAGTGAAATTATAAACATAGGAAAAAGTCTTATATTTTAGTTGGTTCGGCAGTTATATCAGATTGCGATTTGTCTGGTAACAATTAGTGACTTGCCACCACTTCGACCATCGCGCTGGTTAACTGCTTTAGAGTATCTGCTTGCATAATATAGGCGGGCATTACATAGACGAGTTTGCCAAAGGGGCGTACCCATACACTTCGCTCGGTAAATTGCTGCTGAATCTTTACGCTGTCGACCGCACTGGTTAGCTCTATAACGCCAATTGCACCCAGGCAGCGGACATCCGCTACATTGGGCAGTGCCCTTGCAGGCTCGAGTCCCTGTTTTAGTTGTTGCTCTATATTGCCAACCTGGGTCTGCCAGTCGCTTTCCAGTAATAAGTCAATGCTGGCATTGGCGATTGCACAAGCTAGAGGGTTACCCATAAAAGTGGGACCGTGCATAAAGCAACCGGCACCGCTATCAGAAATGCTGTGGGCTATCTCTGTGGTTGTCAATGTGGCTGCTAAGCTCATATAGCCCCCGGTCAGTGCTTTGCCCAGGCAGAGTATATCCGGGGAAATAGCAGCGTGATCACAGGCGAACATTTTTCCTGTTCTGCCAAAACCGGTGGCTATTTCATCAGCTATCAATAGTACATTGAACTCTGTACAGAGCTTTCTGGCCTGCACTAAATACTCGGCACTGTACATGCGCATTCCGCCGGCACCTTGCACAATAGGCTCTAAAATCAATGCTGCAATATGTTGATGGTTCTCTGCCAGTATTTTAGCTAACTCGCCAATGTCTTGCGGGTCCCAATGTTGATCGAATTTTGTCTCAGGCCTGGGAGCGAAATAATGCTTGGCCAGTACGCCACTAAACATATCGTGCATTCCGGTAACCGGATCGCAAACCGCCATCGCCGCAAATGTATCCCCGTGATAGCCGTTGCGTATCGTCAGCAGGCGATTTTTCGCTGTGAGCCCTTTGGCTATCCAGTATTGAAAGGCCATTTTGATAGCGACTTCAACAGCCACAGACCCGGAATCTGATAAAAAGACTTTATCTAGACCCGCAGGAGTTATAGCCGTTAATTTCTGCGCCAGTTGTATAGCTGGTTCGTGTGTTAAACCGCCAAACATCACATGTGACATAGTGTCTATTTGTTGATGAGCAGCCTTGTTGAGTAGTGGATGGCCGTAGCCATGAATACTGGACCACCAGGATGACATGCCATCAATTAGTTTCTCTCCGTTACTTAAATGCAGATAAACACCTTCAGTTGAAGCGACCGCAAGACAGGGCGTGGGCTGCGTCATGCTGGTGTAAGGGTGCCAAATATTATCGCGATCAAATTGCAGTTGTTCTGGAGTCATGTTGTATCCTTAGCGCTGCTGAGAAATAGGGTTGTTAAGTTGTTTTAGCTTGGATCAATACTTAATACATCAATTCTGTGTGTGTCAATTTGCCAGCGAATATTCCAGTGGTACAGCGAGAGCCCATAAATTCTTTGTCCATCCTTTTGGTAGGCTGGTCGGGGGTCGCAACGCAAAACTTGCTCGATTTCTAGTCTCAAGTTTTCTGCGCCTGAGCACAGCAGTTGCTCACAAACCTGCAGTGCCTGAGAGCTAAAAAAGATCGGTTGGCTAAGCATTGAAATTGATGCTGCCAACTGACTGCTAGCATCGGGCAGTTTGTCGCAATAGGGAATATAAGGTTTGATGTCGATGACCGGGGTGCCGTCGAGTATATCGGCCGCTAATACATCAATAATAAGCGATCCGCGCTGTTTTCGAGTCCCGATTAGTTTGACTGCAGACATTCCTATTGGGTTGGGGCGAAAAGGGGATCTACTGGCAAATACGCCAATTTTTTTATTGCCTCCCAGTCGCGGGGGGCGAACTTTTGGGCTCCAGTTCTTTGCATAGCACTCGCTGAAGACAAATAAAATCCAAATGTGCGATGATAGTGATAATTGATCGACTATTTCATCGCTAGAGTATTCTGCTTCTAATACGATTGATGATTTAATCTCTGGGGTTAGTCCAGGTTGGCGGGGAATGCCAAATTTTTGTTGAAAAGGAGATTTAATCACACCAATGGTTTTAAAAGAGAAGCTGGAGAGCGATTGCGTCATGTCTGAGCCTTAATCTAGAGATAAACGCTGGCAGTGTACGCAGATTATAAGTTGGACACAATTGGCACGATATGGGTTTTCTAGTTAGCAGGGCAACGGATGTATCAGAGCACAGTTCTGGCAATAATCCAGACATCGACTTGCTCAACACCTGAGTTTAGCAATGCTCTGGCTATTTCGTTGGCGGTAGCGCCGGTGGTCATGACATCGTCGATAATTGTTAAATGCCGATAGTTATGCTTATTAATATCAAATGCTCCTCTGAGGTTGTTTTTGCGCGCACTGGCGCCGAGCTCAGCTTGGGCTTGGGTATTACGGTTTTTGGTGACGGTGGTTGTGTCCAGTTTAATTTGTAATTGCCGGCTCAGCTCGAAGGCTAATTGCGCCGCTTGATTGTACCCTTTGCGCAGTAGTTTCGATTTGGCAATTGGCACAGGAATTAATGCTTGGGTCAGCATTTGTTGTGGATCCAAGTTCTTGGCTATGCACTGGGCAAGCCATTTAAAGTGATAGCGTTGTTGCTGCTGTTTGATTTTAGGCATTAACAAGTCAATAGGGAACTGGTAGCGAAATAGCGCAGTGGTTTGATAAAAAGAGGGGGAAGTGTGTAAGCAGGAGCGGCACAATTGATCCCGACTACTGTAGGGTAGTGGCAGGGCGCAGCGAAAGCATTGTTTTGTCAGCCAGGGGAGATCTGCAAAGCAGCCCTTGCACAGTTGTGCAGAGGTACGGGTGGGCAGATCGCAAAAAACGCAGTATTGGCTAATAATTGAACAGTTGTTTATAAAATCTATGGCCATAAGTTGACAGTTCCTCATGGGTGATTATCATATGTCAGATATTTAAGACTAACCGTTTTTCGCTATTGTTGGGAGTACCTTGTAGATGCATCAAGATGGACAGCTACGTCACGATTGGACTAAAAATCAGGTTCAGGAATTGTTTGATTTACCATTCAATGACTTACTATTCAAAGCACACACTATTCACCGGCAAAATTTCGACCCTAACCAAGTCCAAGTGAGTACTTTGTTGTCGATAAAGACCGGTGCTTGCCCCGAAGACTGCAAGTATTGTCCGCAGAGCGCCCGTTATAATACTGGCCTACAGCGCGAGCGTCTGATGGAAGTTGAGGCGGTAGTAGCCAAAGCTGTGCAAGCTAAAGCGTCGGGCTCCACCCGGTTTTGTATGGGGGCGGCCTGGAAGCATCCCCATGAGCGCGACATGCCGTATGTGATTGAGATGGTAAAGCGGGTCAAAGAAATGGGCCTGGAAACTTGCATGACCTTAGGCATGTTGGATGCTGATAAATCCGATAGGTTGGCTGATGCAGGGTTAGATTACTATAATCACAATCTGGATACTTCCCCTGAATTCTATGAAAAAATAATTACTACCAGAACTTTTCAAGATCGACTGGATACTCTGCACAACGTGCGTGAATCCGGTATGAAAGTGTGCAGCGGTGGGATCTTGGGGATGGGTGAAACGGCGGGGGACCGCATTGGTTTGTTGATGCAGCTGGCTAATATGCCAACCCAGCCAGAGAGTGTTCCTATCAATATGCTGGTCAAAGTGGCCGGGACACCGATGGAAAATGTCGAAGATTTAGATCATCTCATTTTTGTACGAACTATTGCTGCGGCGAGAATCATGATGCCAAAATCGCATGTGAGGTTATCCGCAGGAAGGCAGGCGATGTCAGACGAAATGCAGGCGATGACTTTTTTTGCCGGCGCCAATTCTATCTTCTATGGTGAGTGTTTGCTCACTACTCCCAACCCTGAGACCAATAAAGATTTGCTGTTATTTAAACGCTTGGGAATCAATCCCGAACCGGGAATTGCAGATGATGATGAAACTCAGTCTGCACTGTTGCTAAAAAACATTCAGACAGAGCAAGATAGTTCCCGCTTCTATCAGGCATAGTAATTAGTCATCAATTTTAGTCCGATTGCAGTTTTGCTCAGTAAAGTGAGTGAGCGGTCTCTGCAATTGGCTAATGAGTGGAAGGTGGCTGATCATGTCATTTGATAATTTGCAGAAGATGTTGGACCAGAGGAAGCAGCGCTCTCTTTATCGGCGTCGAGAAATACTGCAGAGTCCCCAGGGGCCAAAAATTATTGTCGCTGGCAAAACCTTGCTTAATTTTAGCTCAAATGATTATTTAGGTCTGGCAAATCATCCTCGGGTGGTTGAAAGTTTTAAATTGGCTGCTGATGAATTTGGCGTCGGTGGTGGTGCCTCGCATTTGGTGAATGGTCACAGTCACCATCACCATCAGCTGGAGCTGGAGCTGGCAGAGTTTTGTAACCGTTCCAGAGCGCTGCTTTTTTGCAGTGGCTACATGGCTAATATCGGGGTCATTAATGCGCTTTTAGGTAAAAATGATGCAGTATTTCAAGATAAGCTCAATCATGCATCGCTGCTCGATGGCGGACTATTAAGTGCTGCCAAATTCCAGCGCTATCTGCATAACGATATGGGTAGTCTGGAGCAGAAGCTAGCGCGCTCAACTGCAGAACGAAAATTGATAGTAACAGATGCAGTGTTCAGTATGGACGGTAATATAGCCAATTTACCCGCTTTAGCAGATAAAGCGTTGCAGTATAATGCCTGGTTGATGATAGATGATGCGCATGGTATTGGCGCTCTGGGAGAGACTGGGGCCGGGTGCAGTGAGTTGTATCAGCTCAGTGAACAGCAAGTACCAGTATTAATGGGTACCTTAGGCAAAGCCTTTGGTACTAGTGGAGCTTTTGTTGCTGGCAGTGATGCACTAATAGAAACTTTGATTCAATTTTCCCGTACTTATATCTATACCACCAGTATGCCGCCCGCTGTTGCCGCAGCGACGCGTACTAGTTTAAAACTGATTCAAAAAGAGAGCTGGCGCAGAGAGCACTTGCAGCTGTTGATCTCTCGATTTAAAAGCGGTTGTGAGCAGCTCGGCTTAGTGTTATTGCCCTCTGACACTGCTATTCAACCAATAATGATAGGTGCAGAGCATACAGCTGTTGCGTTCAGTGAAAAGCTGTCGAGCCTGGGGGTGCAAGTTAAAGCGATACGCACGCCGACGGTTCCACTAAACCAGGCGAGGTTGAGAGTTACTTTCAGTGCCTCTCATAGTCTTGAAGATTTGCAGCAGCTGTTGGCGGCTCTGGCTACAGTGCTGAAAGAGATTAAAATTGAATATCCATATTAAAAGAATCCAATCTGCTAAGCCAGATTTAGTGCTGATGCATGGCTGGGGAACCAGCAGCGATATCTGGCGGCCATGGCTGCCGTTTTTGTCTGAGCACTACTCGATTATTTGCATTGATTTACCCGGTTTAGGCTTGTCGAAAGTCGATGACTCTGAAAATTATTCACTGCAATCGGTTGTCTCTGCACTGGCAGACAAAGTGCCCAATAATAGTATTTTGCTGGGCTGGTCACTGGGTGGCTTGTTGGCCATCGCACTGGCAGAGAAATTACAGCAACGGATAAAAGGGTTAATCACCATTGCTTGTAACCCCTGTTTCGTCCAGAGAGATGATTGGCCCGATGCGATGTCCAGAGCTGATTTTTCAACCTTTGAAGCTAATATGGCGCTGCATCCAACAAAAACCTTGTCCAGATTTTTTATGCTGCAAGTTCAAGGTGGCAGCCAACAAAAAGAGATATTAAAGCATTTACGGGCAGTGGGTGAAAATGTTCAGCACAGTCAGCTATGTGCCAGTTTGCATTTATTAAAACATGATCTTAGAGAGTCTTTAGCACAACTGAGCGTGCCGTCACTGCATTTCTACGCTGAAATGGATCTGTTAGTTCCCAGGCAGCTACAGCTGCTGATTCCCGCTCTGGCAACAAATATTACCAGTCTGGAGGTTAAAGGGGCGGGGCACTTGCCTTTTGTTTCTGACTCGCAATGGCTGGCGGGGCAAATAGCTGAGTTTTCGCGGCGCATTGATACAGGTAGTAGCTAGATGACAGCGATAATAGACAAAACCAGAGTGGCGGAATCATTTAGCAAAGCTGCGACTACTTATGATAAATCGGCGGCTCTGCAGCGAGATGTTGGCGAGCAATTGTTGAAATGGGTAGATTCCTCCATTGATGTTACAGGCAGCGTTTTAGATTTAGGTTGTGGTACCGGTTACTTTTCACAACAACTCAATGATCTATACCCAGCCAGAGATTTAATTTGCCTGGATATTGCCCAGGGAATGTTGCAGCACGCTCGGGACAACAGGAGCTTGTCTCGGGCCCAGTGGTTGTGCGCCGATGCCGAGGCATTGCCGCTAGCCAAAAATACTGTTGCACAGCTGTATTCAAGTCTCGCTATCCAGTGGTGCTCTAGTCTGCCGCTATTGTTTAGAGAGTTGGCTCGGGTGTTGAGCAGCGGTGGCAGCGCCGTGATTTCAAGCTTGGGGCCGCGCAGTTTGTTTGAATTGCGCGAGTCTTGGGCAAGTGTCGATCAAAATGTGCATGTTAATGAATTTGTTGCACTTGAAGAACTGCTTGGTGCTTTACCAGAAAATTTGAAAGTAGAAAGGCAGCGCCGCGAGTTCACAGTACTGGAGTATAATAAGTTATCACAATTGACTGCGGAGCTTAAAAATATAGGTGCGCATAATATGAATGTTGGAGAGAACAAAGGGCTCACCTCAAGAGCGAGAGTAACTAAGTTTAAATTGAATTATGAGCGCTTTCGTCAGCAAAATAGAAAGTTGCCAGCGACTTATGAAGTTTACTACTTACTGTTGAGAAAAGTGTAATAATTTAGTTTTTTTAAAGTGGAATATAGAGCATGGCCAGGCACAAATTTTTCATCGCCGGTACAGATACCGATGTAGGTAAGACTTTCATTTCGCAAGCATTGTTGGAGGTTGCTAAGCAACTGGAAATGTCCTGTTTTGGGCTGAAGCCAATAGCTGCAGGCAGCGTCATGACCGATGAGGGCTTGCGCAACGACGATGCCTTGAAATTAATCCAGTCGGCGTCAGTCAAGTTAACCTATCAGCAAGTCAACCCGATAGTGCTAGAGCGTGCAATTGCACCGCATATTGCCGCTAAAGCGGAGGGTAAAACTTTAGATTTGCAGAGGCTTAGTGGTTTTTGTCGCGGGGCAATGATGAATAGAGCTGATTTCGTGTTAATTGAGGGAGCGGGGGGCTGGCGAGTACCATTGAATAACCGCGAGACCCTGGCAGGTTTGCCAAAGGCTCTTTGTGTGCCGGTAATATTAGTGGTCGGGGTAAAGTTGGGGTGTATTAGTCACGCTCTATTGACAGTAGAGGCCATTAACAGAGATGGGCTCACATTAGCGGGTTGGGTGGCCAATCATATAGATCCAGAAATGGAGGCCAGTGAAGAGAGTGTGGCCACCTTGGAAAGTGCAATTAACGCTCCTCTGTTGGGAGTGGTTCCGTTTTTACTTGACAAAACTCCGATAACTGCAAGTAGATACCTGCAGCTGCAGCAAATACTTTAGGACTTTTTTCTAAATAATTGTATTGTGTAATAAATGAGCTATAATAGTTTGTGCAAAGTATTTTTTAATTTACGCTTTTGTGGAGCTTGTTTTAATTGCTTCTGAAAAACGTTTTAAATATATGAATTAAATGCTTTTTATAAATGGATATAGTGATGAATATAACCAGTGCGTTGCAAACAGGCCTTATCGGTTTAAATCGAGGCATAGATAATAACCCAAGGGCCGCGGGTGATTTTCATGGCTCGGGGAGGGCTCTTGTCCCAGAGACAGCGTCAGGGGCTGATTTAGACAACGCTGTAGACGAGACAACCTTGGATCCTGTTACTGATGCCGCGTCCACTAAAGTTGTAACTAATGCTACACAGATCAACGCCAGTGTGGCATTGGGGGCCAACGTAGATGTTGTTGTTTAGTTTAAGCTTGCTGTGAGGTGCCTACATGGAACTGCAAAGCCAAACTCTTAGTTTTTCCAATATCAACTCTCTTTCTATAACTGAAGAAGCTCAGCAGCTCTCCTCTGCGAAAAATTCCTCTGTCCAGCAGCTAAAGTCAGAGCAGCAAAATCTTCAGCACGCAAATCATCAGCCGCGATCTACTGGCGATTCTACTTCGGTGGTATCCAAACTGGTGGCTGGAGTGGAAGATGCTGTCGCTGTTTATGGGCAGTTAGTATCAAATACTACAACCAATACCAGCAGCAAGCCTGCTAATGATAGCCTAAAAGAAGTTGCTGCAGTGCGAGCAGAGCAAGTTGGCAGGGCGTCCGATAAGCTGGCCGCTAAGATAGATTTCGAACGGGCTGAGTTAAAAGTCGTTCAGCAACTGGCAAGTAGAGACAGAGAAGTAAAAACTCACGAACAGACTCATGCAGCCGTAGGGGGGCCTCACGCGGGTTCTCCTTCATATTCATATACGAACGGGCCAGACGGGCGTTTGTATGCTACTACCGGTGAAGTCTCTATAGATACCTCACCCATAGAGAATGACCCTAGGGCAACTCTCGAGAAAGCGCAGGTTATTATCAGGGCAGCGCTGTCGGTATCTGATCCCTCCCCCGCGGATAGGCAAGTGGCTGCAGAGGCTAAATCAATTGCTCTTCAGGCCCTCTCTGAGCTTAGAGAGAATAAAGTACAAGAAGATGGTGGTGCAGAGGTTGTTCGCGATAGCCAAATACAGGTTGAACAGAAAAAACTGGAGCGTGAAGAGTTTTTGGCTGAAGAAGATTTAAAACAGGCCAAGCAAGAGCGAAGTGAAGCGTTAGCTGAGACGCGTAAGCGCAGTGCTGAAGCATCCATTGAAGTTTTAAGAGAATACAACGCGCAAATCCATGAAATACAAGAAACTCTTCGCAGACTGAATGTGCAGTTAGTGGATTCAGGTGCTTTTGTTAAATCTTTCCCTGAAGGCTCTGTCATAGATCAGAGCGTTTAACCCCTTTCCTTTGTAACATGCTGCAAATTGTTTGCTGCTATGAGCGGTCTGTGTTGTACAAAGAGCTACTTTTTTTGCTCAGTGTCGGTCTTTGTTTTCTCTTTTGGGCTTCCGTATTTTCGCGTGACATAGAAAAGCAAAATAGCAATGCTTAGGCCAATTGGCAAGAAGACCATGCTCGGCAGTTCAAAGCTGCCAATTCCGTAGATAGCAAGTATGGCCAGAACCGGAAGGACCTTGCTGATAAAAAAATTGTTTGGCATGTTAGTCCGCATTTCTGTTGGCTAAGAATTTCATAATAATGGAGCTGAAAACTTTTGGTTTCTCTGCATGCGGCCAGTGGCCTGCTCCTTCTATTATCTTGAAAGTCGCCTTGCTAAACAAGGTTGTGATGGGGCTTTGGTGTTGTCGTAAGATATAATCGGAATTTTTTCCCTTAATAAATAAAGTATCTCCATCAAAGGTTGTTCCGCTAGGGGCTAAACTTAAGAGATGGTACGACTGTCGCAAGGCCGGCAAGTTAAATCGCCAAGAGAATGTTTTGTCTTGGTTGCGGAACAGATTTTTCAACAGGAAAGCTCTGATTCCCGGATCCGCAGTGTAAGCTTTGAGTTGCTTATCAGCTGCAGCTCTGGAGTTGAGCGATGCTAATTCAATACTGAATAATCCGTTGAATATTTCTTCGTGGTGAGCGCTGTAGTTAACAGGAGCAATGTCCACAACTATAAGCTGCGTCACTGCGTGCGGGTAGTTTAAGGCTATTTGCATGGCCACTTTTCCGCCCATCGAGTGGCCGATTATGGCGCTGCTATTAAACGATAACAGATCCATTAGCTCGATCACATCTGCGGCCATCAGAGTATAATTCATAGCATCGCAGTGTGGGCTGCGGCCATGGTTGCGCAGGTCGACGCTGATAACAGTGTAATGCTGGCTCAGTGCTGTTACTTGCGAGCCCCAGTTCTCTAAGGTGCCGAACAGGCCGTGTAAAATAATAAGCGGCGGTCCATCACCACTTATTTGATAATGTAGCTTCATCTATTTCTCTAGCTTATACGATAGCGAGTAATTCGACATCGAATACTAACGTTGCGCAAGGCGGAATTGATCCCGGTGAGCCGTTAGTGCCGTAGGCTAGGTCGTAAGGAACAGATAATTTCCATTTGGCGCCAATGTTCATTAGTTGTAATGCTTCGGTCCAGCCGGCTATTACGCCACTGACAGGGAACTCAGCTGGCTGGCCTCTCTCGTATGAGCTGTCGAAGGTTTTTCCGTCAATGAAAGTGCCGTGGTAGTGGCAGCGTACTGTTGACTCTTTAGTTGCTTTTTGTGCAGCGGAATCACCCTGTTCGATGATTTGATATTGAAGACCAGACTCTAAAGTCACTACATTTTCTGACTGAGCATTCTTCTCTAAATATGCAGCGCCTTCGGCCCCGGCTGTTTTTTCCTGCTCGGCTTGGGCTTTTTTCATGATTTCGTTGAGTTTGTTAAAAGCGTCCTGGATCTTTTCTACTTCAATGCGTAGTTCTTGGCCAGTATAAGAGTCTTCTATGCCAAGAGATAGCACGTTAAAGTCAATACCATCAAAGCCATTTTGTGCTAGCTGGTCGCCCATTTGACGGCCGATTCCATAACTTGCACATTGTTCCATACTTTCAATTTTTATATCAGACATTGTATTTCGCATCTATTTTGTGGATTAAAATCGAAGGCTATCACAGATTGAGAAAAGGCTCTAGCTCAGCTGAGCTGTTAG
>ASZI01000170.1 GCA_000416315.1 Osedax symbiont Rs2 | reverse complement strand
AACAAAAAATCTCTGAGCTTGGCTTCATCCGGATAACTAAAATTGTGCATGTCAGTTAACTGTTGTTGTGGGTTTTCCAGTTCCTGAGAAATGTGTTCAAGTAAGGCATCGGTAAACCTCTGGCCTTTTTTAGCCATCTGCACAACGACAGAATCGACTTTAAGCAATGGCTTTTCCTCGTCGAGGATCGCATACAGTGCCAGCGTGATTGGCATCAACCAGCGATCGCATAACCGGCCATCGGCGTTTTTGGCATATTGGCAGGGACAATCCGGACAGGAAAAAAAATTAATTTCACTATGTTCTTCTAGTGATAGATTTTTTAACGTTGCGCCACATCTAAAACATTGGATGTTTCATACTCCCTCCCAGTTGAGCATTGTCAATCGAAAATATAGCTTCACAAATAAATATCTTATTGAATTCAATGGTAAATCAATATCAACATCGAAGAAACCATTAAGGAAGTATTAATCATGAAAATATTTAAGCGCCCGTTATCAACGATTGCCGTTTTTAGCTTACGCACTCAAAGCATAATATCTACCTGGGACTGAGAAAAAAAAGTGAGTATCAGCACATTATCGCCCCTAATAAGCGCAACAGCGAATTAAGTCAGTTTTCAGGAAGAAATTGGCTGTGATAACCGTAACTCAGTGCAAAACAATCTCTTTATCTCGCACAATGGACATAAAAAAACCCTAGAAACTTTGTGTTTATAGGGTTTTTGCTGTGATTTTAGAATACTTTAGTCGCTTAACATCTCTGCCCTCCTGTAAAAGCAAGCGTGGGGGAAGCTTCTAACGTCTGAATACTTTTAATTCTTGCTGTAGTTTGTCGGCCATGTCGGTCAATGACTCACTGACTCCACTGGAATCTTTGGCTTGTTCTTCAACATTACAGGCCAGTGCGCGGATTTTTTGCACATTTTCATCCACTTCTGTGACTGCGTTTTGCTGCTCATTAGTGATAGAGGCAATCACTTGATTGGTCGATTCAAGCTCGACTAACTCTGCAATGATTCTCACCAGCGAGGTCTCAGCCTGTTCGGATAACTTGACGCTGTCATCCACATGTTTCCTGTTACTTTCAAGTGATGAAGATGCGACTTTTGAATGCTGTTGCAGTGCTTCAACCATTTTCTGGATTTCATCAGTAGACTGGCTGGGGCGCTGTGCCAAAGTACGAACTTCATCAGCGACTACTGCAAAGCCACGTCCCTGGTCTCCGGCTCTGGCTGCTTCTATAGCGGCATTCAATGCCAGTAAGTTGGTTTGATCGGCAATCCCTCTTATTACATCTAATACTTGACCAATAGCAGAGCTGTGTTGCACTAGCTCAGATACACTGGATTCGACACCGTCAAACTGCGCCGACAACTGGTGCATAGTTTTGGCCGTCGCCTGCACATCAAGTTGCCCCTCGTTAGCGGCTTTAGACACTTCCTTAACTAATATTAATCCCTGATCAGCCGTTTTTGATATATCTTCAGAGCTGGCTCCCAACTCGGTTGCTGCTGCGGCAATACCGGCACTTTGCAATTGTTGTTCTGTGCTTTGTTTAAGGGTATCTAAGCTTACCGAATAACCTTTTTTTGCCGCTTCATTTAACTCGTTCGCCAATAGTCCAACCTGATCTAAAGTACTGCGCAGTTTTAGCAATAAATTTTGTGTGGCCTCTGACATGTCGCGGATTTCATCGCGACCATCCAGGGATAACATCTGTGTCAAATCGCTGTTTTGTTCAATCGCTAACAACTGATGTTTTAGAACACTTAACGGACGGGTAATCGACATAATGACAGCAGTCGCGACCCCAATGGCCACAGGTAAAGTCAGCAACAAGATCAGCCAGAGTACTTTCAGGTCCCGGTCAACTTGCTCGCTGGCTTGCTCACTAAGCTGTTCTACCACTTTACTGGCTGCCAAGGTTTTCTCTAACGCTGCAACCAACTCTGTATCGGCATGGGCCAGTCGGGTCTGTATCATGTTGGCCAGCACTAACAATTGCTCGTTTAAGTTCTTGGCTTCTAAGTTAGCATCGCCAATCTCCGATTCGGCTAAGTTATCTTTGCCCTGCTGGTAATAGCCAACGGCGGTATTCATTAGTTCACGATACTCAACTAAAGTATCCATTATCTGCTTTACTTGAGTCCCAGATTGCGAATCTGAAGTCAGAGCGTTTAATTGCTGTTGCAGCAAATCGGCGGACTCAGTTGCTTTAGTCAGAGATTCATAGTACTCAGTGACTATGCCGTCAAAATACCAAAACAGCATGTCTGAAAAAGTTTTTTGTACTTGCTGGGCCTGCTGCTGCAATTTCTGCACTTTTGCTCTGGCGACAAATTGCTTGGCTTCATTTTCGATTAGCTGGTTTTCTTCAGCAACTTTTATCAACTGCAATTCACTGCGCTGCTTCGAATTATCTAGCCCAACCATAAAAAATGCAGCCTGGGAGACCATTACTATGACTAAAAAACATGCCAGTGACATTATTCTGGTGGTTACATTAAATCTTCTTAGCCAGCTAATCATTCGCAAGTCCTTGTATTAAATTTTTGGAGTATGTTAAATAGTTATGTATGAATTAACAGATTAAGTGCAATAAGAATATATTGTGCATACTGTTCACACAGGCATAGCTTATATTTAAACCACTGATTTAATTATGCATTAACAGAAAAAAAACTGTCTAACCGCTGCAGTTTTAACGTTTTCACGAGACAATTCAGCAAGCTTCCCTTAAGAGATTTCGCCAATAATTCATAGGGTTATCTATTAGCATATCTTTGCTAAAGACAATACCAAGCTCTATCGGCTGTGATATTGCCCTTTTTAAGCATAGCCCATTGATACTGAAATAATCCCTGTTTAGCTAATTCAACTCGAAATAATCAAGCTTGTTAGCCAACCGCTAAAGCTGAGTCAGTTAAAGGCTGGACCAGCCTGCGCTAATAATTAGCTTGGATATAATTCTCAAATTGCTCACACATTACCCGGTTAGATTCGCTGTTATTTGCCAGAACTTTTTTTCCGTCAACAATCGTGATATTGGCATTCAAAGGCTCAACAACTGTGCGCGGACGGCCTTTAAGCGCGACAATACGCGCACGATCTTCCTCCCAGGCTGCAGTTACTGATAAATTACAGACGTCAGCCAAGTATTTAGGGTTGAATCCCTCACCGGTTAAGCTTTTTACCCCAGCTGCATGATCGACACTGTTACCGGCATTCCAATAGTGCTTCGCCAGTAACGGACCTATCTCAGGGTTGTCTGTCAAGTATCCGAATCGCTGGGTAAAATATGCGCGGGTTTGGAAGACGGCCATGTTCGCTAACAGATATCCCTGGTAGGAGCAGGCTGAATCATTAGACAGTAAATGCGGTATAGCCAGTAAAGGCCGAGGGCTGATTGCCAGGCCGGTAATTTTATATTCTAAATCACGAGCCAATTTCTTAATCAATGGCGCTGACAATAAATTATCTGGGGTTGCATACAAGGCCTGCTCAAAATAGGGCACTAATAATATATTGCGCTCGCCAAAGGCCCTGAACGGCTGTTTGCTCTCTATTAAGCTTTTTATCACAGAATCGGGCACGCTGTTGCCCTGTGCATCTTTGGCGTACAGTTTCAACCAGTCAGCATCCTCGAGTAAACTGTCACAAAACATCGATTGCGTCTCAGCATAAGCCATCGATGTAGGGGGAAACTCATGAGAAAAACACGGAGAATTTAGCGTCACGTTGGCAAAGTGAGCAGCGTGCCCTCCCTCGTGAAACAAAGTATTTAATCCATCGTAGCCACTGCCTACTTGATCGGGCTTGGCATTGCTGGTGAAGTTTATTTTTCCCGCCACCCAGTCGCCATTGTCAAAGTAAGAGGGCATAGGGCCGTGGCAAAATCCATTTTGATATTTGCCTTTGCGATCTAGCAAGTCCAAGGTCAGTTCGGCACTTGAATAGTCGATATTTAGTCGACCAAAAGATTCGACCCATTGGCGTAAGGAGTTTTTGAAAGGCACATAAGGGTCTAATTCGCGCATCGAATCCCCCCCCCAAGTGTAATTAAAATTATGCCCCTGCAGAGATTGCTCACCATGCTGTGCTGCTAGCTCCGCGATACTGCGTACGTTTCTATCCCGAGTGCGCAGCTCAAAGTCATCCAAGATATTAAACAGTTGTTCGGTGCTCATCTGTTCGGTTTTTTCGATCGAATAATCGAAGAAATTACTAAAACCTAGCGATCTGGCAAATTGGTTACGCTGTCTAACCAGTTCAATATAGCCGTTGTCCAGCACCCAGTCCTCTAGGTCGAGCAATGCCTGGTGTGAGCTTTGTCTAACGGCTTCATTATTGTCACTGTAAATGTTTGCTCTTAAGACCCCCATAGAAGCTTCCACTTGCACACCTTGTGCGTCGGTATAATGCATCGCGTAGTTCTGGCGTTTTTCGAACAACTGCGCCTCGGCCTTAATCAACTCGGCTTTTTGCTGTTGGGCGCTTTGCGATTCAATAGCATTGCTTTGATACATCGCCAGCCAGCCTTCAAGGCCCTTTTTAACTTGCTGTAATTCGCCGCTTAAGGTCGGTTCTTGCGACTGATTTAACTTAGCTAACTGCTGGCGCAATTCGGGAATACGCTGCCCATTGGCGATAAACTCATTCCAGCGGGTCTCTGCCGCCGCGCAGCCACTGTGGTCATCACTGACTCCCATATAAGTGGTCCAAAACAGCTCTTCTTTAGGCCCATGAACCGCAATGTAGTCTTGATTTAATTGATTGAAATATTCAGTTGGATTCACAAATGCTACCTTTTGCTCTGTTGTAATTGCTCTGCACTGGCCGATTTATTCAAAGCCTCAGCAGAAGAAGCAAAGTCTAACACATTCAGTAAATATTCATTTAATTCAACCGACAATCAGTTTTTAGATAAAATCGATAATTTTTTTTGCACTGTAAAAATCACTTTGTTAGATTAGCAGCCTGTAATTTTCAAAAGAATCGCAATGAAATTAATCACTGTTTTAACGCTGCTGAGCAGCATACATTTTTCCACAGCCAATGCCGATGTGTTATCTGTGCACTGCCCCACAGGTTGCCCCTCTAACCCAGTGGATAACGACTTAGTATTTGGCCATTTATACGCACTGTCTAACAACCCGCAGACAAAGCTTGCCGATTGGGTAGCCTACGAGGTAAGTCCGACCAATTTCGGCACTAGCCCAGGTCGACTTTGGCAAAGTGACCCGCTTTTAAACAGTGAAGATACGTTAGAAAAGGCTGACTACAAAGGCGCCAATAGCAGTGTCTTAAAGGCGGATCGAGGTCATCAGGCGCCGCTGGCATCCTTTGCCGGCTCAAGGTATTGGTCTGAGTTAAACCGTTTAAGCAATATTACCCCGCAACACAAAGATCTGAACCAGGGACCCTGGAAACATTTGGAGGAAGCTGTTCGTCGTGCAGCTACTTATGAAAAGTCTCTGTTTGTAATCACCGGGCCACTTTTTCACAGCCAGATGCCACTGTTACCCGATGCAGATGAGGCGCATAAAGTCCCCGCCGGCTACTTTAAAGTGGTCTATGACTTGGCCGGTAACAGTGCCCATTTTATTATGCAGCAAGGCGCCAAGCGCCGGGATGATTTCTGCGCCAAAAAATCAAGCTTGCAACAAATGAACACTTTGATAAATTTCCAGCTGCCCAGGTTCAAATCCGACAGCAACCTCTACCAACGCTTAGGCTGTCTCTATTAATGCCATCAAACGGCAAAGCACTGTTATTTAATGATAGTGCTGGCTGTTGCTTTTTTAAGTAAGACTAGTCTACAGCGACTTTATTAATCTGAACTAGCTACTTTCTTAATCTGCACTAGCTACTAACTTAACTTGTACTTAACTCCTTTGCAGCCAACAGTTTTTAACCCGGATTCTGAAAAAATGCAGTTGTTTTTAAAACAATCCTAATAGATAATGCGAACAATTATCACTATATCTATTATTAGGAGTAAGTCTTGTTCAAATTTATTGCAACTTGTCTGTTTACCCTGCTGAGCTGTAACTTGAGTGCAGGAAATCAAGTCGATGATGAAATGGGTAAATTTTCTATTCAGACCACACCCAAGCGCATTGTGGTGCTGGAGTTTTCATTTGTCGATGCTCTGGCAAGCCTAGGTGTTTCACCGGTAGGGGTTGCCGACGATGGCGATGCCAACCGGGTTATCCCAGAGATTAAAAGCAAAATTGGGCCATGGACTTCGGTCGGTGGCAGATCTACTCCCAACTTAGAAATTATTTCCTCGTTAAAACCGGACATGATCATCGCCGATATGCAACGCCACGCAACTATCTATGAAGATTTGAAAAAGATAGCACCCACCCTTATCCTCAAGAGTCGCGGCGAGTCTTACCAAGATAACTTAGCCGCTGTGGCAAAAATCGGCATAATACTGGATCAAAATAGCAAAATGCAGCAGTTGATCGCCGAGCACCATGTCCGTATGGATGCATTTGCCAAGAAAATCAACAGCGATAAAAAATTCTTGTTTGCTATATCCAGCACCCGCGGTTTCACTATGCACTCGCCTAAAGCCTATGCCGGTGGGGTAATGGCACGTCTTGGGCTGCGCAGCGCTATTCCAGATGAAACTGAAAAAGCCTACGTTCGCACTACCTTGGAGCGATTAGTCAAAGCTAACCCGGACTACTTATTAGTCGGTGAATACGGTGATCAGACCGCCGTCGATGATTTTAAGAAAAGCCCACTATGGAACATGATCAGCTCAGTTAAAAACGAGACTTACCTTGAGACTAACCCGATCCTCTGGTCCTTAAACCGGGGCATGATCGCCGCTGAAATCATGGCGCAAGAGCTAGAATCTGTTATCCAATAGCTCATCTCGCTGCATCACTTATACCGACAGCCTTGATAGTCATTATCAGGGCTGTTTATATTGAGTCAATTTAAGATAATGTCCAGTATTAACATCCACCTGCGCGGCTACTCTCCCTGGCAGCGCTTTCGCAGCCCCTTAATATTCATCGCAACGGCCGGAGTATTTACGCTCAGTTTATTTTATTCACTGATCGTCTTCTCGCAGTTCCCACTGACCGGTAACGACTTGCTAAAAGTCTTAACCAGCTACAACAGCGATGACATAAACCAGCAAATTATAGTTGGACTACGTCTGCCGCGTACTTTAGTGGCTATCTTAGTCGGTATTGCGATGGCCATCGCCGGTTTATTGATGCAGGGCATTACCCGCACCCCGCTAGCCTCTCCCTCAGTGTTTGGCGTCAGCGCCGGGGCCGCCTTTGCCTTTGCCTTTGCCTCCACCGGCTTACTGCCCGCTCTGGCTCATATTCCGGTGCTGTTGATCACTATGGCCGGCGCTTTATCCAGCGGTGTGCTGGTCTTTTTCCTCGGAGGTTTGCATCTACCTCAGGTCAATCCTATACGGGTGGTGTTGGCCGGGGTGGCGCTCAATTATTTATTCATCTCCATGACCCGCGCGGCGGTGATCTTTGCCGATGAACACGCCTATGGAGTGCTGCACTGGCTAATTGGCAGTGTTTCCAACACCCGTATGGAGGATGTCTACACTATGTTACCAGGGCTGGGCATTGGGCTGCTGCTGGCTGTGCTGTTAACACACAAATTGAACTTGATGCACATTGGCGAGGAGATGATGAATAGCTTAGGAGGCAATCCTAAAAAAGTCAGAATACTCGCCAGCATCGCGGTAATACTGTTGATCGCCTCCGCCGTCAGTGTCGCGGGACCAGTGGGCTTTATCGGGCTGATGATTCCGCACATAGCCAGAGCGCTGATCGGCCAGGACTACCGTTTATTAGTGCCATTATGTGCGCTGTTAGGTGCCACCTTAATGCTGGTTGCCGACATCTTTTCCAGAGTCATTCGCTTTCCCGATGACAGTCCAATCGGTATCATCACCAGCGTTATTGGCGCCCTGTTTTTCCTCGCCCTGGCGCTGCGACAAGTGAGGCCACAGCCATGAGAGCACATCCCGCTATTACATTTATTTGTTTAATATTTTTACTGTTGTTTTTTTCTGTTTGGCACATAAGTGCCGGCGCTATTTATATAGCGCCACTGGATGTTTTCAAGGCATTGCAATCACACGACAGCGAGCACAACTTCATCGTCAATAATTTTCGCCTGCCCAGATTACTGATCTCGGGACTGGTTGGCGCTGCACTGGCTATTTCAGGTTTGCTGATTCAGGGGGTGATTAGAAACCCTCTCGCCTCCCCCGATGTGTTAGGTGTAACCAGCGGTGCCAGTCTGGCGGTCATCCCCCTTGCAGTCTTCTGGCCTGACGCGCCGATTAGCTATATCCCCCCCGCCGCTCTTATCGGTGGCTTTGGCGCCACCGCACTGCTGCTTTTTTTGGCACGTCACTTACTGCAGCGACCGGCGGCATTTGCACTGGTCGGTATCGCGCTGGCGGCTATCTTTGGTGCGGCTATCGACTATCTTCTCAGTGTTAACCCACTAGAGATTAATACCGCTATGCTCTGGTTAACCGGCTCAGTATGGGGCCGCAACTGGAATCATTTGCCCTTAATCGCCCCCTGGTTGGCTGTACTGATGCCGCTGGCAATGCTGCTTGCCTACCGTTTAGATCTATTGGGACTTGGCGATGATACTGCCACTAGCTTAGGTACTCGTGTAAAGAAATTGCGCTTGCTAAGCATAGTGGTTGCGATAAGTCTGGCCAGCGCCGCGGTTTCGGTCTGTGGCAGCATAGGTTTTGTCGGCCTAGTATCACCGCATTTAGTGCGCTCACTGCTGGGGCACAAGCATCTACTGCTAATCCCAGCCACGGCGCTGACCGGAGCCATTTTAGTAATCAGTGCCGATTTATTTGCGCGCATTTTAATGCCACCTATTGAACTGCCTGCCGGTATCTTAACCGCCTTTATCGGCGCTCCCTACTTTATCTTTTTGCTTTGTCGCTACAAAAACTGGTGAAACCATGGACATACAACAAACGGCAATTTCTATCGACAATTTAGATGTTCGATACGCCACTAAAAAAATTATTAGCAATCTCGAACTGTCGATAAAAAAAGGCAAAATAACCGCCTTAATCGGCCCCAATGGCTGCGGTAAATCTACCTTGTTAAAAGGTATCAGTCGCTTGCTAAAACCTAGCGCCGGTAGTATTCATTTAGGCTCTGATATTGATGTTTTGAAATGTCCGACTAAAGAGATAGCCAAACGCCTGGCTATGCTGCCGCAAGTCACACAATCGCCGCAGGGGATCACAGTGAAAACCTTAGTCGCTTTTGGGCGTGCGCCCTACCTTAATCAATTTGGCATGCTTAAAGATGCGGATCACAGACAAATCGAGCTGGCCATGAGTCAGGCGGGTGTCAGTGAATTGGCGGATGATTATATAGACCAACTATCGGGAGGCCAGTTACAGCGGGTTTGGATTGCCCTGATACTGGCGCAAGATACAGACATCCTACTCTTAGATGAACCAACTACTTATCTGGACATCTGCCACCAGTATGAGTTGCTGAATTTACTCAGTGATCTCAACCTTCGCGGTAAAACCATCGTCATCGTGATGCACGACTTAAATCAGGCCTGTCGCTATGCCCACGAGTTAGTGATTATGCAGCGCGGTGAGATTATCGATATAGGCACACCGGATAAAGTCTTTACCGAGAAGATGCTCCGCGATGTGTTCAGCTTTGAGGCGATCGTTATCAATGACCCCGAGGCAAATACGCCGATGAGCATTGCTAGATGTCAGAAAAAAACAGATTCCAGAGCCGCTTAGGCCCCGGAATAAATTGCTATTTTGGCTGGGTTAAGTAGCTGCCGTTATCACGCAGATACTGATCAAACAACGTCTCAAAGTCATCCACTACTGATTTTTTCACAAAATCAAAATTAGTTAACTTAGTTGTCAAGGCGCTGAGTTTTGGCAGCTCGCTGAGAAAATCAACCTGGTAATAGCGCTGCAACATCTCCAGTTTAGAGAGCACCGGAGCAATGGCCGCATCCACCAGTGAAAACTTATCACCGCTGAAGTATTCACCGTTAACCACGCTTTCCAGGCGCTGCAGTTTTTGACTCATAGCCCTGCTGTGAGTTGCAAAGTCATCGGCGTTGCTAGCGACTGTCATACGGTATTGATCCATGATAATCTGGCTCGAGTACTCAATCCAACCGCGGTCTTTAGCTTTTTGCAGTGCATCACTGGGCATAATCTGATCGGGGGTAATTTCGTCTAAAAACTCATTAATCACAGCGGATTCAAACAGCACTTGATCGCCATATTTCACCACTGGCACTTTACCTAGTGGTGACAGCTGCAAAAACCAGTCGGGCTTATTCGCCAGATCAATATAGGTAATTTTAAAATCAACACCTTTTTTTAATAAGGTGATTACTGAGCGCTGCACAAATGGGCAGAGTTTAAAGCTAATTAACTCGATAGTTTGCATTTAAATATTTTCCTCAGATGAGTAGACAAAATAATAGTCACTTATTGTTCTTTAGTTTCCTTTTGTTACTATAAGGGCGTAAATAACTTTTTCAACATGTTTCAAATTTGTCTGTAACTAACTAAAAGGTGCCTAATGACTGATTCAGCGACTTTAGAGCCGAAAAATAAATTTAACACTTTAGCTGTCAGCCCGCTTCCTCTGAGCAACGAGCTGCAGGTCAATAGTTGTCCTGTGGGGCTGGCGATCGATGTAATTGGCGGCAAGTGGAAAGTCATCATTCTCTATCAATTACGCGATAACAAACTGCGCTTTGGACAAATCAAAAACAACATCCCCAATATCAGCCAGAAAGTACTGACCAGGGCACTCAAAGAACTGCAAGCGGATAAACTGGTACAGCGTATGGCCTACGCCGAAGTCCCACCCAGAGTTGAGTATCAGCAGACCGACCTGGCGCAAAAACTCAACCCTGTGCTGGATTTATTGTGCCGCTGGGGCGGGGGTTTGCGCGATGCTAAATTAGCGGATAAATAAGCAGACGCTCAACAATGACTAGCCGACTTCAGCGGTAAGCTGTGGTTGTGGCTTTTCTTGAAAGCCTAAGCTGTGACAATCGGCGCGCCCTGTAGCTGTCGCCGTTACCTGACAGTCGATAAACAGTTTGGGGTCAAACTCGTGTGCTATTTGATTCTCAGTTCTGCTTAATACAATCTCAACAGAAATGGCTCCAGCGGCTTTTGCCAATCTCAGGGCATCTTCTTTAACCAGTGTTTGCGCGCAGCTCAACGCCGCAGCAAAAGTACTAAAACTCTGCGGTTGCTGTTGGTGGTATAACCTGAACAAGCCAAAACTCGGTTGACTAATGGTGATGTGCGCCCGCTGTACAACGCTGCCCATCACTGCTCCCACCGCATTTGCTACTTCACCGTGGCGCGGTAACAGTAGCTGCTGGTTCAGTCGATTTGCCACTGTCGGATAATAGCTGGAGGCCGGAGCACCGACTGCCACTATTGGATAATCACTGGCAAAGGCAATGTTAAATAGCGCCTGCTGCTGTGGGTTGATAATTAACTCGGTTAGCAGTGCTGTCAGCTTAGAAGCTTGTGCCTGAGCTAAAACACCGAGCTGATTTAGACTGGCCTCGATTAAGGTCGCGCTGATTTTGCCAATCACTAAGTCGTAGACCTGTTGACTAGGCTCTGTGGCATCATCTTTTTTAAAGGCCGGCAAGCCATACAAACTGCTCATCTGTCGAGACCATATTTTGGCCGCCAGAATCGCCGCTTCGCTGTTTAAATGATTGCTTTTCCCCAATACCTGGGCTGCATCAGTCGGGGTAAAGCCACTGTAAATTGCCAGTCCGGCGCGCTGCAACTTTGCCAGTCCTCGCCCCAAGTGTCGCTCTTGTTGGCTGGCCCACTCCAACTCCAGCGGGCCTTTTTCCAATTCTTTCCAGGCGTATTGCGCCTCTTCTCCCAGGCGCTCAACCAGTAATTCATCGGTACTTAAACGCAGCACAAATTTATTATTCCTGGCATTGGGATAACTAGCCAGTTGCGCTTCGAGCTTGCTAATAATAGCTGGATATTGCTGCGCCAACAGACACAAGGGAATAACACGTCTGGGGCCTATTTCCAGCCCTTTGCCTGGACTGATGCGCACTTCGCTGTCGCCGCCTAAGCCACTGCAAAATACCTTAACGGCCTCCACCATCGGCTGCCAATTACCGACTTTAGCGCCACTGCTACACAGTTGCGGCTGGCCGTTAGTGACTATCGCGATGTCTGTTGTAGTGCCTCCCATATCAACCACTAAGGCATTTTTCACACCGCTTAATGCACAGGCACCCACCACACTGGCTGCTGGACCTGAAAGCACCGTAGTCACAGGCTGTTGCAAGGCGGTAGCGGTATTGATCAGCGATCCGTCACCTTTAACGATCATCAGAGGTGCTGTTATCTGCGCTGTGCTTAATATTTTTTGTACACAGTGCAGTAGCTGTTGGATATAGGGAATCATGCGTGCATTTAAAACCGCAGTCTGCGCCCGCTGTGGCGCACCCAAACTGCTAGCCAGTTCGTGACCACAGGCAACTGGCTTACCGCTTAACTCTTCAACCAAGGCACGTAGTTTAAGCTCGTGAGCATTGTTGCGAGTCGCAAACATACTGGAAATGGCAAAAGCTGAAACAGTATCTTTAAGGCGCAGTATGCTCTGGCGGGCGGTTAGTTCATCTAGGGGTTGGCGCTGCATCCCGTCGGCGTCGTGACCTCCATTGAGCATCACTGTTGCCGCCTGTGGAACAATAGTTTTCAGACCACTCTTATCAAGCTGATGCGAGTTGTAGCCGGCCAACAACACTGCGACATTAGCGCCATGTCCCTCGACTACCGAGTTGGTGGTTAAAGTTGTAGAGAGCGAACACAGCTCTATATCTAACAGCATGTTGCTATCCAGGCCGGCAATTGCCCGACCTATACCGACGCTTAGATCTTCTCTGGTGGTTAAACTTTTGAAACTAGCAACGACCTGTTGCTGCTCATCTACCAGCACAGCATCCGTGTAAGTGCCTCCGGTATCTATGCCCAATCGATACGCCATATACTTCCTCTAAGAAACTGCTGCTTGTATGTTGTCTGACGCGATCTTCTCAGTGCTTTACACTTATTATAAACAGCTGTTGCTTAGCTGGCGCGACGGCCGCGGCGATTGACACCGCGCTCTGATCTTCTGCGCTGCATCGTCTCTTGAACTCGAACAATTAATTGATCGTGAATCCCGGCGCGCTCCAGCTCAGCGTAGCCCTGCCACTGTGATATCTCAGCATCAGTGCGACCGCATCCAAAACACCAGCCGGTTGTCTGATCTGTCTTGCAGACTCCGACACAAGGGGACATTTCTGCATTGGCAATCAGTTGGGCATCATCCATTTCAGCTTTCCTTCTAGAGAATTACATTGCCTGGGCAGGCATTTGTTATTGACGGGCAAGAACCTGCCCTGCATCTAAAAACTTTACTGAAGAAGACTGTGTGGCGAATTGTTGTTAGCGACTAAATACTATTTGATTGCGACTTATTCGAGAGCATATTAAGACCTGCGAAAGTATCACAGGTCTGTACAGGAGGAGAGCGGCAAGGCTCTGTTCAGTTAAATCAAACTGTGGACAATTTTTGGCAGTCAGCGATGGCCATTTTAAATTCTTCTGGTTGCTGTTTTGCACATATCTTCAGACCGTGCCCAGGTTCCACCATTTTCCAGTCTGCATCTGTTACATCTAATGGCTCGGAGGCAATCACTACGCCGCTGCCATTACAGCGGTAATAGAGACTCGGTGCCCGACAATCTGAGGAGTAGCGAAAAGCGTAGATGTGCTGCCCATCACTTAAGGTTGCAGTAAAGCGAAACGCGGCTTTAATGCCTTTGTTTTGCATTAGTTGATTAACCTTGTTGCAGAGCTTGGAGACTGCCGCTATCGGGTCTTCATTTAGACCAAAGGCAAACAGCGCCAGGAACAACGCCTCAGAATCTGTAGTCCCCTCGCGGCCAATGTAGTATTCATCGGGAATCAAATTTTCCAGATCGCGACGCACTTTATCGTATTCGGCAATTTGTCCATTGTGCATGAACATCCAGTGACCAAAACGAAACGGATGACAATTGGCCCTGCTGGTAAAGGTTCCTGTGGAAGCTCTGACGTGTGCAAAGAATAAACCTGAACTTATTTGCTGACACAAACTTAACAGGTTTTGATCGGCCCAGGCTGGCAATATTTCGCGGTAGATTCCCGGTGTTTCTTTGCGCCCATACCAACCCAACCCGAAACCGTCACCGTTAATTGCAGTTTTCGATTCCGATGCATTTAAACTTTGCTTGATCAGAGAATTGATAGGATTTTCAATCAGCTCTTCTAAAAATATTTCTTTACCCGCATAAGCTAGCCAACGACACATAGTTACCTCTTTTTAATTTATTTGCGAAAACAATGATCTAAATCACTACTACTTTAGTCTCGTTTATCGGACATTTTTGCATATTTCTATCTATTTGTACGAATTTTACAAGAATTCACTACCTCTTGTTACAATAGTTTATTAGAATCTGCGCCCAACACCTGCATATAGATACGCGTTGGTTTAAATATAACTATCCAGTTTCGAGACTAGTACTTTGACCTCAAAAATACCTGTTAATACTT
>ASZI01000169.1 GCA_000416315.1 Osedax symbiont Rs2 | reverse complement strand
GCGATGAGTAATCCCGACCGTATCTTAACCGCCATCACATATTAGAAATAAATAAGCCTTGGTTAACGCCGGGGCTTAATGAGATGGTTCCCCTCACTTTGGAGTAAAATTCAAAGTGACTCATAAAGGAGAACCATCACATGTCTTCTATCAAAATACTTGGAATCGACTTAGGCAAGTCTTGTTTTCATTTAATTGGCCGTGATTCTCACGATCAAATTGTTTTCCACAAAAAACTCTCTCGTCCTAAACTTCTAGAACATCTTGCTCAATTAGAGCCTTATATCGTGGCGTTCGAAGCCTGCGGTGGCGCTCACTGGCTAGGCCGTATTTGTCAAAGTCATGGACATGATGTCCGTTTAATACCTCCTCAATACGTCAAGCCATTTGTTAAAGGCAATATAAACGATTTCATAGATGCCCAGGCAATCATAGAAGCCGCTTTACGCCCTGATATGCGAACAGTCCCAGTTAAACCTGTTGAGTCTCAAAGCCAGGCGGTAATACACCGATTGCGTGAGGGTTTTGTAGCTGAGAGAACAGCCTGTATGTCTAGAATCGGTACAATTTTGCTAGAGTTTGGACTATCACTTCCAAAAGGGCATTGTACTATGAAGCGCTTGTATAGTTGGCTAGCTAATCAAAAGGTAAAACTCTGTCCTGCGATCATCGAAGAGCTGCAAGTCTTTCATGATCATTATTTGTATTTGAACGAGCGTGTAGCAAAACAAGACGTGAAAGTTACTCGCCATGTAAATCTGGATTCTCGATGCCAATTATTGAAAACTGTGCCGGGCATTGGTAAGTCCCTAGTTTTCTAGACACCTATTTGGTCTCAAAGCATCTTTCGAAAGGGGGGGTGAAATGGCAGTCAGTTCCTGCGGTTAGCCAGTGATTGGCGACGGTCGGTATCGGCCCAGACTGTGTGAAAACACAAAAGCCTGCGTATTGGTGTCTTTCCCTGGAGTCGTGTGCTGGAGATTAACTTCCACCTCTAGGGAATCAAGGAAGTTTGGTTAGATTGAGCCTAGAAACTCTTCTGTTAATTTTTTTCTTAATCTATCGAGTTCCCCTGATTCTGTCATTTTCCTAAGCACTTCATCAACTTTAGGAATCAACTCTCTATGCTTTTCATGAAGATAATGATACATGGGGACTATCGCCAATGGGGGAGACAGCGGATGTATTGATGAAACCCCCGATTTCTTCATACTGTGAAGAAAGTTAAGCTTATTAGCAATAGTGATGTCTGCCCTACCATACTCTATAAAAAAAAGTATCTCAGTAGCTCCCTTGAGCATATGAAAGTCTAGTCCTTTAGCACAATTTGTTGCAAATACATTCCCTCTCGTTATGGCAATTTTGTATTTTCTCAAAGCAGCACAATCCGTTACTGTAAAGTTAAATTGTTTTGAAAATACCACCGCTTCATTTCTACCTATTGAGGTAGGAATTCTTTTTAAGGTGGGATATACCTCCCCAACTCTAAAAACCCTGTTTATTTCACCATCGGTCCGTCCTTCGCTGGATTCAATTAAAGCTCGTTTGGCAGGTAGAATTTTCGATGTTACGGTAATCCCAATACGTTTGTAGACCTCTTTTAATAAGCCCAAGGTGATAGACATGTTGGGACTGCCAGAGTCCGAAAACTCCAATGAGGATACCGCAGACGAAGAAGTTCCAGAGAAAAGTAATAAAAAAGCTAGCAAACCTATCGATTTCATTTTATTCCCCAAATAGGATTTGTTTTTGTACTATCCTTTAAAGGGTTATTAGCTAGTTTCTGTTTATTTTTATCATCAGAAAATATTGCTTCTTGTAGTAACGCTAGACTTGTCAACGCAGTTGAATACTTAATGAATTCCATTTTGTACAACATCTTAACTCTTCCTAAGTATCTATATTTTAACCATACAGTATAGACCAAGTGCTTTCCAACATCTCCAAAATAGGAGGTGTCCCCTTATGTCTGTAAGACATCTGTTTTCTGTCTATGCAAGTGTATGACAGGTATTTTACAACCCTATACATGGCTATCAGTTGGCGTGGCACTGTGGTAGGTAATCGACGGTATCGGCCACAAGCGGAAGTTTTAACTTCGCGCGCATGAGCACGATTATGGTTAAGATGAAATAGCTCAAACTTAAGCAGGCAAGCCATGATTCACTCCTATTTATTCTCGTTCATTATAACTAAATTAGGCGCCTGGGAAGTCGGGGGCTTGTCATAGGCGGAGCACAAATCATCAGCGAACTAATTCTCTGTCCTTTGTGACGAGACCTGTGTAAAGCCTCAGTTTGGTTACTTACCTTTAAACGGCTGTATCGTCTATGGCAATTGATCATCAAAATGGAAGTCAGTCAGCGTCGGCAAAAGCCCTTAAATACCCAGAGTTAGGACATAGACAACAAATCAGTTTTATTCTGTTGAACTTAGATAAATAGGTCAGCTAAAACTATAGAGTATTTGATTACGATAGTGTCCGGAAAGCCCAACCAATGTAATTGAAGATCAATTTAAATTGATCCCATTCACCTGATTTTAACCAGTTGTCAAATAATACATTTGTAATAGCTATCACTCGGCTCTAGCAACGCTACTGTAATTTCGTCTAAATTCACTCGGAGTAACCCGTTTGATGCTTTTAAATTGGCGGTTGAAATTGGCAAGAGAGCAGAAGCCGGCTTCATCGCTTATGGTGCCGATGGGCTTGTGGCTTTCTATTAACAATGCGCAGGCTTTACCAATGCGCAGTCGAATGATGTAATCGCTTGGTTTATGATAGGTGTAACGCAGAAACATGCGGTAAAAACCTGAATGGCTTAATGCGGCCAAATTAGCTAATTCATCGATCTTTAGCTTTTGGTGATACTGACAGTGAATATATTCTAGCACTCGATCAATGCGTATATGCTCTGACGGATTTATCGTCTGATTTGTATAGATGGGGCTGGCTAGGGTTGAAAATTGTGTATCCATATTAAGCTCTTGTAAAATGCTAATCAGATTGATGGTTTTATTCGCCTCAGTTTGATTACTTAATGCAAGAATTGATGAACGTAATGCTTTCACGGTTTTGCTCGAAAAAAGTACTCCCCGACTAGCACGTTTGAATAATTCATCAATCACTTGTAGTTCGGGCAGGGCTGAGAACATATTTTCTGCCCATTCACGCGTAAACCACATAACAATGGCTCGGTGCGGGAGTTTGTTATTTACTTTTGAGCTTGAATGCCAAGTATGAGGTAAGTTAGGGCCCATCAAAACTAAATCCTCGTCTTCATACTGGCCCATATGATCGCCTATGTAACGCTGACCGCGCGAATTAAGCGTTAGCGTCAACTCATATTCTTTATGATGGTGCCATTCAAATGGAATACCTTCATCTAGCTGTCTGTCGATCATTCTCCAGGATGAAGTTTTCACTGGGGGAATTTTTTCTAAATTAAGTTTCATTAGGTAATATTCTATTAATTTAACGTACAAACGCCTGAATAGTATCAATACTAGCCAAAAAACCACCACATGCAAGCCTAATTGCTCGATAACATTTAGCTAAATCAGGCTAAACATGGAGAATTAGATGCAAGATATTATTAAAGCTACGAATGAAAAACGCGCTGACCATAAAACCAGTCAGATTGCTCGCACGCAACTTAAAGACATAAATAAAAAGCTTCCGCTACAGGTTTTATCCTCCGACGATTTTGACCACTGGCAACAAAAAGGTTTTGTGATTGTAAAGAATGCAATTTCGCAAGATAAAGTCGAGGCGATGAAGGCTTTATTATGGGAATTTGAAGATAAAGATCCCAACGACACTAAAACATGGTATGCCGATCAACGTCAGGAGCATGCGATGAAAGAGCTTAACAACGCAGGTATGGTGGAAATTTACCACAATCAATTACTTTGGGACAACCGCTGCGAACCCAAAATTTATGCAGCCTTTGTCGATATTTGGGATAGGGAAGAGCTTTGGGTGAGTATTGACCGTGCCAATTTAAACACACCCAACAAGGACAATCGTCAATCCTCAGGTTTTATCCATTGGGATGTTGATACTACCCTTGATGTACCTTCTATCGGAGTACAAGGCGTTTTATCTTTAGTGCATCAAACGGCGGATGACGACATTGGTGGTTTTCAGTGTGTGCCTTACTTATTTGAACACTTTGACGAATGGGTTAAAACTCAGCCATGTGACCGTCATTGCTATTTTCCCGATATGACGGGGTTAACACCAATTAAAGTGGCGCTAGAACCTGGCGATTTGCTCATCTTTAATTGCTTACTAGCACATGGTGTGGCCCCCAATACATCAGATGACAAAGCTCGTATGGCACAATATATAAGTATGCACCCCGCAGAACCCGAAAATACCGCCGAACGAGATGCGCGCATATACTTGTTCGAAAATCGCGAGACGCCGCCACGATCAGCTTTCCCAGGAGACCCGCGCAACTGGGAAAAAACAAAATATGCGGCCGCCAAGTTAAACTCATTGGGCGAAAAGCTACTTGGACGCAAAAGCTGGTAACCCTGTAGTGGTAGCCCATAGTTTTCTAAACACATTACCCTAACCGGGCTCACCTATTCAGTAGCTGGTCTTTCCAGTGACTGCTAATTATGTCTAAAATCTGCGTACAAATAGTACGAAGGAAGCGAGGTTGGTGGCAGGAATCGGCCATTTTATAAATGTTTATCCCATACTAAATCTAGCGAGTATTGAGTCAATTGGGTGAGCTATCTATAGTGCCTTATGTGCTGAGCAGTGATTAAATTATCAAAATAGGAATTATTCCGATCTGAATGAATGCTCTGCCACCCGCTCTGTATAACATTAAATTTAATACCTATTATCAAAAAATTATTTCTATGGGTAATTCATATTAATCCGAAGCATATGAATGCCTATATGTTGTTCAATTTATTTGTGTTGAGATGTTCTGAGATCATTATCCTTCCCACAGAACATTAACTGCATTGATTTAATGTTGGCAGGCTTGAGAGTAGTGGATGACGTTCGTCCTAGTCAGAAAGCATTCCTTATATTTAAAAGGTTATATGTAAATCAGTTTTAATCTACCTAGGATGATAGGGTTTTAGATAATGGATGAATATGCTGCTTGATTTATGATGAGATCTTCAACACATGTAGAGGAGTCATATGATCTAAA
>ASZI01000168.1 GCA_000416315.1 Osedax symbiont Rs2 | reverse complement strand
CCCATGCGAGCCACGAGGTCCCCCTCCCTGACGCAGCCGCGCAGCATGGCTCCAACATACTGCAGCAATATATCGCCAATACAGTGCCCGTATTGATCGTTAACAAGCTTAAAATGGTCCAGATCGATAAACAAAACTGCTAGAGATGCATTTGAACGTTCGGTACGGGTAATCAATTTAGTTAGGCTATCGTAAAAATAAGCCCTGTTTGCCAGATCGGTAAGGGAGTCGTAGCTGGCTAAGTAATGTAATTTTTGTTCATCTTCTTTACGCTGGGTGATGTTTTGAAACATAACCACACCGCCGATAGTATTGCCATTTTTATCTATCGCCACGTCACTGGTAAACTCTACGTAAAACGCTCTTCCAGTACTTGTTTTCCAGCGATCAGAAGATGCACTCGCATCCTTATGGTCATTGATAATACTCAACAGTTTATTTTTTTTGGGTCCGCCGGATAGAGCTGATCCCGGTATTTCAGTCTCCTGCTCTGTTATGAAAAAATCTTGTAAGTTACTCTTCATTAAATGCTCGTGTTCTGCTTCAAGAATTTGACAAGCTTTGGGGTTAGCAAAGGTAATCAATCCATGTAAATCTATTCCTATAACAGCTCCCCCCGCTGAGTTGAGCAGAGCTTGTAGGCGCGATTTGCTCTCTTCAGCTTCAATAACAGCTTGTCTAGTAACCCGATGAAGGCGATCCAACTCAACAAATTGACGCACTTTGTTGATGATCACCACCGCTTTTATCGGTTTTATTACATAATCGATTGCCCCTGATTCATAGGCTCTATTGAGAAGAACATTGTCTGTGTCGCTGGCGGTAATCATCACGATAGGAATGTTTTTGAAACGCTTGTTACTGTGGATTAATTGCACCGTTTGATAACCATTCAAGCCAGGCATTTCCACATCCATCAGTATCACAGCGAAATCGTGATTCAGTACTTGTGACAAAGCACTATCACCTGAATCAGCATGCACAATGCTGATATTAAGAGGCTCGAGCATCATTTCTAGCGAATATCGGTTAACCTCAAGGTCATCGACAATCAGTACTTTGCTCTTGTTGTTAAACTGCATAAGCAATCCCTGGAAAATCCTAATTCAAGTATAGTCAGTCACTTCACTTTTGCTGAGAAATAGGAATTTTTGCGGGGCTGTTAGAGACAATGCAGCTAGGGCAGCTGTTTTCTCTGCAGGGCCCAGATTGATTATAGGTACTCCAGTAACACGAACTGTTGAGGTGTTTATTCCAGCCTAGCTACTTTTCACTTTGCTGAAGGCTCATTAAATATCTACCAATATCTGATAGTTCTAAAACAGTCGCGCTGGGAACCTTGTTAATTGCCGCGTTGGGCATTGCACTCTCTTTGGCGGTCTCAGGGTCTTCAACAATGGCAGTGCCGCCGGTCGCGGTTACCTTAGCCAGGCCCATTGCCCCATCGGCATTTTTACCCGTTAAAATAATCCCTAAACAAGCTTGTCGGTAAACATCTGCAGCACTTTCAAACAATACATCAATTGAAGGTCTGCTGTAATTTACCTTGTCATCCCGGGACAAACTGAAATATGCCCCACGCTCTATCAATAAGTGATAATCCGCCGGGGCTATATAGACGATACCGGGGCATATAGGTTCTTTATCAACCACATCTTTAACATTGATCTGTGAGTTGATATTCAGATGTTGCGTTAGGTAGCCATCATTATCGGCGCTGCGATGCTGAACAATGGCAATCGGGTAATTAAATTTTTCGGGTAATTGTGTGATTAATAGATTGAGTGCCTCAAAACCGCCGGCAGACACACCAATTACAATGCAGTGAATTTCAGCGGCAGGGTTTCTCATTGATAATCCGCCGCTATTGTTTTTTTCGATAAATTGAATTGCTTTCCGAGAGGGTCATAAATTTGTCTTTTAGGATCGAAAAACGAATCGTTTCTTTATTTCCCAGGCACAAAAAACCTTTACTGATTGCGCTTTCATTAAATAAATTTAAGACATGGTTTTGTAGATCTTTATCAAAATAAATAAACACATTGCGACATATGATCAAGTTCATTTCACCAAAAACACCGTCTTTGACCAGATTGTGATAAGCGAAGGTGATAGCGTTTTTCAACTCATCATCAAATTGTATCGCCTCGTAATGCACGCTGTAGTGATCAGAAAAACGCTGTTTGCCCCCCGCTTTCAAATATCCCTTGCTGCTTTGTTCAATATTTTCGGCACTATAGATGCCCTGTTTGGCGATATCTATGGATTTATTGTTGTAATCTGTGGCATAAATCTTGGCTCGATTAAGCAAACCTGCTTCTTTCAACAACACCGCTAGCGAATATGCCTCTTCTCCTGTGGCGCAACCTGCATGCCAAATTTTAAAATACTGATATGTATTTAGTACCGGAAAAATTGACTCTACCAGATTTAAGAAAAATTCCGGCTCGCGGTACATTTCTGTGACAGTGACTGATAATTCAGACAAAAAGCGATTGAATACCTCCTCGTCATATAAAATTCTGGGAATCAACTGATACGGCATATCCAATTTTTCTTTTACTAGCAGTCCATTGATGCGCCGTTTCAAACTGGACCTGGCATAGTTACTAAAATCATAATCATAGCGACGTCGAATGGCATCGAGTAAGGTATCAATCTCAATGTCTGCTATTTCGGTCAATTCCATCATAACCCCTTATACTATGGTTACTTTTAACAAGGCCAATAACTCGTCCGTTTTGACCGGTTTATTCATATAATCGTTAGCCCCCGCATCCAGGCATTTTGCCTTATCCTCCGCCATAGCTTTTGCGGTTAATGCGATAATAGGCAATGCATTATATTTATCTTGGGCACGAATCTCTTTCATCGCTTCGTAGCCGTCCATCACCGGCATCATGATATCCATTAATACCACTTCAATATTTTCATGTTGCTCTAAAGCCTCCAAGGCTTTGAGGCCATTTTCAGCAATAATAACATTCAACCCACGTTCCTCTAATACCGTAGAAAGTGCAAAGGTATTGCGTAAATCATCATCGACCAACAGTAAGGTACGGCCTTCAAAAAAACTTTCCTCATTGTGTAACATTTGAATCGCCTGACGCTGAGAATCAGGCAGTGTCAGCGGAGTTTGATGCAGAAACAACATCACTTCATCCAATAAGCGCTCGTTGGAGATCGAACCTTTAAGGATGATTTTATCGGTATAGCGACTCAGCTCACGGTATTGATCTTCGCTGAGCTCAACACCGGTATTAATCACCACTGGAGGTAATCGGTCTGTGGCGCTTGCCTGCATTTGCTGTAACAGATCCTGACCACTAATCCCCGGTAATTGCAGGTCCAGGACAATGCAGTCAAATTGTGCTTGGCGCATTAACTCTATGGCCCGCTCACCCGAATTAACTTCAGTTATTTCAATTCCGTCATTCTCTAACAGCAGTTTTAAGCTATGACAGTGTCGTTCGTCGTCATCGATGATCATCAATTTCTTAGGCTGACTATTGAGTATTCCATCAAAGACAGCGAATACTTTACTTAGCTCCTCCATTGATGTTGGTTTTTTCAATACACCGATAGCGCCGTGATATTTTCCGTTATCTAGCCCCTCCCTGGCGGAAATGATTTGCACTGGAATATGTCGGGTGGTTAAGTCAGATTTAAACAGGGCCAATACTTTTAACCCGTCTAAATCAGGCAACCCCAGATCTAGAATAATCGCACTAGGTTGGAATTTTGCCGCTAAGTGCAAGGCACTTTTACCATCCCCTGCCACTAGTACCTTATAACCTTTTACTTTTGAAATACCCTTTAACACACTGGAAAAATCTTTGTCATCCTCAATGATGAGTACAGCTTTATCGCCTGGTTTTATTGAGTCTCTATCATCTTCAATGAAGGTAGACTCAACATAGGCCCCCGTTTCAACGGCGGGGGAAGTTAAAGGGGGGGTACTCTTTTTCCGATCAGCATGCAGACTATTTGCGACTGTATTTAATCTATCAGAGTGCGTCGGCACTATACCTAAGTGGTCGGCACTTTTGTTGCTATTACCGTACTGACCATCATTGAGTAACGGCAAATACACGCTAAAGGTGCTGCCTTTATTCAGCTCGCTACTGATTTGCAGTTCACCGCCTAACAGACGACAAAGCTCTCTGGAAATGGTTAAACCTAGCCCAGTGCCACCAAATTTTCGACTCGTGCTGCCATCTGCTTGTTGAAATGCCTCAAAAATCAAGCGTTGCTTATCTTGTTCTATGCCTATGCCAGTATCAATAACACTGAAGCCAATACAATTCTGATTGTTTAAATGTTCTTGTTTAAACACGACATCACTGTCAGGTACAAAAATACGAAATTGCACACTGCCTTTTACAGTGAATTTAAAGGCATTGGACATTAGATTCTTTAGTATTTGCAAGGTTCTCATTTGGTCAGTTTGAATCGTTTTGGGTAAACCCTCGTCAAGTTCACTAATAAACTTAAAGTCTTTATTATGTATTAAAGGCTCAAACTGAGTACAAATACTTCTCTGCAGTTGATTGAGTTCAATGTTCTGGATTTCCAATGTCAATTTACCAGATTCCACTTTGGATAAGTCTAATATATCATTGATTAAATTAAGTAAATCATGTCCGCCACGATGAATTATTGCGGCTGACTCTAGTTGTTTATTGGTGAGGTTACCCTCTTTATTTTGTGACAACATCTCTGATAAAATCAACAGGCTATTAAGTGGTGTTCTAAGCTCATGGGACATATTGGCAAGAAATTCTGATTTATATTTACTGGATATCTCTAGCTCTTTGGCCTTCTCTTCAAGTTGATTTCTAGACAACTCAATTTTGCTGTTTTTATCCAAAATCTCCTGTTTTTGCCGCTGTAAATACTCGGTTTTCTCTTCCAGTTCTTCGTTGGATGCCTGCAACTCTTCCTGTTGTGCTTTTAAACTTGCCTCAGAATCGCTGATGATTTTAGATTGTTCTTCAAGCTCTGTATTGGTGGTGCGCAATTCTTCCTGTTGTGCTTGCAACTCTTCAGTACTTCGCTGTGCTTCCTCTAACAAATTCTGCATCCTGACCCTATCATGAGCAGTGTTGATGGCCATGGCAATGCTCTCATTTGACCTTTCCAGCAGCTCTATAGTCTTAGAATCAAACTCGCCAAAACGGCCTATTTCAATGGCCCCTTTTACGGCACCTTCCAACAGTATCGGTGACACCATTAAGCTGTTAGGCGATGCTTGTCCCAGCCCTGAATTAACACTGATATAATCATCGGGTACATTCGCGATCATTATTGTTTGTTTTTCTTTAACTGCCTGCCCTACTAACCCCTCACCTACGGCAATTTTATCCGACAGATTTTTACGCCGCTGATAGGCATAACTGCTGGCTAAAGATAAATTCCGCGCTTCATCGGCAAGATAAAAACCCCCCACTTGCGAGCCTGTATATTTGGCAATATAGGTAATAACTTGCTCTGTCAGTTCAGCAACATCTTGCTGGCCTCGCATCGTATCGGCTAATTCAGCTTGACCTGTTTTTTTTCAATCTTCTCGCAAGCTAATGTTAGTGGAATCCCGCAAATTCTTGGTCATTGTCGACAGAGCCTTTCCCAGGGCATCTCGATCACTTTTAAGATTAATTTCAACGGAATAATCGCCTGCTGCTATCGCATCACAGACATCTCCGGCCTCTCGCAAACTCTGTGTCATTAAGAATAACGCATTGCCTAAGGCATCTTTGTCACTGCGCGGCTGCACTTGTGCAGAGTAATCTCCCTGGGCAATCAGATC
>ASZI01000167.1 GCA_000416315.1 Osedax symbiont Rs2 | reverse complement strand
GCAGTACCGGGGCAAGTTACAGAGCTGACTTGCCCCTCGCGCTTTTCGGGCGCACAATAGATCCCTAACCCTATAAATTTCACACCTTATTTTGCATTACAGCGACGGCGTAATTGAATCTGTAATCTGAGACATAACTGTAAATTGAGTTTATTGGCTGGTTAATTCGTTTACTGGCAGGGGGGTTTTACATGGCTTATTGGCCGCACATTTACCTCTTTATCTTGATCGTTATTATTTGGTTATTGGAGCGTAAGTTTCCAAAAACCGTCGATCGAGCGGAAGAGAGCTTACTGGTCATAATCATCACAGCGATTATGGTGGTCTCCTTTGGCCAAGTGGTCGCACGACACGGCTTTAACAGTGGTTGGTCGGCGGCATTAGAATTTAATACCTTAGCCTTTTCATGGCTGATTTTGTTAGGTATGAGCTATGGCATAAAAACTGGTTTGCACATAGGTGTGGATATCGTACTTAATGCAGTACCTAAGCCTGTGACTAGAATTATGGCGCTTATCGGTGCGCTCGGTAGTATGTTTTACGGCCTGATCTTACTGGACTCTACCTGGCTAAACATGCTCGGAGTTGATGTGCGTGGTGGCGCTATCGAATACTGGGCCAAAATGCACAAAATAGGTATAGGCGTAGAAGAAATTCGCTACCCAGAATTTATGCAGGAACTATTTGGTCTTAAACCTCGATTACATCGCTGGATAGTACTGATAGTACTGCCAATCAGCCTGGCGCTGTTGGTGTACCGCTCGGGACAAGCTTTTATCGATATCTACACAGGTAAACGTCGGATGTTGATCAGTGGTCACGAAGGCCAAGAGCTGGTTGAAGAAAATAAAGACATTTTAAAAGATAAATAGTCTCTGTAGAGCATAAATTTAAGGACTTATCCGTGGAAGCACTCATTTTATTTGGATTGGTACTGACGCTACTCTTTTTGGGCTTGCCAGTTGGCATCTCACTGGGATTATCATCAATACTTTTTATCACCTTTGTTTCAGATGCAAAGTTGACCTCTGTTGCAATATCACTGTTTGGTGCCGGTCAGCACTATACATTATTAGCAATCCCCTTCTTTATACTGGCCTCGTCATTTATGTCTACCGGCGGGGGGGCCAAACGCTTAATTAATTTTTCAATTGCCTGTGTCGGCCACTTTCGCGGTGGTTTGGCGATGGCCTCAGTGCTGGCTTGCATGATGTTTGCAGCGCTGTCTGGATCATCCCCGGCAACAGTTGTGGCCATAGGTAGTATCGCCATAGTCGGTATGCGCCAGGTAGGTTACTCAAAAGAGTTTGCCTCGGGTATTATTGCCAATGCTGGCACTTTAGGCATATTGATCCCCCCTTCGATTGTGATGGTGGTGTATGCCTCTGCTACAGATGTTTCTGTGGGCCGGATGTTCTTGGCCGGTGTCATTCCCGGAATTTTGGCCGGTACTATGTTAATGCTGGCGATCTACGTGGTCGCGCGCATTAAAAACTTGCCTTCAGAGCCCTGGAAAGGCTTTGGCGCTATCGTAAAAGGAGGCAAAGAAGCGGGCTGGGGACTGTTCCTGATAGTTATTATTATGGGCGGAATCTACGGCGGTGCATTTACCCCGACTGAAGCTGCGGCTGTTGCTGCGATCTACTCGATCTTTATTGCGCTATTTGTCTACCGTGACATGGGGCCGCTAAAAGGCATTAGCTGGGTCAGCGAAACTGATTCAGCGGCTGCTAAAGTGGGTTTCAACGGCACGGTTTACGGTCTGTCTTTCTTTATGGTGTGGATGATCATGGCGTTTTTTGCCACATCGGGCCCTGAATCAACAGTGACTGCAGCCGACAGAGCACTCTGGGGTGCGCCGCTAAGTCTTATGATTACTGCACTTTACGTATATATCCGCGGTGCTCAATTACATACTAGTGGTTTGCATGCTGTAATGGCAGGCCTGCCAGTATGGGGGAGAAACTTACTGTTAATGCTGAAAAAGTTTTTCCCGGTACTGTACAGCAAAGAGACAAAAGAGGTGATGTTGACAGGTACTAAAACTACCTTGATGTTAATGTTCATCATCGCCAATGCGCTGCTGTTTGCCCATACTCTCTCAGAGGAGCGCATTCCGCAGATGGTGACGCAGTGGATGTTGGGTGTTGGCTTTAACTGGTTCACCTTCCTGATAGCAGTGAATATCTTACTGTTGATCGGCGGACAATTTATGGAGCCATCCGGACTGTTATTGATAGTGGCACCGATAGTTTTCCCTATTGCCATGGAGCTGGGTATAGACCCGATTCACTTGGGGATTATAATGGTAGTCAACATGGAAATAGGCATGATCACCCCGCCTATTGGTCTGAACTTGTTCGTGACTTCTGCGATTACCGGAATGAGCTTGTCTAAAGTCGTTAAAGCGGCGACCCCTTTTATGTTAGTACTGATGTTCTTCCTGATCATCGTCACTTACATACCAGCATTATCAACTGCACTACCTTATGCAGTTATGGGTCCAGAGATAATAAATCGCTGAGATTGATAGCGAGTTGCATGAGTAGCTAAGCACTTAAAGGGCGGGTATCCGCCCTTTTTTGTGCCACTTTTTTAGCTTTTGCTAGGAAGTTGCATCTGCAGGTTCTTCAGTATGGCTACCCCTCTTGCCGCGTTTCTCGCCTCTCATCTGCTTCATCAGCTCCTGCTGTTCAGGGGTTAATATCTTCTGCATTGCCTGTCTGGTAGATATCATCTGCTGGATTTTGTTGCCGGCGGAAAGTCCTGCTTGTTGTTTAACTGCCGCTAACTTTTGTGCATAATCTGGCGCATTGGCGTCTAAATCTCTGATTGATTGATGTAGTGCCTTGCGCTGTTCGCCAGATGCTTCGCGGGTTTGTTGCTGTTTTTCAAACAGGGCCTTAATTTCTGCCTGTTGCGCTGACGTCAAAGAGAGCTTTTCGGTCAGCATCTGTAGCTTCTGCTCCATGTTAGGGCCGCGCTGGTTGTTGCGACGAGAAAATTCAGGTTGCTCTTGAGTTGTGAAGCCCGGTTGATTTTGTTCCTCTGAATTTGCATTGCTAGCTGTACTTAGTAACAACATGGCTGGGACGGCGATAAAAGCGATAAGATTGTTGTTCATAATTGTGCTCCTGATTGGGCGTTATCTAATTGACACAGCTAGTTTGCATTAACTAAATGCTAAGTAGGGTTGCGTTAGTGTAAAGTTGTGTAAAGAGCATCGCTGCTGAATTTAAGCTAGTTATAATGAGTGTAAATAAGATTAGGGCAGGTGTGTTAATGCAGCAAGTAGAGTTATTACTAGTAGATGACGACAGAGAGCTCACCGCTCTTTTATCTGAGTATTTAAATTATGAGGGATTGAGCATTACAGTTGCCGATAGTGGGGAGCAGGCCCTGACGTTATTGGAATCGAGGAAACAGTTTGATATTGCGGTGTTTGATATCATGATGCCCGGTATGTCCGGCTTAGAATTACTGCAGCAACTTAGACCCAGAGTCACCTTGCCGGTGATCATGCTGACCGGCAAAGGCGGTGATATCGATCGGATTTTGGGACTGGAAATGGGTGCTGACGACTACTTGGCTAAGCCCTGTAATCCCCGAGAACTGCTGGCACGTATTAAAGCAGTCTTGCGCAGAAGCCAGCAATCGACCCCACTAAAACCTGGCAACAATAACATACAACTGATGGGTGTTACCCTTAGTCCGTCAACCCGGGAAGTTCAAGTTGCGGGAAAATTGTTAGAACTAACCAGCGCCGAATTCAATGTACTGCACCAATTGATGTTGCAGCCGGGAATAGTTGTCAGTAAAAGTACCCTAACCGAAAAAGTGCTACACAGGCAGTTGACTGCCTACGACCGCTCTATCGATGTGCACTTAAGCAGGGTGCGACAAAAGTTGGCAACACTGGACAACGGCACTGAGCTAATAAAAACAGTGCGTGGTGAGGGTTATTTGTTTATCGATCAGTTTACTGAAAAAGGCTCTAAGGCAAATAATGTTTAGGTTTAAGACACTTTTTTGGAAAGTTTTTATCTCACTTTGGCTGTCCAGTTTTATGGTCATGATGGTGACTGTGGTAGTGATCGGGGAACTGGCGGAGGAAGACAATTACAAGTCCAAGGCTAAATTCCAGGTGCGTTTACAAGTAGAGCGATTTCTGGAACGCTATGAGGGCAATCCTAAGTACCGTGAGAAAATGAAGCAGCTGCACGAAAATTTCAATCAGCACCGGGAGGGTCGCTGGCCGATGCAGCGACCGGGCATGCCTCCTATCCAAATATACGATCAGCAAGGTCAACAAATATTAGGGGGCAAGCAGCACCCGGGAGAAAAAATCGAACTGCAGGTCGCTTCCGTTTCTGGGCAGGACTATAAAGTGGCTTATTTCATCAAGCCACCACGTAATAGTCTGGCTCGTTGGCAGGGCTTTATTCTCTCAGTACAAGCGCTGCTGATACTACTGAGTTCCACCATTGCCAGCTTTATTGTCAGCGCTATTGTGGTCAGGCCGATGAATAAGCTGCGCCAGTACGTGCAGCGCTTAAAGAGCGGTGAGTTTAGTGTGCGCATCGCCGATAAATTGCTGGGCAGAGGAGATGAAATTGGCGACTTTGCCCGCGAGTTTAATCAGCTGGCGGAATATGTAGAAAATACTTTAATAGGTCAGCAGCACTTGTTCCAGAACGTCTCCCATGAATTGCGTGCACCGCTGGCCAGGTTGATGGCTGCCAGCGGCATTATCGAGCAACAAGTGGGCGAACAGCACCCGGCAGTCAATCGTATTCAATTGGAGTGTCAACGTTTGTCACTGCTGATAGATGAGCTGCTGTCGCTGGCTAAATTGCAGCAACAAGAGCATGTCTGCTCTAACATTGAAGTGCGCTCGCTGTTGGATAAGTTACTGGCTGATATCAGCTTTAGTCAGGCAGAGCGGCATATCGAACTGCAGGTAGCCGATTCCGTAAACAGCCAGGCGCTGGGGTCGGTACCACTGCTGGAGCGAGCACTGGGGAATGTACTGGGAAATAGCCTCAAGCACACCAGCGCAGAGACCAATATTATTATTCGCCTGGTTAACCCAGATGCCGATAGTCTGCATATTATAGTTGAGGATAATGGTCCGGGAGTGCCCGAAGCTGCGTTGGCTAAACTGTGTGATCCGTTTTTTAGGTTAGATACTAATGTCGATGGACACGGTTTAGGGTTGGGGATTGCCCGACAGGCGATGCAGGGGTTACAGGGCACTTTGCAAGTGCAGAATGTTGAGCCCAATGGGTTGCGGGTGACGCTTAGTATGCGGTTGGCAAAATAAGGGGGCGGTAGCTGCG
>ASZI01000166.1 GCA_000416315.1 Osedax symbiont Rs2 | reverse complement strand
CTCACACACACAGATACAAAATCATAATGCTAAATTGCTGATTTTGGCCACAACAAATACTATGTCGTCCATATATAGTCGCTGCTTAAACCAGCCAACTTCAAGTGTAATCGCTATGTTTAAATTCCCTGCCTGACAAGGATTATTGCCAGAGTTGTAGAATCTGCTAGAATGTCAAAAAAATGACAGTGATAATCGCTATGAATTCTCAAGTAGTAAATAAAGTGATCTTGGTTGATGATGACGAACAGAGACGGGCATCTTTAGGAAACATTCTATCCAGTTTAAAGATTGGCCATACAGTCATCACTTTTGTTGAGTTGCTGCAAAGTACAGAGCGCTTTGAGCAGTATGCTATAGCCCTAATCGGAAAATGCAGTTTGCCACTGTCACTCAATAAACTGATCCATTTTTTTAGTGACAGCTATAAAAATACACCTTTGTGTCTGCTTGAAAGTTGGAATGATACTGAAAAGCTGACAGAAAAATCCAGGAAGTTGTTATTGCGGGTCTTAAGCAGAGATGTAGATGAAGAGCTGTTGACCGACTTGTTGCACGAGGCGCAGATTTACCGCTCAGTTCGGGTGAAGTTGAAAGGGCAAGTACAGGCAGAGTTTCCGCTAATCATCGGCAAGAGTTCGGCAATTGTCGAATTGAAGCAAGTGATGTGCAAAGTTGTAGATAGAGAAGTCAATATACTTATATCCGGTGAGTCGGGTACCGGCAAAGAATTGGTAGCGCGAAGTCTACATAATGTCTCCAGTCGGGCAAAAGGGCCTTTTGTGCCGGTAAATTGTGGTGCCATCCCTGCAGAGCTATTGGAGAGTGAGTTGTTTGGCCATGAGAAAGGCGCTTTCACTGGTGCGGTGTCTAGTAGAGCTGGACGTTTTGAAATGGCGGATGGCGGTACGCTTTTTCTAGATGAAATTGGTGATATGCCCCTGCCAATGCAAGTTAAAATGCTTAGAGTATTGCAAGAGCGCTGTTTTGAAAGAGTCGGCGGCAGCAAAACCATCAAAGTCGATGTGCGGATTGTGACAGCGACTCATAGAGATTTGGAAAAAATGGTAGAGTCAGGGGCTTTTAGGGAGGACTTGTTCTATCGCCTGAATGTCTATCCGATTGAGGTGCCGGCACTACGTGAGCGAAAAAGTGATATACAAACCTTGGTTCAGGCATTTACCGAACGTGCGTCTGATCAGGGGCTGGGGCGGTTGAAGTTTCAAAGGTCAGCTATTGACTCACTGGAGCGTCACCCCTGGGATGGTAATGTCAGAGAGTTGTTAAACCTCATTGAGCGTTTGGCAATTATGTACCCGGATGGTGTGGTGGGGGTGAGCGAGTTGCCGATGAAATGTCGTCATGTAGATGAGCCAGATCCGTCCAGGTATCAAGTTCAAAGTGACATGAACTTAGAGAGTGACCGGCACTTTATCAGCGTATTGGAAGAGACCGCGCAAGCACCGCCGCCACTTTTTGTTCTTCCTGATCTAGGGCTGGATCTAAAACAGCAGGTTGAAGACCTTGAAACAGCTCTTATTCAACAAGCGCTGGATAAAAGTAATCAGATTGTCGCAAGAGCCGCTACTTTGTTATCAATCAGGCGCACGACCTTGGTGGAAAAAATGCGTAAATATGGAATCCAGCGCAAATGACGCAGATGAGCAAAGCACAGCTGATAGCCGAGAATATAAAGCTAACCCAGCAGTTATCAACACTGCAAGTCAAGCTTGATAATGGCTATAGCCCCGAAAACCTACCGGCCGACGATAGATTAAAACAGCTATTAGATGTGCTACCAGCTGGAGTGATAGTGATAAATAATTTAGGGGTGGTTGATCAATGTAACCCCGCGGCACTAAATTTATTAGCTGCACCTTTACTGGGCTGTATGTGGCGGGACGTAGTAGAGATGTGTTTTGCGCCTCAAGCTGACGATGGTCATGAGGTTTCTTTAAAAGATGGACGCAGGGTCTCTATCGCAACCCGGGCGCTTTTGGATAATAAAGGTCAGCTGGTATTGCTGACCAATCTGACTGAGACCAGAATACTGCAGGGGCGTCTGGCACACGCGCAACGATTATCAGAAATGGGCAAGATGATGGCATCTTTAGCCCATCAAATCAGAACGCCGTTATCGGCTGCGCTACTATACACCAGTAACTTAACCCGAGAAGAGCTGCCTTTGCAGCAGCGACTGAAATTTGCCAACAAAGCTAAAACCCGACTATTGAATATAGAGCAACAAATTAGTGATATGTTGGTCTTTGCTCGAGGTGATGGGACATTATCTGATCTGATTAGTTTAAAGCAACTGTTTCAGGAATTGGAAGATGCTCTGGACGTACCGCTTGCTCAATATGATGCGGATTGTGATATATCAATAAATGCTATCGAAATAGAGTTAATGTGTAATAGGGAAGTCTTGATAGGTGCTATTCTCAATGTGGTTCTAAATGCCTTGCAGGCTTGTGATGAGCGGCCGGCGATAAAAATTGAGGCGCAGTTGATAGGCTCTTGGTTGGTTGTCTCGGTGATTGACAATGGCCCGGGTATGGATGCCCAGACATTGAGCAAAGTGCAAGAGCCCTTTTATACCACCAAATCGCATGGCACCGGGCTGGGGCTAAGTGTTGCTCAGGTCGTCGCCAAAGCACATAACGGCAGATTTGAGATGGCCTCGCAATTGGGTAAAGGCACTGTAGCAGGTTTTTGGTTGCCGATAGTTTAAGGATGTAAGAGCTATTCTAATTTTTTTGCTTTAAATAGCGGGTTTCTTGGATTTTTGTTGGTGTATAACTGTTCAATAAATTTTTAGTTTGGGTAAGTGCTGCAAGTAAAGAGCTTGATTGAGTTGGATCGTTAATCAGAGGTAATAATGGCATATAAGATATTGTTGGTTGAGGATGATCCTGATTTAAGAGAAGCGCTAGTCGATACATTAGAACTGGCTGAAGTCCAAGTGGCTAGTGCGGCCGATGGAGAGTCTGCTATCGTCCAATTGGCAGCCGCCAGTTTCGATTTAGTGGTGACTGACGTGAACATGCCGGGTATCGATGGTCATCAGCTATTGAGTTACATTAAGAAACACCATTTGGCAATACCAGTAATTTTGATGACGGCTTTTGGCCAGATTGATAAAGCAGTGGATGCAATGCGTCACGGCGCCGTTGACTATTTGATGAAGCCATTTGAACCCGATGTGCTAATCGCTGCGGTAAAAAAGTATACTCAGGGCTCGGATTTGGGGAGCCAGGATACTATAGCCTGCTCTGCGAGTAGTCAGCAATTGCTACAGTTGGCGAAGCGGGTCGCTGTCACAGACTCAACAGTACTAATTACCGGAGAATCCGGTAGCGGCAAAGAAGTATTGGCCCGCTATATTCATGCGAATTCCCCCAGATCTAAAAAGGCATTCGTCGCTATTAATTGTGCTGCCATCCCTGAAAACATGCTCGAATCTATTTTGTTTGGCCATGAAAAAGGTGCTTTCACTGGAGCGGTCAGCGCCAGTGCCGGGAAATTTGAACAGGCCAACGGCGGAACCTTACTGCTGGATGAAGTGACTGAAATGTCGATGGGCCTGCAGGCTAAACTGTTAAGGGTTCTACAGGAACAAGAAGTCGAACGAGTCGGTGGCAAGACGGTAATTGCTCTGGATGTGCGTGTGCTGGCAACGACCAATCGACCGCTGTTTGAGTATGTAGCTGAAAAAAAGTTTCGCGAAGATCTTTACTATCGGTTGAATGTATTTCCGTTAGAGTGGTTGCCGCTGCGCTCCAGAGTCGAAGATATAATGCCATTGGCACAGCAGATACTGGCTAAATATGTCAATAAAATGGCCAGAGCAGATGCCTGCTTTAGCATTGAGGCACAACAAACTCTCACGGCTCATCAGTGGCCAGGAAACGTAAGAGAGTTGGATAATGTAATACAGAGGGCGCTGATTATTCAGCCAGGTGCGCAAATTCTACTGGAAGACTTACATTTGCTGTCAGGGCCGATAGCGCTGTCGAGCAGTATGCAAGAGCAGCCTG
>ASZI01000165.1 GCA_000416315.1 Osedax symbiont Rs2 | reverse complement strand
AACTTCCAACTTCCAACTGGTTCCTAGTTTTTAGTTTTTAACCGCACTTGCAAGTTAAAAATAGTGGCACTATTGCCTGGCAACTTTATACTCCAGCTTGCTGCTGCCCCGCTTTTATCTGTCGTCGGGTAAGTGCTGCTGATTATCTCCCAGTCATGGCTGAAGCTGCTGGAAAGGTCCAGTGTTTTATCATCTGCCGCGCTGTTATTAATGTTTAACGCTATGCCAATTACCGCACCATTAAAGGTTTTTTGATGGCTGCTCTGTCGCTGGCTGATAGACAAATCAAAAGCTTTACCGGTGGTTAATTCTATCTTTTCATTAACCGCGCTCTGTGGCAGAAAGCTAGCTCCAATAAATTGCAAGTCACCACTTTGATCTGGGCTAAAGACCCGGGCTTGGCCTGCGGGCAGGGGCATTCCTAAGCCGCTGGAGCTAGTGTTGATGAAGGTTAAATATGAACTTGGATTAGTTTTAATCTGGCTGTTGTCAATATATGGGGTGACATGAAATTGGTAGCGATAGCTGGCTAATGCATTAACACTGTCCCCTTGCAGCAGTGGCACTTGCATCTGTTGACCAGAGTGCAAGGTGGTTTTGTGCGGCAGTTTATACAATTTCAGGTCGCCAGTGGACTGGGGTGTAACAGAGAGTTTATTGGCCGAAAGCATCATCTTCATATTGCTATCGGCTTCTATAGGAGGGCGCTGTTGCGGTTGAGAGATGTGCCCTGCTAGCAGCTTGATACTGGCGTCACGAAAAGTGATGCCAGTATTGTTAAACAGCGATGCCAGACCTTTTAGCTGTAGCTTGTCTCTGTTTTTATTGAGTTCAAGTACATAGTCCATCTGCCATGCAATGCCTTTACTGAGGTAGCTCAATTTGATGTTATTGGTGCCAGTTTTGCCCTCGCTGTTGAATGTAAGGCTAGGTTGCAACAGCAAGTTGTCGGGCTTTTTCGGAAAAACAAAGCGCCATACATCACTGTGTAGCGGAATAGACTCAATCGCATTGTTTATTCCCACAATCACCGTATTGGCACTGAGATTGAGCAATTTCACTTTTTGTCTGATCTCACCGCCATTGGCCCCGTTATCTTTAACTAAGATTAGCTCTTTGCCAATATAGCTGTGCATAAGGCTTTGATAGTTGATCACTGATTTGTTGAGACTCTGTGCGGTGATTTTACCTGCGCCTTGGATTTGCAGGCTGCTGGGATCCATCTGTTGGCTGACATCTTTGACGATGACCTGATCCTCATTACTTAGAGGCCCAAGGGTTCTGCTATCTTGGATCAGGCCTAAGTCTTGCGCATAAAAAGTGACTGATAAATGGGTCTGATCGTCGGAGCTCAAGCTTATTTGCTGAGCTTGTGCACTGCTTGTCATTAGTGTAGTCAACAAGCTCAGGTATAAATAATTCATCTAAGATCCTCTATCAACAGCTAAATGAGTGGAATTTGAGACAAGCTTAAGGAGTTAAATCCAATGTGATTCTAAACCCCCAAGTGTTGCGCTTACTGTCGGGTGGGTGGCGGTAACGACTGGAAGAGCGAGGGATGCGGTTGATATCGAACCAGGAGCCACCGCGAATTGCGCGATTTTTGCAGCTTGAAGTAGTATAGGGCCTGCCATCTTCTCTAGCTCCCACATAATTGTCGCGATAGCAGTCAATTACCCACTCATCGACGTTGCCGTTGAAGTCATAAAGACCCCATGGATTGGCTTTTAGTGAGCCAACACTGAGGGGTTGTTTGCCCGCAAGAGGACCGCCGCAATCTGAGCACTGGGCGTAGCCGGTAAGGCTTTCATCACCCCACCAAAAATTGGTAGTAGTCCCGGCGCGCGCTGAATACTCCCACTCGGCTTCAGTCGGTAATCTATAGGGAAGTTTGGTCTCCTTTGACAACCACTGAGTATAGGCTCTGGCGTCACGCCAGCTGACATTGATGACCGGTTGCTGGTCTCGCCCCCAGCCCTCATCATCGGGAAACTTCCTGCCGGTTTGCTGGGCAAAAAAATCATATTGGGCAAAGGTTATTTCATAGCGGGAAATTGCGAAGTTGTTCTTAAACACGACTTTATGGGCGGGTTTTTCGTTGTCATCACCCAAGCCTTTGGCATCTCCCATAATAAATTCACCGGCAGCGATCACTACCATATCCGGTCCGTATTGCCCTTCATCAAGTTCATCGCGAAACATGCTTAAGGGTTTGGGACCCGGCTGGTTTGGTTTGCCCAGTTGTTGCTGGATAGACTTTAGCTTAATCTCTAAATTATTTGCCCGCGCCTGAGACTCTTCAAGTTGTTGACTCTGCTCGGTTAATTGTTGCTGGTAAGTGTCGGCCTGCTGTTGCCATTTGGCACTGGTTTGGTTGGCTGAATCTATTTTTCCGGAACTGGAAAATACACCTAAAATGAAACCAATGCCGATGCCTGCCAGGAAGATAAACAGTGGAATGGTGAATGTAGGCACGCTAAAATTTATCGTCTTCTTGCCCAGCTTAAAATTGATATCTGTACTGGGCAGCTTGGCTCTTTCAGGCGCCGGAATGTCAATTTCTTCGACATCATCAGCGCTGGTTACCTGATCATTTGTCGACTCAGGCAAGGTGGGAAAAAATGCTTTGATGAATTCTGCAGCGCTAGTGTAACGACGGGAGCTCTCGCCTGACATAGCTTGTTGCAGGCACTCCCACTGTTCGTCAGAGATATCCCCGGGACGACTGTAGGTGATTTCATCGCGTTGCTGTGAGCTGTGTTGAATTGAAAATTCATCACCACCGAGCAGACGGTAAGTGGCACAGGCGACTGTATAACTGTCAGCTGTGGCGTCTAGCTTGTCGTCGGACAGTGCTTGTGGGGCACAATATTTTTTGTAGTCGTAAACGCTATCGGGCATGCTTTGGTTTTCATGAAAAAAATCATGCATGGATAGCGGCAATAGTTTAACACCGCCCTTTTTGTTAACAAAAACGAAGTGACTGTCTATTGCTCCAAACACTTGATGCCATTGCCTGGTGCAACCATTTATAGCGGCGGTGAGTTGGGTTGATAGCCCTTGAATTTGCTTTATATTGAGGCTTTTGTTGACGCTGTTGGAAATTAATTCTGCAAGGTTTAGACCATCAATAGGTTCAAAGGCAAAAAACAACAGGCCGCCTTTGTGGATAAAGTAGCCATAGATGTCAGCGATGTGCGAATGATTGATGGTTTTCGAGCGAACAATTTGCTTCTTAAACTTAGCCAGGAAGCTTTTAGATTGCAGGAATAATGGATCGAGCATGATTACAGAAACGCTAATCGGATTTTTAGTACTGACGTCTTCCGCTTGCCACAACTGCCCGAGTGGGCAGTCTACTGATTTACCGCAGAGTTGGAACTTATGGTGATCGGGACCGATTAATTGACCGTCTTTTAAATCGTTAAAAATGTCTTCTCTTGATTGAGCCATAAGTTCTGCATCTTTTAGTCAAAGTGATATAACAGCCTTAGTTTAACCTTATTCGGTTACTAAATCCCGGGTGTTTTTTCTATCCTTGAGTATCCAGTGGTGCAAAGCTCTTGATCAAATCATCAACAGCTTTCATTTGTCGCAAATAGGGCTCCAGTTTATCCAGAGGTAGCGCGCATGGACCGTCACACTTGGCCTTGCTAGGATCCGGGTGAGCTTCTAAAAATAAACCTGCTATCCCCTGAGCTAGGCCCGCGCGGGTCAGTTGAGCGACCATTGATCTGCGCCCATCTGCACTGTCACTGCGCCCGCCAGGAATCTGCAGGGCGTGGGTGGCATCAAAGACGATCGGATAGCCAAATTCTTTCATCACGCTGAATCCGAGCATGTCGACAATCAAATTGTTATAGCCAAAGCTAGTGCCGCGCTCGCAGAGTATCAAGTTGTTATTCCCTGCCTGCTCAAACTTATTCAGAATGTGTCCCATCTCATGAGGCGCAAGAAATTGGGCTTTTTTGATATTGATCACTGCACCGGTTTTGGCCATGGCTTCCACTAGATCCGTCTGTCTGGAAAGAAACGCCGGCAGCTGAATAACATCACAAACTTCGGCGGCTGCAGCTGCCTGTTCAGGATGATGCACATCGGTAATAATAGGCAAGTTAAAACTGTGCTTAATTTCTTCTAAAATCCTCAATCCCTGGTCGAGACCTGGACCGCGGTAAGAGGTCAGTGATGAGCGATTGGCTTTGTCAAAAGAAGCTTTGAAAATATAGGGGATGTTCAATTTAGTGGTAACTTCGGCATAAGATTCGGCGATGGTCATGGCCAGATCGCGAGATTCTAATACATTCATGCCGCCGAATAATATCATAGGCTTGTCGTTGGCTACTGGGATTGAGCCTATGTTGATGGTCTTTTGTTGCATGTAAGTGCCTATAGTTTAGTCGCTGAAAGAGTTATGCAAAACCGGGACAAAATCGATGATTTTTATGCCGTAGAGTAAAAGTAATAGCGCCTGAAGCGAAGGTAGTGTACTCGACCAGCTGTTGTATGTACGACTAGCTTACCTGTTTGTAGTGCTATGGCATATAAAGATATTGTAGTATTAGCCTTGTATAGTTTACTTTGAAATCGGATTTCATTATAGCAAACAATAGTTTAATTTAAATATCAGAAGGGGCATTAAATGGCAAGCGAATTACAACAGCTATTGACAGATTGTCAGCAGTTGCAGCAAAGTTTTTCCACAGTGTTACTGTCAAGCGTTAACCAACAGGGGCAGCCGCTGCTAAGTTATGCCCCTTACATTGAATTTAAAGGTGATATATATATTTTCGTCAGTACATTATCGCAACAGACTAACAATATGCTCAATAATCCTGTCGCTAGCGCCATGTTTATTGAAGATGAGAGCAGTGCTAAAAATCTCTATGCACGTAAAAGAGCTGTGCTGCAAGTTACTGTTCATCAGATCGACCTCAATACTGAAGTGGCGCGTGCCGTGTTTGTTGAAATGCGCGAAAAGCTTGGTAACACTATAGAATTGTTGCGTACTTTGGCTGATTTTAAATTGCTGCAGCTAAGGCCGGAGCAAGGGCGATTTGTGGTAGGTTTTGGCAAGGCTTATGACTGGGATGTAGCGGCGGGGACACTAAAACATGTGTCGGCAGCAGAGCTAGGTAAAAAGTAAGCTTAACGCCAAAAAAGCAAAGGGGGGGGGAGAAGACTGCCGCTGACTTGGCTGTTGCTGAAAGTTACCTGGTAATAATACAGCGAAAAAACACTGTTGTTGATCAGTTACACACAGGTTGGAATAAAAATACTGCTGTTGATAAAGTGCCTGTGATTGTAGAGCAGCTAAGAGGCTACTGTTCCATTAGAGCAACTATGATGGTCTTGATCAAAAAAGCGCCCAGGCCTAATCCCAGTACAGCAAACAGAATGATAGTGCCAAATTTACCGGCATTAGATTTTTTTGCCAAGTCGTAAATAATAAAAGTGACGAAACATGCCAGGGCAACAATCCCTACATTTAGACCAATTGCTTCTATTTCGGCTAAGCGCATAACAGGGAACTCTGGTGATAAAGGCAGTTTGAAAATGGTGGTGGGAGGTGGATTCGAACCACCGAAGCTTTCGCGTCAGATTTACAGTCTGATCCCTTTGGCCACTCGGGAACCCCACCC
>ASZI01000164.1 GCA_000416315.1 Osedax symbiont Rs2 | reverse complement strand
GCCTGCGATAGCTGCTGGATAACTTGCTGTAGATCCTGCATGAATCGCTGATAGTTAAATTTTCGCTGCGCCATCATTGACAATCTGGACTCCCAAAGTGCTGTCATATCCGGAGTAGTGGCCATATCAGGCAAGCTGTTGATCAATTTTTTGCCTATTGACGTCGATTTAATCAACTTGCCCTCGCGGACTAAAAATTGCCGTTTGAACAGTAATTCGATAATGCCGGCACGGGTGGCCTCAGTCCCTATGCCATCCGTGTCTTTAAGGATTTTTTTCAGCTCGCTGTCCTGGACAAAACGGTTGATGCCGGTCATCGCTCCCAGCAGCGTAGCGTCGGTAAAAAATGCTGGCGCGCTGGTCATCTTATCGCTGATACTGGCATCAAGACAAGAGACAATATCCGCCACTTTTAGACTTGGCAGACGCTGCTGTTCAGCATTAATCTGGGACTTTTTACTCTTAGGCAGCAGTGCTTTCCAACCTTGATCTGTTGACTGCACTGATTTAGCAGCAAACAATCCACCGGCAATTTCGACTTCAAGTTGGCGTTCGTCAAAACAGTAAGCGGGGTAAAATTGATACAAGTAGGATCTGGCGATCATCTGATAGATCAAAGCCTCTTCTCTAGTTAAAGAGCCTGTCGCACGGCTTTTTTGGGTGGGAATGATAGCGTGGTGCGCATCAACTTTTGCATCATTCCAGGCTTTAGATTTTCGAGAGAAATCCGCCTTTTGCACCGCCGTGGCTAGCTGTGTATCCACTGTCGCTATTGCAGCAGCTACACTGCTACCTTGAGAAAAGTGTTCGGTTGGAAGATAGCGGCTATCTGATCTTGGGTAAGTGATCAGCTTGTGTCTCTCATACAAGCTCTGACAAGTTTCCAATACTTTTTTAGCGCTGAATGCAAAAGCCTTTGCCGCTTCAATTTGCAGGCTTGATAAATTATAAGGTAGCGGTGGCGGCTGCTTTTTAGCGCTGGTTTGCGCGCGCACTACTTTACCTGGCTGCCCCTTAATGCGCTTGGCTACGTTTTCTGCCAGCGCTCTGTTTATGACCCGGCCCTCTTCATCCTGATGGGGAGCACAGCTGTCACTAGGTTTCCACTTTAGCCTGAAGTCTTCGCCGCCCTGGCTCTGCAGCTGTGCCCATACCTCGTAAAAAGCTCTGGGCACGAAGTTGGCTATTTCTAAATCCCTGCGCACAACTAACCCTAGTAGTGGTGTCTGTACCCGACCCACAGACAGCACGCCCTGAAAACCCGCACTGCCACCGTGTATAGTGCATAGTCTGGTCATATTCATACCGTACAGCCAATCGGCTCGCGAGCGCGCCCGCGCTGAAGTAGACAGGGGAATAAACTCGCTGTTGGAGCGTAAATTTGCCAGTGAGCGACGCACAGCCACTAAGTTGAGATCACTGATTAGACAGCGCTGAGTTTTGTTGCGCTTTCTCACACCCACTTTTAGATGTGCCAGCACTTCATCTACCAGCAGCTGCCCCTCACGATCAGGGTCACCGGCGTGGGCTATTGAATCCGCCTTGTTTAACAGTGTGCGTAACACACTCAACTGTTTAGCCGTATCTTTTTTGGCTTTTAACTGCCATTGCTGCGGTACTATTGGTAAATGTTCTAATTTCCACTGCTTGTATTTGGGATCGTAAGCATCAGGTTCTGCTTGCTCTAACAAGTGACCAATACACCAACTGACAATGTCGCCGTTTCCTACCTCAATATAGCCCGGCTGCTTTTTGTGTGGTTTAGGCAGCGCATCCGCTATAGCCCGACCTAAACTGGGTTTTTCAGCAATATATAAAATCATTACAGTTTAAGCAGTGCCTGCGCCACCTGAAAACGGTAATCGCTGGGCATTCGTTTATTAATCAGCAATACAAACGGCTGCCACTGCTGGTTTTTATCGACGACATAGCCTGCCAGTGAATGGTTATCAGAGAGAGTGCCGGTTTTAACTTTAAGACCCTTACGCCGCTCCGGTAACAAATCAATCCAAGGTTTAAATACTTCTAATACCTGCAATAATTGCTGGCTGCTGATTTGATTTTTTCTGGATAACCCAGCGCCATCGACAAAGTTAGCTCCTTTAAAATCAAACTCTCGCTGCAGCAGGGCTGTATAATTTTTCTGCGCCGCCTGCACGTTTAACACTGCTTGCTTCTCACTGGTCTCTGGGAGCATTAAGAACAATTGGTTAGCGATGAAGTTGTTTGAGTATTTGAGCATCACTGTGAGCAGTTCCGAGAGTGCTTTGGAACTCTGGTGACGATAGACAAACTTGGCCGATTTCGGTAGCTGAGCAACGCTGACAGTTAAGTTACGCTTGAAATGTAATTTAGAAAACACTTCTGCAAAATAGCGCGCCGCCATATCTCGCCCACCGGGTAGGGATATGCGCTTTTTTCCCAGCGCTAGTTTTGATCCTAAGCGCAACGCCAGGGGTGTGATGGGTGTCTGCGCTTCTGCGCTGCTAACGCCTTTGCCGCTTTTTTCAAGAAACAAGGTATTAAAATTAACTACCAGAGCAGCATTACCGGCATCGTAGGGGTTATCACTATTGCCGCGCCCATCTAAGCGCAACTCCGGAAAATATGTATTATCAACTTTTATTGCACTGATTTTTCCAAGCTTAAGGGTTTTTAATGCTGCACTCATCAATAACATCTCTTCAGATGTCACATAGGGATCGCCAAACCCTTTGATCCATAACACCCCATCGAGATAGTAAAAATCTGTATAAAACTTATGCTCTAAGCCCCAGCGCTTGATTGCCAGATAGGCGGTAACGACTTTCAAAGTGGAGGCGGGGACCAGCAGCTGATCGGGGCGAATACTAATGCCACTGGTATCTTTAGTTTCTGCTAACAACAATGAAGCTAGCGGAATAGCGGAAATGATTTTGTCGTGCTTATCGATTGGACTGGCTACAGAGGTAATACTCAGGCAACTCATGAGAATAAAACTGTACAGCTGAGTTAGCATTTTTATTTTCATCGACACCACTGATTTAACCATTATATTCCTCTCATCAATCAGAGCCCTGGGGCTCTTTATAAATCTGTCTATACTTCACATTAAGATTACTGGTTGTTAAAGCTACAAATAATTCCGCAATCATTTGAACGCCTTTACCCTGCTGTGCAAATATTTCTCGCAAATACTCAAGCTCTAATGATGCATTAAAAGCGCTTGAAATTCTCGATATTTTTCAGCAGATTCAATCAGCCTAAGTAAAAAAACATCCTGGCTTGATCACAATTACAATAAATTCCTAGTTTTTGACTATTACGCTGCTGATCAGAGCAGTTAATAATTTACAAATACAGCAAAACACCAATACAAGTAGCTGTTTTTAAACAACTTTATTTACATTTGCATTGTCGTCTCAGATGCTGTTAATATCTAATTCATATGACTAAAAAATGATCAGTTAACAGTTGTTAGTCCAAGATCAAAATAACTTGGTATTAATATTGCTTTTTTATTACAAAGTTGTGCTATGACAGACTGTTATCAACAAACAATTTAGCCACGTTCAGTAGTATTTACGGGGTTGTAAACTAATTTTCGACCCTTATATTCACCCTCTTTTCCAATAATAAGAATAGGGAAAAGCATTAAGCAAGGAACGGCAAATGGCTTTACTTATCTTTAACAATGGAAGCGTGTCTCAAAGTGCAGCGCACAGACAAAAAAATCACTTTGATGTGGCAAACTCATCTATTAAACAGATGGATTTGTCGCTGCCTCTGGCAAACAATTCCCACCCCCAATATCAACCCCGGGGCCGCCAGCAGGCTCAGTCGCAACAGAGAAACCCCGCCACTTTGGCTGCCCCCGGGCAAACTTTGAGCTATATCAATACCGGTAAGAGTGCTAACACTTTAGAAAATCGGCGCCGTTTAAGTGCAGCTCATGTGATGAGTTCAGCGGTGATCACAGCAGTTTCACATGATTTGGTTTCCCATGCCCAACAGCTGATGCGAGAAAATGACATTTCACACATAGTCATCATAGATAAAGAAAATCATCCTCTGGGCATGATCAGTGCCAATGACCTGTTAAAGGTTGAGTCTCCACAAAGCAGTTTTATCCAGAGCTTGCTCGGCGCCAAAGTGTTGGCTGTCTCAGAAGATACTTTAGTTCGCGATATCGCGATCACTATGATGAAGTACAAAGTGTCGGCTTTTTCGGTGGTTAATGCTCGCCATGAAGTCACCGGGATTATTAGTCGCAGTGATCTGTTAAGTCTGTTAGTTCGCGGTCCCAACCAGAAAACTACCGCTTAGGAGCTATAGTTCAAGGCTTTTAATAACCCGAAAATCAACCTGACATCTGTTGCCCGGATAAGAGTTGCAGCCAGAAGACTAGTTTCAATACAATATAGGCGAGTTGTAGCGTCAATTTCAGACAGAAATCGTCAGCAATAAGCAGCTATCGTGCGCTTACGCCAATCCATTCAAATTCAAGCCACATTTAAATTGCGCTTATAGCAATCTACTCAGGCTTAAGCTAAGTTCTGTATCCGATCCAGTGAGATAGATATCTGCTCCACTAATCGACACTGTTAACTGCATTTTGCGTTGGACAAACTTCTCCAGCTCGGCCGCTTGTTTATGATCGAACTTGTAGACCTCTATATGGGGTAGTGCTCGATAGGCATCCTCGACTTTTTGCCACCAAACATTTGTTTCACTGCCGTAGGCATACAAGATAACTTTTGGTGATCGGCTAACCCCTTTGCGCATTCGCTCGGCGCTCGCCTGACCTACCTCTATCCAACTCTCAACTTCCAGACTGGGTGATATTTGCCACAGATCGGGTTCGTCCTGGGATGAAAGCCCCTTAGTAAACTGCAGATCAGCGTGGTAATTGAGGGAGTACACCATCAATCTAATCATCATTCTAATCTGGGTTTCTGAGGGGTGCTGAGCGATGGTAAATTTGCAGTTGTCGTAAACATTTCTATCGGTATCAACTAACTGCAAATCGACTTTATATAAGGTAGGTTTTAATGCCATTTAAGAAGTAGTGTCCAATTTTACTGGGGAGGTTAAAATACCTTGCAAACGCTCGAAATGGTCTGCTGCATCTTTGCCTAAATCTGTGAGATAACCGCCGTCATTTTGCGAAATCAAGCCTTTGTCAAATAGTCTTTGTGCTGCATCAATAAGATTTTTCGATGCCTGGGTGTGAACTTTAATGCCCTCAAAACTAGAGCTTAATTTAAACTGCGAAAGTAGTGATAATTCATCAATAAGATCTGCATTTAATTTCATCTTTGTATCCTTTTGTAATTTTCCCTATTTGCTCAAACACCTTACTCTGGCAGCAGCATAGTTTCAAGCTTAGCCCGGTTAATTAGCGCCTGATATCTTAAACAGTTGTAGCGGTTTACCCTGAATCTAAAGATTTCGAAACCACTAGTGATAAGAGGTGCTTTCGGCGACGCTTACATACAAATGCATAGCAGCCAACTAGTCTAAGTGCTGCGTACAGGTAACTGAACCGGTTTTACTTTGACATTGCTGCGTTCAATTAAAGATTCTATGTCGTTATAAATCTGGCTGATTAAATCGGGGCCCCACGCCTGCTCAATCAAATGATATTGGTGCTGTACCAAAGGGATTATTTCGCGGGATAATTGTTCGCTCTTGGTGGTCAAAGAGATCAGCACCCGCCTTTTATCGCCCTGCATCGGCTCCCTAGATATCAGACCCATTTCGCCTAAGCGTTTTAAAATTCCAGTCATACTCGGACTTAAAATTTCACAGCATTCACACAAGTAGCAGGGCTCACCCCTCCCCTCTTCAAACAGCCCCCTCAGTCCCCGCCACTGCTGTTCAGTCAGACCATAGTGCTTGAGAATAGGCCTGAATTGAGAAATAATGGTTTCTCTGGCCTTAGTTAATAGCAGAGGTAAGTTTCTCTGTGATATATGCTGATCCATACTGTTTTTCCGATTATTATTTTAATCGTTAACACAAAAGATGTTAACGAGGGGACTACAAACAAATGTCAAATGCCCTGAGCTTAATAAGAGCAATGCCGCTAGCGTATCTTAGCAGCTGACAAACTAACATGTTAGCGATCATATCACTATTTTGCTGTACTTTTGGCTAATGTCTATAAAGCCCCTAGGCTTATATTGCCGAGGCCTAAGAGCACTGATTAGCTTAGTGCAGTGCACAAAATGCTAGATGCTAATTCGGACAGCGCCGCCATCGCTGCTCTAGCATCGCCGCCATCGATAAAGACAGCTTAATGCTGCCCAGAAAGTCAACAGTGGATATTATTTTAGCTGCCAACAGCAGCGGTTGAATAAGAGTTATCTGCTGACAAATTCTCTCTGATAATACGTTTCTCACCTTGATATTGCTGATAAAACTCTAAGTGGGCGCTGTGGGAAAAACACCCCTGGCGACTGTAATAATCAGTAATCCACTGCAATAACATCGGCAAGTTCCGCTGCTGAGCTTGCTTGCTAGGGTACTTATGCGCCTCCCAGGGACGTTTTTTAGCATTTTCAATGCACGCTTTAACACTCAAGTCTAAGAATATGGCCTGGTCACTGGCACCTTGGGCAAAAACAATAAGATCGGCGTAACAGCCCTCAATTACCCAACCAGTATTTGCACATATGAAAGCATCAATCTGAACTTTAGAATCCGCTAGTGGTTTCCTAATCGGGGCAGTACAATCTTGCCAGGCCAGCGAATCCAGATCTAAATGCACTAAATTGTATTCAGCACTCAACTGCTTGGCCAAGGTTGACTTACCTGAGCCGGAGTTTCCAAAAATTAAAATTTTCGACAATATAATAGTCCTTGTTTATTTGTCAGAATTTATCCTTTGGGGGAATAGAGTACGTCCCCACGGCATGGGCCACTGGTCTATCGTCGCCTTCGCTAAATAACTCTACCTCTCCCACGACTAATGTCCTGCCCAGCTTTAGCAGTCGACATTTAGCAACAAGCGCGAAATCTGCATTAGGTTTGCGCAAGAAGTTAATGGTCAAAGAGGTGGTCACCGTCATGGCCACTAAACCAATTTCACCCAGAATCGCTACGTATAAGGCAACATCGGCCACCTCCATCATTACCGGCCCTGAGACTGTTCCACCCGGGCGCAGCTCAGCCAGACCTATTGGATGGCTAATAATCGCTCCCTGACAACCCACCTCCTGCACTACACATTTAGTTTGCGGATATTGTGCATCCAGAAACTCTATTATCTGGGTTTTATTGGCCATAGTGACTCCTGAGTAAATAGCTTATATTTGATTGAATGCCATGGGTAATTTCCAGTATCTGTCCCAATGTACTACCGAATGCGATTTTACCGCTATAAATACTTTATCCATCTGCAGATATTTAATAATATTGCTGCACTTGATTTATCAAAGCTAAATACCACTAGCAGCGTTTGTCTATCCGTAACTTCTACCTGACAACCGCTCTTTTTACTATTAAGCTGAGCGATATTCATCTATCCATTGCTAATCTATAAAATTTACAGCAATGTGATAAGCACTAATTACCTTATATCTTTTTCTAGGCTCCAGCATTAATGAAACAGTTTTCACTTAACATCCAACAAATTATTTTTCTCAGCCTAGTGATATTTTTTAGCGCGAATACCTCAGCGGGTACCAGAAGCCAGGAGTACAGCAAAGGTTACACTGCAGCCCTTGAGGTCACTAATGCACAGACTGCGTCGCGCAGAAGCAGAAGAGTGAAACTGAAACATTATTATATTTGCAGTGTTGTCAGCAGCGTTTTATCTTTTCCCAGCAAAAAGTTTCGTGTTATGGCCTTTAAACTGAATAATGTCGCCTTAGACAATCTAACTGTGGTTGATATAATACTGGATAAGGCCCAGGCAAAAGGTGCCGCAGTAGCTACACTGGAAACTGCCATAGCAGTAGAGGCGCGCTTTTCGCAACTACCAAGAATGCAATTAAGAAAAAAGGTTTATGACCAGCACTATGAAAGGCTGTGTCTGCCGCTCATATATGCAGATGATTTTTCTAGGCTGAACTAGAAAAAGGCTTGATTCTTTTCGCTGCTAACGCCCATTAACAGTGCAGCTTATCAGAGCAACCCGGCATGATTTCGCTTAATTTTTTTCAGCCAAAGGGATTGCCAAACGAGCCTGAAACAGTCTCTTGATAGGTACTAGTGCAATAATCAATAACTGGAAAAATATTGGTTTTTAAAGCATCAGAGCTCTGGTTAGCGGTTAGCGGTTAG
>ASZI01000163.1 GCA_000416315.1 Osedax symbiont Rs2 | reverse complement strand
TCTTGAAGCTCCCATCTGTTATCAGCGGCTAGAGCAATAGTTGCGGAGTCTGCCAGTGATTTGTCAGCTGAATTCAGCATTTGTTGCAGAGCTTCTCGGCCACTTTCGCCAAAGTTGAATGCGAAGGCGGCATAGTCAATTTTATCGGCTTTTATCAGCCCTTGTTCAATTCTAGAAAGTTGACTATCTACCGACATTTGGCCGAAATTTAATATTGGCAGTGCCAGAAATAAGCTGATCAGGCAGAGTAGAACCGCCATGCGGATGTTATTGAGGCGTATATTGCAAGCCCAGTTTTTATGGGATTTTATTACTGACCATAGATAGACAATGCCGTAAGTAACAGCAACTAACACTGCTATCAGGCCCCAGATACGATCAGGGGTGAGGCCATGCTGCTCAATGCGCAGCTGCATTGAGATAAACGAAATGCTCGCCAGTGGTAAAATGCATACTGACAAGCCCACAGCGCTATAGCGCATCAGCCTATTTTTTGATTCCTCGGCGCTGCAGTTGCGAATGATAGCATTGACTAAGGTAATCGCCCCTAGTGCACAGCCGAGCAAAATAGGAGTTGTCGCAGTGGTAGTATCCCAAAAAGGCTGCAACCCAGTAATAGGTAGCGCAATTAAGAATAATACTAAGCTAATGCAAAGTGGTGGTGTAAGAATCGACAATATAGCCATGACCAAGCTTTGTAAGCTTGAGACAATACGTTCATTTTCTTTAATTACCCCTAAAGCTGCGCCGAAGCTGGCCCCGATAAATAGCCAAATAAACCAGTCCTTTCGCAACCATGTTTTTAATAGATCAATGCCGATTAAATCGAATAGAGAAGCCAGCAGGTGAGCCAGTCCAAAACTTAGACCAACAAATGCCCAGCTAGCGCACCAGCACAAAATATCGGTCCAGGCATTTTGGTGTAAATCTTTATAAGCTAGCGAAAGCTGGCCCTGTTTGAGCAGGGTTTGAAACAGTGGCAGGGCTATGCCAGCGGCAATTAAACCCGAGAAAAGGGACAAGCTGACTTCGAACCGCCCCGTCTGTGAAGAAAACGAGCAATAAGCGACAAACGCCAGAATTGATCCCCAGACTAAGGAAAAACCTGCCACCCAATGCCAGCGAACTCGCTCTAATGCAAAGGCAAATGAGATAGCAGCAACAGAGATAAAGGTTGCCAGAGACATGCGCAATTGTAAGTTTTGTGCAGCGAATATTTTCTCTTCGATGACTAAATAGAACAAAACCCCCGCGATAGCTAAAAACACTGCAAGAATCAATGGGCGCAAGGACCATACTTGAAGGGGGGTTGTCATTGTATCTCCATGAATAGATTAAGGAAGGTAGATAAAAAGCCGGTTTAAAGCCATCAGGGTATCTAGCTTTGCATCAAGCATACTAGATTTTACTTAATATATTATTGAAACTTAAAGAATTTTCAAGTTTGCGACAATAGTCCTGCAATGCCGTTGCATCGATTGTCACTGCAGTTGCAAACATTTTAGCAAACTACTGACTGTTGCCTCTGAACTAGCAGCAATATTGCTACATATGGATCTTTTTTGACTTAGCAGCCTAATTAAAATTCGCCACATTCGCAGCAGTTGCTGTGGCAGATAGATGTTTCTATATACTGAGCAGATAAATAAAAAGTACATAATTAATTGACAAGAGACCGATAGTCTCTTATATTGCAAGTAAGAGACTGGTAGTCACTTAAGGAAAGGGTATGAATTGGCAACGTGCTAGGACAGATGAAAAAAAGAACGAGCGAAAAGAGGCCATTTATAGTGCCGCTTTTACTTTGTTTAAAAAAAACGGCTATGACAAGGTGAGCTTTAATGGCATCGCTTTACAAGCTGGGTTTACTAAATCCAACATGTATCGCTATTTTAGTTCCAAAGAAGATATTTTTTTGCAGGTTTTTGCGGATCTCTTTGTAAGCTGGTTTGAGGACTGTCATCAGCGGTTACAAAATCTTGGGCAAAACGAAAAGGTCGATTTATTTGCAAAAACTTGGGTTGACTCAATGATGTCACACCCTGAGTTTTTGGATTTAACGCCGCTGCTATTCTTATCGCTGGAAAAAAACAGCTCCTTTGAGCAGTTGCTGGTCTTTAAACAACAGGCCAAAACTTTGCTCTATAGCCTCTGTATTGAAATAGGCAGAATTTATCCCGCTATCCAAGGGGAGCGGGCCTTTAAGTTTTTGACCCTTAGTTATGCGGCAACGGCAAATTATTGGGCTGCTAATTCGCAAAACGACACCTTGAAAAAAATCTACCAACTCGATGAGTTTAAAGACATGAAGCCAAGCTTTGAAAAAGACTTAGCCAGCGCCGTTGAAATTATCATTAAAGGGCTAAACGCAAGTTAAACGCAGAATCATCACAGCTTATTCGATTGTTTATCGATCAATAGCTTAGTTAACAATTTAATGTAGGAATAGGTAAATAATTATGGCGCATCACACCCAAAACAGCCTTAAGGTAAATGTACCGGCAGCTAAAATTTGGCAAATACTGGAGGACTTTAGCAGTGTTGAAAAGTTCGCAACAACCATTAAGTCATCGCCAATAGTGAACCAGATAAACTCTGGAATGGGCGCCAAGCGATTGTGCACATTTAATGACGGCTCAAGCTTAGTCGAAGAAATTATTGAGTTCCAAGAGGGACAGGGCTATAAAATGGAGCTTTCTGAGTTCTCATTACCGTTAAAGAGCATGCATGCACAAATGGGGGTGAAAGCGATTGATGAGGAACATAGTGAAATTTATATGTCTGCGGATTTTGTCGTAAAAGGGGGACCATTGGGCTGGCTGCTGGGCTCTTTGGTGATGAGACCGGTGATGAAGGGCGTTTTCAAAAAGCTATTAATTGGCCTGGCGTATCATTGTGTCACAGGTAAATCAGTCGGTGAAAATCAGCCCTCTAAAGAACAGCTGCGCAAAATAATTATCAGTTAATATCCAGTAGCATAATCAATGGCAGGGATAAACTCGATCTTATCTTGCAGTGTAGTGTTTCTACACACTCCTTTGCTGCTAGATATTAGAATTAAACAGGATTTGCCAGAGACCAATGTAGCATAGGCTTTAAACCTTCCTGTGCTATTTTATTGCCCTTGTGTATTGGCTTAATCAAAAATCCGTTTCGATTAAGCCATAACATCAAGCGCAGTATGTCTTTTTCAAGTCTTTAAAATTGTACGGAAAATGAGCGTCATTTCCACTTAATCGAGCACCCTATGCTTGAATGTTGCACGTTCGCTGCATGACCTGTTTTCGAAATTTGTCGCATAGAATCGAGTAATTCTGCTTTGCGATTAGCAGGATCACTCATCTTCGCGTCATCTAGCCTTCCTCTGTATTGGAGTTCGCCAGCACTGTTAAAACCAAAGAAATCCGGAGTACATACCGCACCGTACATTTTGGCAACTAGCTGGTCTTCATCAACAAGATAGGGGAATGTAAAGCCGTATCGGGCTGAAAATTCTAGCATCTTGGCAGGACTATCTTCTTCAACATATTGGTAATCGTTTGAATTAATCGCAACCACATTAATGCCTTCTGCCTGTAATAATTTTGCGTCATCGACCAAACGGTTAATGATTTTTATTACATAAGGGCAGTGATTACAGATGAAGGCAATGAGCAGGCCGTTCTCTCCTTGCAAGTCTGATAACTTATAGGATTTCCCTTCTGGATCGGATAACTCGAATGCTCTGGAATTCCAACCAATTTGCGCTGAGGGTGTATCTAACAACATAATTAAACTCTCCTGTAAGTCCGCCATACTCAAATAAGTAAGAGTATAGCGGGTTAAATTTTATAAGACTCTAAGCTTGCGTAACGGGCGCCGTCCAGGCATCTGACTTAAAAGCTTCATCAAGAGGCGTGTCTAAGAGGTGGTTGGTATAAGTAGACATCACTTTAAGAGCCGTCCCGACAATAACTTCTAGTGCTGTTTGCTTGGTATATCCGACAGCAAACAATGCATCTAAATCTTTCTGATCCACCCATCCACGCGCTTGGTTGATGCGCACTGCAAATTGATGCAGAGCCTCAAGTTTAGGGTCTGCAATTTTCTGCCCATTGCGTAAAGCTTCTAGCACCTCGTTGGCAACTCCTGCTCCTTTGGCAATAGTGGTGTGCGCGGCGACACAATAAGTACAACGGTTTAAGCGATTATTGGCAATCAAAATTATTTGACGTTCAGTGGGGGTCAAAGCGGTTTTGTCAAAGGTTGTCGCCAGAGACAAGTATCCTTCTAACAAGCTTGGTGCTTCAGCTTGCCCTGCATATAGGTTAGGTATAAAACCATATGCTTTCTTTGCTCCCTCCAGTAAAGGTCTGCTTTTAATTGGCGCTGTTTCTAAAGTGTGCAGGTTAAATCCAGTCATGTTGTTTGCTTCCATAAATTAAATGTCAATTGTTTAAACCGATCGGTTTATAAGTTATAGAGTTTAAACTGATCGGTCAAGATAAGTTTTACAAAAGATTATGACCCTTATGCTGGAGGCCTTCCGGAATCAGGCTTGATTCAGATGGATCCTGCTACTATTTCTTTGAAAAACAAACGGTACAACAAAGATAATAAGTTAAAGGTTTGTAATGATCAGTATTTACTAATAGACTGGTGGTTGATGTGTTTTAATGTGGAAAAATTATGCCTTGGGAAAAATCGTTTAATGAGCAAAATGCCATCGAGAGTGCGATGAATATCTTTTGGGAGAAAGGTTATGAGGCAACATCAATTTCAAATTTGATTCAAGGCACAGGGGTAAATCGTGGCAGTCTATACAATGCCTTTGGTGGCAAACGTCAGCTTTTTACTCAGGCTTTACTGAAATATGATATACAGACTCGCAGAGCTTTTCTTGCTGATCTTGAAGCTTTAGATAACCCAGTATTGGCTTTTAAAACTTTGTTTAATACCTTGGTGCAACAAGCTGATAGTGAAACACAACCAAAAGGCTGCTTTTTAGTAAATACCTCAATCGAGATAGCAGAGCACGACCAAGAGACAAAAGATATTGTTACTCAGGCGTTTATAGAGTTTGAAGCTTTCTTTCGCCGGGGTATCGAAGTCGCTAAAGCCCGCTCAGAGATGCCCTCAACTATTGATGCTGCCCAAACAGCTAAAGTATTGTTTTCACTAGTTGTCGCTATGCGAGTACTGGGGCGAGGGGTCTACGATCAATTGTCTCTACAGATTATAGCGGACCAAGCTCAACAATTGATCAGTCAAAAAATATAAGTTGTTTTCCTGTTGGTTAAATCAACTCGAGGCAACAGTTAATCGGCAAATATTTATTTGCACATTTAGTTGTCTTGCGAAGTTGGGATTTATCAGGATGTTCAAAACACATTTCAACCAAGTGTTAAAATTTTTTACTTTTACAAGCATTTTAAAAAGATTAACGGGACTCAATGAAAAGGCACTTACAAAAAAACAGTATCAACCTAGTGGTAGTAAGACACGGCGAAAGTGAAGCTAATAAAAAGGGCATTATTTCGGATAAAAATGTTGATCACCCGTTAACCGCAAAAGGCATTTTCCAGGCAGAAAAAACCGCAGAGCGTTTAAAAAACGAAAAATTTGATTTGATTATCAGCTCCACCAGAACACGTGCTCGTCGAACCGCGAAAATAATTAATCAGTATCATGGATTGGATATCATCGAGCGCGATGACCTTATCGAGAGAGACTTCGGTGTGATTGGCGGCGTGGCAGAAACTAAGGTATTACTTATGATGCAGCAGCAGGGTTTTGGTTGGGTCGATGTCCCCGAAAGCGAAGCATTAGCAGATATAGATCACCGAGTTGCAAAGGTCATGGATTTCTTAAAGAGCAAACATGCAGATAAAAAAATTCTGATTGCCACCCATGCCGATATCGTTAAATCATTTCACCGGGTGATCAATGGGGTATCGGATGAGGAGTCGATATTAATAAAAATTGAAAATTCGGAGCCGCACTATTTCTCAGCATAACCTATCTAGTCATAACAAAGAATCTGCTTTAGTCGAGTTACGGGCGGCCTTTGATTCAATCGAGGCGCTGAATGATCAGTCCTGGGCCGAGGAGTCTATATTAATAAAAAAAGAGAATTCGGAGCCGCACTATTTCTCAGCATAATTTATCTAGTCTCAGCAAACAGTCCGCTTTAGTTGAGTTATGGGTGGCCTTTGATTCAATCGAGGCGCTGAATGATCAGTCCTGGGCCGAGGAGTCTATATTAATAAAAATAGAAAATTCGGAGCCGCACTATTTCTCAGCATAACCAATCTAGTCATAACAAAGAATCTGCTTTAGTCGAGTTACGAGCGGCCTTTGATTTAATTGAGCCACTGAATGATCAATCCTGGGTCGAGGCCAGCGACCTGTTTGTGCTTAATAGATACACAAAAAAGCAGCAGATATTTTCTCAGGGAGATAGCGGTGATCAAGTACGTTTTTTGGTCTCTGGTATCGCCAGGTATTACTATCTGAGCCCAGAGGGTAAAGAGCGCAATAAGTCCTTTGCCAAACCTGTTTGTGCCATCACTAGTTTACCGACCTTGATCGACGCCAGTGCAGCCACTTTCTCCGCTCAAGCGCTTATTGATTGTGTCTGCCTGAGCATCAGCTATCAGCAAATAAAGAGGCTTAATGACAGTTATAGTTGCTGGGCAAGGTTGTGTCTGCGAATTTTCGAAAGACTGGCGTTAGAAAAAGATCAACGCATTGCTGAGCTGCTGATGTGTTCGGCAACTCAACGCTACCTGGTTTTTCTGCAAGAGTATGCAGAACTTGCCAAGATTATCCCTAATTATCACATAGCCTCATACCTAGGTATCACTGAAGTCGCCTTGTCGCGAATTAGAAACAAGCTGCAATCCCTTTAGCCTGATCAGGCACAAAAGTTACCGATCTTAACCTAGGTTAAGGATTTGCTCTGCGCAGTGTTTAAGCTTGCCCTTGAAATACACTTCAGGAGCAAGTCATGCACAGGCAAAAAATTGAAAACAATACCCTACTAATCAGCGGTGGTAGCTCAGGCATTGGTCGGGCGCTAGCGCTCGAGCTAGTGAAAAACAATACCGTGATTATCTGCGCTCGTGATCAAGAAAAACTCGAGGCGCTGCAAAATTTAGACACACGGTTGATCATTCGCCAGTGCGACATCACTGAGCAACAGCAAAGAATTTCACTGATAAATTGGATCACAACTGAATTTGATGATTTTAATCTGCTGATTAATAACGCAGGTTCCAGGGTGAGTGTCGACCTGGCAGTTGATACTGAGCAATCACAAACAGCCAACACAGAGCTACAAATTAACTTCCTCGCTCACGTGGCTCTGATAGAGCTGGTACTGCCGCATTTTAAACGACAGCGACAGGCAAAAATCATCAATGTCACTACCGGTTTAGTTTATCTTCCCAAGGCGTCCATTGCTTTTTATTGCGCTGCCAAAGCGGCGTTGCACTCCTACACCCAATCCCTGCGAATGCAACTGAAAAATACCAATATCCAGGTAGTGGAAATGTTACCACCGCTAGTAGACACAGAGTTTCATCAGGGAACGTTGCCAGAGACAGTGCGGGCAATGAGTGCCGCTAATGTGATGAAAGCGACTTTAAGAGGCCTGGAATTCAAGCGCGAAGAGATAGTCGTTGGTATGTCAAAAATGGCAAAAATTCTGTCGCACTGGGCTCCCAAGCAAGGCCTGAAAATCATCAATAAATAGCCTCACAGAGGAAGTTGTGTGCAGAAAATACAAGTTAATTCTGATGCACTACCAGTCAGTCAGTCAGTCAGGCGAGACAGAGCCTAAAATCAATAAATAATATCAGGGAGTATTATGTCAACAAAGTACACATTTTTTGTGCATCTGCAGGCCACAAAGACTTGGTTGTCACTGAGCAGAGAGCAAAGGTCTGCTTACTTCAGTGAATCAGTCGGGGATATTTTATCTCGCTATTCCAGTGTCAGTTTACGTCTTTACGATGCTGAAGCATTTTGCGCTAAATGCAGCGACATCGCCGTCTTTGAAACAGTGATTATCCAGGACTATTACTTTTTAATGGATGCATTGCGAGACAGTGAAGTTTTTACTGTTCCGTATTTTACACTGGTAGATATTTTTCCGGCGATTGAAGAGGGGTTTAAAGAATATCAATCTAGCTTATTGCAGTACCAGGCTACAGATTGACAAATTTTCCGCTACAGGTATTATGACAGCATTCTGTCAAATAATGGAGTTCAACATGCATTTACAACCTTTAGTACCAACCGCTGGCCTGCAACATCTGACAATAGCAGGCAAACAGGGAGCTCTGGCACTTAGCCATTGTACTGGAAGTGCTATAGCTATGGTGTTTGTGCATGCCGACCCTGGTAGTAGCAGGCAGTGGGTAGACTTAATCAAGTATTTTTCTGCCAGGCATGGGCTGGTTGCCTATGACACGAGAGGGGCGGGGGCATCAGCAGCTGCTGAAAATGACGATTACAGTTTCCAGGGGCGTAGTGAGGATTTGGCGCAAGTCGTAGATGTATTAGGTTATAAAAAAATTGTTATTGTCGCCCATAGCGGTGGTGCTGCAGTGGCGATGCAATATGCTACCGATAATGCCGAGCGAGTCGCAGGTTTGTTTTTGTTGGATCCTCCCGCCGACCCGCAACAACTGCCCGAACAGATGTGGAGCGAGATCATCGCAACACTTAAGGGAGAGGATGCAGAACAAACTTTCCTTAGTTTCATCGCATCCATCGCCGGCAGCGATACCGCTGTGCGAGCTCAGATTCAGCAGGATGCACAAAAAATAGCCGAAAGAGCGCGACCGGCGATGACACAAGCGCTGTCGAAATGGGATCCCGCTGTGGCATATAGAGGTGTTACTGCGCCTGTCTATATGCTGACGACACCCGAAAATATAGGATTAGTCAAACTTTGGGATCTGCAGGATGGGCAGCATAGTGTCAGCCATAGTAGTGGCCACTGGATACAATTAGACGATCCCGATCTAGTTATCGCTAAACTGACTGGCTTTTTAAATCAGCTGGAAAATTGAAAATGAGCAAAGTAAAAACTGAATCGGCCAAGCTGCTCACCGAAATGGTGATGGCGGTATTTCGCTTAAACGGCTCAATTTTGCGCGCAGCAGAAGTTATCTGTGTAGATACCGCATTAACCCCAGCCAGATGGCAAGTGCTTGGGGTCGTGTTAGAGGAACCGAAAACGGTCTCACAGATAGCGCGCAATCTTGGATTAACCCGCCAGAGTGTGCAGCGTTTGGCAGATGCTTTAGTGGCAGAAAACATGGCTAGCTATATAGACAACCCGGCACATGCACGGGCGAAACTTTGTGCAGTCACCGACTACGGTCTGGAGGTTATTGGTCAGCTGGCGGATGATCAATCGATCTGGGCAAATAGCATCACTGATTCTATGAATAAAAAAGAGTTACAACTCTGCCTTAATACTATGAGAGAGCTGATTGCGCGAATAGAGCAAAAGGGCTGTTAATTTTTTGCCCGATAAATTAAGCAACTTTTTGGGTATATTGCTGCAGCCACTGATGCATTTGCTCGACCTCAGTGCGGATGAATTGTTCATCGTTGAAAGCGCTGGCCAAGGTCGAGACACCTTGGCTGCGGGCCAATAGATGCATCGCTAAATCATCGGCATCCTGTGGGTAACCCAAAGCCTGGAATTGCTTACACAACCAAATTCGAAACAGGCTAAAAAGTTTGTTAGCCTCTTCCTGAGCTGGGTGCTGCAGTTTTGTCAGTTCAGTGGTGAGTGTACCGACAGGACAGCCAAAGCGTTGTATTTTTACTCGCTTGAGCAGCAAAATGTTGATGAAACTGGCGATGCGATCAGCGGGTTCTGCCCCTTCAATTTGCCATTGCTCCAGCATGGCTTGAGTGTTGCTCAAGCGCAGCTGAATCACCGCATCCAGAATTTCATCTTTAGTCTTGAAGTGATAATAGAAGTTACCCCGGGAAATTTTCACTGCTGCTGCAATATTAGCAAAGGAAGTGTGCTCAAATCCCTGCTGATAAAACAGCTGATCGGCCTCTGTAATGATTAAGTCCCGCTTTGTCATACCACTCATGAACTTACCTTTAGTTACGCCAGTGCCTGATCGCTATGATAATACTTATAATCGGTATAGCCTAGCGCATTGCCACCATAAAAAGTGTCGAAATCCACTGCGTTTAATGGCAGTTGCTCTTTATAGCGGCGCACTAAGTCTGGGTTTGCCAGGAAGGGCAGGCCAAATGCCACCAAACTAGCGTTGCCATTGTCTAGCGCCTGCTGTGCTTTTTCAGCGTTGTAGCCATTATTGGCAATGTATGTACCGGAGAATTTATTTCTTAATTCGAGGTAGTTCAACAGACTCAATTTAGTCATCATATCGCCTTCCAATAAGTGCACATAAGCGAGTTGACGTGTATTGAGTTGCTCGATGAAGTAGCCAAAATGCTGCTGTGGCTGGCTATCTGACATAGAATTAAAACTGTTCTCGGGTGTTAGGCGAACACCGACCCTCTCAGAGGGCCAAACGCTTATCACCGCATCCAGTATTTCATTTAACAAACGCATGCGGTTTTGGGCACTGCCACCATATTGATCAGTGCGCTGATTGCTGCCATCGCGTAAAAATTGATCGATGATATAACCATTTGCACCATGTATTTCAATGCCATCAAAGCCCGCGAGTTTTGCCAATTTCGCCGCCTGCTTAAACTGCTCAACCAGTTCCGGTATTTCTGCCGTCTCTAAAGGGCGAGGGGTTTGATAATCCAGCATTCCAGTATAAGTTACTGCCTGACCTTCGGCCTTGATCGCCGAAGGGGCAACAGGCTGAGCATTATCAAGTTGCATACTTGAGTGGGAAATGCGCCCACAATGTTGCAGTTGAGCAAAAATATGCCCCCCTTTCTGGTGTACTGCTTCAACTAAAGGTGCCCAACTTCTCGCTTGCTCCTCATTGAACATTCCCGGCGTATTGGGGTAGCCCACAGCCTGAGCGGATACCGGAGAAGATTCGGCAATGATCAGGCCTGCAGTTGCCCGCTGTCGATAGTGTTCGATCATCAGGGAAGAAACCAGGCCTTGCTGGTTGGCGCGGTTGCGCGTCATCGGTGCCATAACCAAGCGATTGCTCAGTGTTAAGCTTCCAAGTTGCACAGGTTCAAATAAGTTGCTCATTAATATCTCCAAAGGGTCTAGTTTTTGGTTAGGATGATTGTCCTAATAAAATAGGACGAATGCCCTAATGTGTCAATGCCTTATTTTCAGTTTTGAAAA
>ASZI01000162.1 GCA_000416315.1 Osedax symbiont Rs2 | reverse complement strand
TAGCTAAGATATCGGCGGGGGCGCCACGGCTAATTTGCCTGGCTAAGGTAGAGGAGGCTGCGTATACAGTGATGACTTTACTTTTATATTGTCGCTGGAAGCCGGCCGCTATTTTTTCCATTGGCTCTGTGAGGGATGCCGCTGCAAAGACGGTGACGGTTGCAGCGTGAGCACTAGACAGGCTTAAAAGGGTGATGGCCAGCAGTAAGATTATTTTCATGAATTTGCTGTCTGAGTTGTTTTTATTGAATAAATTGGCGATCAGATATTGTAGCAGCAACCGCTGTGAAATTGTCATTCAAGTTGCCAGCTAACGGCTAATAGAGCGCGCTATTGAATTACCCGAAGACTATATAATTTAATAGCAGTGAAAATATTTGTATAAAAAAACACCAATTCAATCAACGGGACGGTGGTCATTTCTTGTCTGCCAGGCATTATGCGGATAAAAGCAGTGGGAATATTAGCGGCTTTCTGGGATAATGCGCCGTTGCATTAATAGTGATTTAAGTCTCTGTTAAGCAAGCCTGCCTAACGTCCTTCCCGGACCTGACGTACTAGCGTTGTAGGACGGACGACATCTAATTTTATAATTTACTGTGTAGCCTTAATGATCAGAACTGCAGAATACCTGTTCGAGCATGAGCCCTATTGGGCTGAGTGTTTCGGAACCGCCGACTTTTTACCTACCTCGCGACGTGAAATGGAGCTTCTCGGTTGGGATAGCTGTGATGTTATCTTAGTGACCGGAGATGCCTATGTCGATCACCCAAGCTTTGGCATGGCGGTGATGGGGCGTTCTCTGGAAGCGCAGGGCTTTAGAGTGGGCATTATCTCGCAGCCGGATTGGCAAAATACCGCTGACTTTGACATTTTAGGCAAGCCTAATCTGTACTTTGGTATCACTGCTGGCAACATGGATTCGATGATTAATCGCTACACAGCAGATTTAAAAGTACGCCACGATGATGCTTACACTATTGATGGCGCTGAAGGTAAGCGGCCAGACAGAGCGGTAATTGTCTACGCACAGCGCTGCCGCGAGCTGTATAAAGAAGTACCGGTAGTGATAGGCGGTATTGAGGCCAGTTTAAGGCGCATCGCACAGTACGATTATTGGAGTAACAAAGTCAGGCGCTCAGTATTGATAGATTCAGGCGCCGATATTTTGCTCTATGGTAACGCTGAGCGTGCCATTATAGATGTGACTCACGCACTGGCCAATGGTGCAAATATTAAAGACCTGACTGACTTGCGCGGTACTGTGGTATTGCGTGATGTGCTGCCAGGTGGGTTTATCGAAGTTGACTCCAGTAGAATTGACTGGTCGAGTTCGGTAGAAGAGTTACCTAGCCCTTACGACTATATCGAAGAAAAAGAGAAGTGTGCCTCTTCGAAAAGCGCAGCGCCTGAAGAAGTAGTGGCTGTGCCAATTAGAATTATTCCCGAGCCCTTAAAAGGCAAGCAGCGTTTAGATAAAGATACCACCTATATCCGTCTGCCTTCCTTTGAAAAAGTATCTAAAGATTCGGCGCTGTATGCACACGCATCCAGAGTACTGCATTTAGAATCCAACCCGCACAATGCCAAAGTGTTAGTGCAGCGTCACGGCAATCAAGAAATTTGGGCCAACCCGCCACCGATACCACTGACCACTAAAGAGATGGATGCGGTGTTCGGCTTGCCGTATCAACGTATACCACACCCTTCATACGGTAATCGAAAAATACCAGCTTTTGATATGATACGTTTTTCGGTCAACATCATGCGTGGATGTTTTGGCGGTTGTACTTTCTGCTCTATCACTGAGCATGAAGGGCGAGTGATTCAAAGTAGGTCGAGATCCTCTGTTCTTAAAGAAATCGAAGAAATTCGCGATAAAGTGCCGGGCTTTACTGGTATGATTTCAGATTTGGGTGGCCCAACGTCTAATATGTACCACCTCAACTGTGTCAGCGATGAAATACAATCTTCCTGTCGCAAGCTCTCTTGTGTTTATCCAGGAGTTTGCCACAACCTGAAAACTGATCACAGTGAAACAACCCAGTTGTATCGCGAAGCTCGTAAAATCCCAGGGGTGCACAAGATTGCTATCGCCTCGGGACTTCGCTATGACCTGGCGGTTGAAGATCCAGAATACGTTAAAGAACTAGTGACTCATCACGTCGGTGGCTATTTGAAAATTGCCCCGGAGCACAGTGAAGAAAACACCTTAAACAAAATGATGAAGCCGGGCATGGGCACTTACGATAAGTTTAAGCGCATGTTCGACAAATATTCTAAAGAGGCAGGTAAAAAGCAGTATTTGATCCCGTATTTTATCGCGGCGCATCCCGGCTGTGAAGACAATGACATGTTGAGTTTGTCGCTGTGGCTGAAGAAAAATAAGTTCAGGGTCGATCAAGTACAGACTTTCTATCCGTCGCCTATGTCGCTAGCAACTGCTATGTATCACTCGGGCCGCAACCCGTTGAAAAAAGTGACTTATAAAAGCGAGAAATTGTACGTCCCACGTGAGTATGAACAGCGACGTACACAAAAGGCGCTGTTGCGCTACCACGATGAAGAAAATTGGGATCGACTGCGCACGGTATTAACCGATATGGGCCGCGATGATCTTATAGGTACCGCTGATTGGCAGTTGGTGCCAGAGCCCGAGAAGAAAAAAGGTTACCGCTATGTGCAGAAGTCTAAGTTAACAACCGGGGTAAATGCTAAACACAGCAGCGCAAAAAATTCTGCTACCAAAAGTGCAACGCCAGAGAAAAGTGCGACAGCAAAAGTTAAAAACTCCAGCGGTAAAGTGATAGCACGTGCATCTGCCAATGCACGCAAGAAGAGTAGTGCCAAGAAAAGCACCCGCAAGAAGTCAATCAAACGCAGCTGATCAGTTGTAATTGAAAGCGAGCCAGCTAGTAATTGCTGTCTGAGTTTGTGCTGTAAAAAGGCCCGTGATAGCAATATCACGGGTTTTTTTATGCCTTATTATCACGTAATTCTTTTAAAAACAGCGCTATTCGCCCTATTGCCTCTGTCAACTGTTGCTCTGATGGCAGTATAACAATGCGAAAGTGCTGGCTGTCTTCTAAGTTAAAGCCACTTCCCTGGACGATTAAAACGTGGTGCTTAACCAGCAGATCCAAGGCAAATTTCTCGTCATTTATGATCGGGTAAAGTTGCGGGTCAAGTTTAGGGAATAAATATAGGGCCCCTTTAGGTTTAAAACAACTGACGCCGGGTATCTCAGTAAGTAGTTTGTGAGCGAGCTCAAGCTGCTGATAAAGTCTGCCACCGGGGGCGGTGTACTCATTGATGCTCTGGTAGCCGCCCAGTGCCGTTTGAATAGCATGCTGGGAGGGCACGTTAGCACATAAGCGCATGTTTGAAAGCATATCCAGGCCTTCTATGTAGTCTCTGGCGAGCTCTTTCGGGCCGCTGATCCCCATCCAGCCACTTCTGAATCCCGCCACCCGATAAGCTTTGGAGAGTCCGTTAAAGCTAAGGCAGAGAACGTCTTCACTCAATGAGGCCAATGGGGTATGTACAGCGCCGCGGTAGAGGATCTTGTCGTAAATTTCATCGGCAAACAGGCATAATTTGAACTCGCGAGCCAGGGCTATAATCTCTAGCAGCACAGAGTCAGGGTAGAGTGCCCCAGTTGGGTTGTTGGGGTTTATTACTACTATGCCTTTAGTGCGGTCAGTGATGGACTTTCGCAGCTGATCAATGTTGGGTAACCAGTCATTGTCTTCATCACATTGGTAGTGCACCGGACTACCGCCTGCCAAGCTAACAGCTGCGGACCAGAGAGGGTAATCAGGTGCGGGTATAAGCATTTCATCGCCGTCATTTAACAGCCCCTGCATTGACATTACAATAAGCTCAGAAACACCATTGCCAATGTAGATATCTTCTGCAGTGACATTGTTTATTCCCTGTCTCTGGCTTTCCTGCATTATTGCCTTACGGGCTGAAAACAAACCTTTTGCGTCACAGTAGCCCTGCGCAGAGGGCAAGTTATGGATGACATCCTGGATTATTTCCTCAGGTGCATCAAAACCGAAAGGGGCAGGGTTGCCAATATTGAGTTTGATGATCTTGGCTCCTTGCTCTTCCAGGCGCTTTGCCTCTTGCAGTACGGGGCCGCGTATGTCGTAACAGACATTGTTGAGCTTTTGTGACTTCTTAATAAAGGGCATTTGCGGGTCCATGGCTAGTGATTGATAAATGAGCACGGCAAAATCTAAATTAATTGCTGCTGCGCTATGGTTGGGCATAATACTTTCTTGTATCTGGAAGTAAAGAAGTAAATATTTTCGAATCATAACTCAAAACAGGAAAAAATCCTGTTTATGATATTTTGGCGGTATTATTTTCTGTTGCTTGAGGGGGTTAATAGCTGCGCTTAACGCACAGCAGCAAGCGAGAGGGCTTTTATCTGTTGCAATATAATATATACAGGCGCTGATTGGCGTTGATTTAGGCAATAAGATTGATTGAAATTTTGCCCGCAAAGGGATGTAAGCTAAGAAAAAGCTTTAGGTTATCGATTTAATTGCTATATTTGTGCGCCATCATCAGTGTGCAGTAGAGGTTGTAATGAAGAGCTTTGAATGGATTTATGAACATGTAGTCGATCGAGTCGGACTGAGCGAGCTGCAATCAAGGTTTGATCTGGTGCGTACAGAGCAAGAAATCGCCGAACTCAGTGATGCATTTTTATTATCTAATTTGTCGCGCAGAGTCTTCAGAGCGGGGATCAAGCATTCTGTGGTCGATGCAAAATGGCCGGAGTTTGAAAAGGCATTTTTTGGCTTTGATCCACATAAAGTCGCACTGATGAGCGATGAGCAACTAGAAAACCTGATGCAAAACGATAAGATTATTAGGCATTGGGGCAAGATAAAGTCTACCCGATTAAATGCCTACATGGTGACAGAGTACATAGAAAGGCAAGGTAGCTTTGCCAAATTTGTGGCGCAGTGGCCCTGCGATGATATCGTTGGTTTATGGGCAGAGCTGAAGAAACAGGGCTCGCACTTAGGTGGGAACTCTGGCGGCTATTTTTTGCGGCTGATAGGTAAAGATACCTTTATATTGACCGACGATGTTGTTGCTGCGCTCAAGGCGCAAGGTATAGTCGATAAAAAACCAACCTCCAAGCGTGATTTGGCTGCGACACAGCAGGCCTTTAATCAATGGCATGAAGAATCAGCAATGCCCTATAGCCACATCAGTAGGTTACTGGCGTTTACTGTTGGTTGGTAATGACAGTGAAAATAGCCGGGGCGACAGGTTCGTCTGGGGGATTTTGCTAAATCTCCCAGAGCAACGTCTTAGGCATATTAATTATCGGTTACAGCAGGCTTTATTCGGCTGAGAAAAGTGCAAAGCGAGTCGGCAATTTTGCGGATAGGTTTTTTACCGGGCATCTCATACCAGATTTCGCCACTGTTGTTGTCGACACACAGCATACCTTCGTCGGGATAGGTGAGGGCAATAAAAAATGACAGGGGTTGCTTTAGCTTACGCTTTGCTAAGGCGTGGCCAAGTAAGTTACTGCGTAAACGCTCCATGTCATCCTGGTTCCATACTTGTAATAGCTCTAAATCACCCTCATCGCTGGTCGCTGGCAAATGGGTGGACCAGTACCTGGAGTAAAAGGTCACAATGTCAGGGTGCACTGCTTCATCTAGGGCGTCTGCTAAACGGCTGAACATGTCCTGGTGTTGTTGTCTCTCAGGCTGCCACTGGCATAACTCGCCGTCCATTAGCTGTTGGCTATCGCTATAGCAAGCTGATGGCCACTGGCTGTCGTATTCGATACTCATAGATTGCGGGGAGTGATGTCGCTGGTGTTGGCACCAGTTGTCGATGAACTGATCCAATGCCTGATCCAGCTTACTGGAAGTGTTGCTGCTATTGTCCAAAGTCGTCATATGTGTGGGCTGCTACTGTGTATAGAAAAGATAGCTAAAGGATAGCGAGTTGCAAATAATAAGCAAAGGGAAATAGCCGTTGCGTTGGTTTGAATCGCGATTGACTAAATAGTTTGTTGGGATGTAATAGAAGTCTGGGTGGGTTTATGCATATCGTCGAAGAAATACCCGAGTTGGCTGTAGATTGAACAAAATATGAATTAAATAAAGAATTATTTGATAATGGTTTGACTTCGTACAGAAAGTAATTAGAATTCGCACCTCGGTTTGAGGCAAAACTATTTTGCTAAAAATTGAAAATGTTTTATACCATGTCAAGTGGTAGTTCAGTTGGTTA
>ASZI01000161.1 GCA_000416315.1 Osedax symbiont Rs2 | reverse complement strand
CTTGTACACTCTGGTCTTTTAGCTTATTAAGCCTGGTATTTTTAAACAGCCCTGCGCCCCGCCAGGGCGTGAGCTAAAGTACCACCATCTACATATTCAAGCTCACCACCTACCGGTACTCCGTGAGCAATACGAGAAAGTTTTATAGACAAATGTTGTAGTTGCTCGGCAATATAATGGGCAGTAGCTTCGCCTTCGACCGTCGGATTGGTAGCAAGGATAAGTTCCTCTACCTGCTCTAAGGACAGCCTTTTAACCAGCTTATCGATACCTAAATCATCTGGGCCAATACCATCCAGTGGCGAGAGGTGACCACCTAATACATAATACAAACCATTAAAGCCACCCGTTTGCTCTATCGCTAGAACATCCATGGGCGTCTCAACCACGCAGAGCAACTGCTGGTTGCGACTCTGGTCAGCACAAAGAGGACAGAGCGCAGTTTCACTTAAGGTCGAGCAATTGTCACACCTACCCAAATCCGTGACCGCTGTGCGCAATACATCTGACAACAGCAAGGCTGCATCACGCTCGCGCTCCAACAGATGGAACGCCATGCGCTGTGCGGACTTTGGGCCAACACCTGGTAGACACCGCAAAGCACTAATTAGCTGCTGGATTAAAGGAGAGAGAGACATATCTAAAACGGCATCTTAAAGCCAGGCGGAAGGCCCATGCCTCCAGCTGCTTTACCCATTTCAGACTTAGAGTGCGACTCAATTTTACGCACCGCATCATTGACGGCTGCCGCAATTAAATCTTCTAAAATTTCTTTATCTTCTTGCATCAGACTCTGATCGATATCGACACTTTTCACATCGTGCCGACCATTCATGACGATTTTCACCAAACCAGCTCCGGATTCACCGCCGACTTCAGTATTGGCAACAGCCTCTTGGGCTTTTTGCATCTCAGCCTGCATCTGCTGAGCCTGCTTCATGATACCGTCCATTCCACCTTTTAACATGTTACTCACTCTACTCTTGAAATTTATTCTTCACCCAGCTGAGGTTTAGTCAACTGGCATAATTGATGAGCGATCTATGTGCGCGGAAAATACAGACACTAATTGCTGCACTACTTGGTCCGCTTGAAAACTGCTGATCGCCAGCCGTAATCGCTTAGCCCGCAACTGCTCAAAACATTGCCACGGAGTCTCCCGGGTACTCTGCAAACTAGCGTAGCCGACGGTTATCTCTCGATTAAAATACTGACTCAACAAAGTTTGTATCCTGTCCCGCTGAGTGGCATCCAATACATTTTTTTGTACTTTCGAGACATTAAAGTCTAACTGAGCATCTGCTATCGACTCCAGAGACAAGTTTTCTGCTATATGTGCCGTCATCCCGGTAAAACCAATCGCACCGACCAAAGCCGGCCAGTCATCTAAACCAAGTTGAGAAAACTCAGTCACCGCGGGCTCTAGATATTGACTGATATTGATTTGACTGGTTGCGCTTTGAACAACATTGCTTGACTCATCGCTGACCAGCGCTGTCTCCACTGCGGCTGCAGTATTCTCAACCGCTGTATTCCCAACCGCTGTATTCTCAACCGCTGTGCTTTGCTGATAGGCCTGGTAATCATCTTCCCAGGGAGCAATATCAATATCTGCTTTCCCGACCAGTGTCTTGGGTTCGGCGAGAACCTTTGCCGCCAACCCAGGGCTTTCTCTAAGATCACCAACAGCCGTTGGGTTAATTTTTTTTTCGCTAATCGTATCAATCGCAGAGGAAGCAACAAAAGGCTGGTTAACTTTTGTCTCAGCGGCCGCTCTTATCGATACATCTTCAATATTCTCTTCTGCGGCTAATGACTGGTTAACGGCTGCCAAATGCCCTACTTCACTACCAGAGTCCTCAACTGAGAACTCCTGTGTCAGCATTGCAACGGCCGATGGGTGTTGATTCATGGAATCAGCAACACTCTCAACTGCGCTCACTTGCGTCTGCACAGTGCTCATTGAATGAGGATCTGCTGCATTATTTTGTGTCTGCGTAGCCAGTTCTGCCCGCGGATCCGAGGCCTGAAGATCAACTGACAAATCGCTGACCGGCATTGTAGCGCCGGCCATTTTGCTCTTTGCAATACTGCTTATATCTTGGGCAGTTGCGAGCAACGCACTTTCAAGTTTTTTTTCGAGCGGTACAGACACTGCATCCAAGCCCACTGGCTCAACACCTTGCCCGATGACTCCATTAGTCGATGACTCGCTCGACTGATAGCTCTGCTGTTGATCAGACGTTGCTGAATTCACATCGACTAACAAGGTCTTAGCTTGCAGATGCTGACTCTGCGCTGGCCTAAACGCCAGCATGCGCATCAACGTCATCTCCAGACCTTCACGTGCATCGGGAACGAAAGGTAAATCTTTGCGTCCCATCAAAGCTATCTGGTAAAACAACTGCACATCTTCTGCGCTCAATTGACCAGCCAGCTCTGTGACTTGTTGCTTATCCCCCATGCTGTTATCAAGAGCGGCCGGAACGGCCTGAGCGATAGCAATACGGTGCAACAAGCTGACAATATCACCCAGCACATTGTGATAATCTGGTGAAAACTGCGCTAAGGAGGCCACGCTATTCATAAGTGCCAGGCCATCTCCCGCCACCAGAGCCGTTATTAACTCATGCACTAGACCTAAGTCAATGGTCCCCAACATCACCCGCACATCGGCCTCATTAATAGCCCCTGCACCAAAGGCAATAGACTGATCAGTCAAACTCAAGGCGTCTCGCATTGAACCATCTGCCGATCTAGCCAAAAGCCACAGCGCAGCCTCTTCAAATGCAATTTGCTCAGCCGTTAAGACACTACTTAAGTGCTCGACGATACGCTGGGGAATCATGTTCTTGAGATTAAACTGCAGGCAGCGCGACAAGACCGTTACCGGTAATTTTTGTGGATCCGTGGTTGCCAACAAAAATTTCACATGCGGAGGGGGCTCTTCCAAAGTTTTCAGCAAAGCATTGAAGGAGCTTTTCGACAACATATGTACTTCATCAATCAGGTAGACCTTGAACCGGCCTCTGGTCGGTGCATACTGAACATTTTCTAATAGTTCTCGGGTATCCTCAACTTTAGTTCTAGAGGCGGCATCCACTTCAATCAAGTCAACGAAACGCCCCTCGGCGATTTCACAGCAAGCGCTACAGTGACCACAAGGTTTTGAAGACACTCCCTGTTCGCAATTTAGAGCTTTGGCAAAAAGTCTGGCGATTGAGGTTTTACCGACACCGCGGGTACCCGTAAAAAGGTAGGCATGGTGAAGACGATTGTCATCCAAGGCATTTACTAGTGCTTTGAGGACATGCCCTTGCCCGACCATCTCGGTAAATTGCTTTGGTCGCCACTTTCTGGCAAGAACTTGATAGCTCATAAATGTATGTTACCTAAGAGAGAAATTGTACGTGGACAAAACAGCATTTTCAGCCTTGAAATCTGACCCGCTATGCTAACGTTTAAGCTGTCGAAAGGCCAATTTTTTCCAGTGATTTTGCCTATTCCCCCGCCTATTTCAGATTGCAGTTAGCCACTACTAAAACGCCAGATGTTACTCCGGTAACTGCAGCAGCAGCTTCATTTTATCGACTTTTTGCTGTGATTTGGCCTTGAAGTTAGCCCTAGCTCTGGAACCTTTAGGTTTAGTCATGTAATACAACAGTGAACTACCCTGTTCGGGTGTCATATTCTGCTCTACAGCCCATTGGTTAATAAAGGTAAAAAGCGTGGTACTTTGCTTGTCTTCAATAGCCATTGCAATCGGCTGTTCGAGTATTTCACCCTGGCGAAAGCGTCTGCATATTATTTCATAACTGTAACGAAACTGAGGAAAACAGTATTTTTCCTCTTCACTGCGCAATTCAAACCAACCGGTATCCCGCCCGGCGTGATAGACAACCGGGTGACTCCAGTTATGCGAACTAGGCTGCAGAGCGTGATAACATGCCTCGCGATAGGCTTGCTTGACATTGGGAAATCCAAAGGCATCATCGAGCTGTTGTAATATTTGAATAAATTCTGCGATACTTGGCGCCCAGGCCAATGTTTCTTTGGCCAGGCTGACTGCTGCGACCAACTCCGCTTCTGAGTAATTACCTAAACTTAAAGCCCACTCGCGTTTGGCAATTCGCATCTCGGACTCAGTTTCAAAGCTGCTTTTAAACTTATGCCCATAAATGGCCATGAAACGGGTAAACACCATATTTATTAGCGTCTTGGTTTGCGCACTAATCTCGACTTGTCGCGCCTGAGTCTGTTGGGCCTGTGGGTTACCAGTTGGTGTCGTGGATGTCCATGATTGCTGCCGTAATGCGTTTGCGTTTTTCCCTAGTATCTCTTTGGCTGTTTTCATGGCTGTAACCTGTTTGCTGTTGTGAACTTATTGCCCTGTTTTCGCTACTTTGTTTTTTGACCCAGGCACGTTTCACCCAGGCTAAAAACTTTTGATCCCAACTGCGCTCTTTTTTATTTTTATCGCAGTAAAACAGCATGAACTCATCCAGGCAATTATTGGCAAATTCATGCGGTATATTATTGCGAGTTAAGCTAGTGTAAAACATGCTCGATGGCTTCCAGTCCATGCTCATGCCTTGCAGTTGTTTATTTATTTCTTCCTGCTGGGCAAAGACTTGCTGTAGCTCATCACTTGAACGTTTCTTCCAGCCTGTGCTGCCACCAAAAGAGGGTGCTGGGCCTATTCCTTTGAGAATTTTACCATCATTAACCAAGGGCAGGTTGGGGCTACGAAAAACGTTTGGGCTACCAACCGCTCTAGGACTGTTAACTGAGTCTGCACTTAGACGCTTGGGCAGAGGTCTGGTTGCAGGTGCAGGAGGTACGTCATACACCGGCAGAGCGTGGGTTGACTCTGTTGGCAATGGCGGTTTTGCACCGACAAACTGACCGGTGATCAAGGTTGCTGGCATTGTTGAGGCCGGGCGGGGGAAACTTGCCGGTGACTCGTCTGGGATATTGGCGACGCTGCTAACAGCCACTGGGGATGGCGTAGCAGCATCCATTTCACTGATCACGACCTGGTTTTCACCACATTCAATTGAGATCGCCCCCTGTCGATGCAAACTGACAGATAATTGATCTAGCTTGTCCTCATGCCAAAAATCTGTCAACGCAAGCCATTTGGCTTTAGACAAGATCACTTGCATTAAACTATTGTCTTGACACTCTTTATCGCTGCTTACAGTCAGGGAGTTATCGGCATTAGTGCTTAACAACTGCGTACATAAAAAAAACAGCAGCGATTCTTCAACCCCATAACGACGGGCAAGAGACGGATAAATTAGTAGCGGAATTTCTGGAAAACTCATGGATCCTCAACAACATTAAAATTAGACGACAACATTGACAAAAAAATTAACAGATTTTAGTACTGCTTCCGTAAAGGTTTTAATTCAAAGCTTTAGCTAGCGAGCAGCACTTAATGTACAGTAACAACTGACCTCAGCATTGGGATTATATCAGCCCGAGACTATCTTGTGCTGATTCCTTTGTGTTTATACGGAGCAGCACCGTATTTTGTATTTATCAGTGCTTAAAAGCGCTAAAAAAACAGCAATCCAGCCAGCCATTTTTTGTCTAAGGCGCCACAAAGTGCGCCTATCCAGTAACTATATGGTTTGAATACTGTAAAAACTTAGTTGTGAGTTCAGCGCTGCTGTGGGTACATTTCATATTTTCACATATGCAGCTACTTTACCGTTTTTTGTTAGTTCATGATACTGCAAAGTTACTAACGCAATAGGGCAAAATTCTATATAGCGTCGCCCAGCTAGCTTACCGACATTTATCCAAGTAACTCACCTGTGGTGCACTATTAGAAATTCTCTTCACCGATCGGTTAGCCTTTTTTTAGCAACCGTCAGTAAACAGCAATTCTAATATGTTAAATAGCTAGTTGTTGGGTAAGTTTTTCCTAGCT
>ASZI01000160.1 GCA_000416315.1 Osedax symbiont Rs2 | reverse complement strand
TTACTTCTTACTTCTGACTTCCGACTTAATCCTTACTTTGCAGTACCGCGGTAACAATCGCTGCGATATCCCTGTATTGAGTTGCGCTGCCCTGTGTACAGTCCATCGGTCTCGCTAACATCAACACGTCAACCTGCAGTGCTCTGGCCGCTTTTAACTTGGCGTACGTAGCCTCGCCACCGGCGTTTTTACAGACTAAAAGATCTGCTTTAAAGCTTTGCATTATCGCCAGCTCATCCGCTAACGCAAACGGACCTATAGCTTTCAGCCATTGAATATTATCAGCTAATTGAGCCGTTGGCACAGCTGCAGTGCGATACAGCAGCTGCTGGCTGTTCTGCGCCAGCTGATCTAGCTGTGACTGACTCAACTGCCCAGTGGTCAAAAAGGGCCGACGGTAGTTGCTACACTGGGTTATTAATTCATCCCAGCTATCAACCACCAACCAATTATCCCCAGAGTGCGCCACCCAGGGCTCTCGGGCAAAACGCCAGCAGGGAATATCCAGCTGCTGACAGTGTTGCTGCGCACTCTCACTGATGCGTATTGCATAGGGGTGGGTTGCATCTAACACCGCCGTTACCCGCTGTTCAACTAAATACTTGTACATTCCCCCTATCTGACTAAAGCCACCACTGATAACCGCGCAATCCAGCTTAGGTTGTCGCACTACCCCGGCAACTGAATAAATCCCTTCGATGCCCGCCTCTATCAGGGGCGCAGCGATCTTCCTGGCATCGGCGGTCCCCCCTAGCAACAACAGCTTCACTGCTGATCCCCAGCCACTGTGCTGGCGATAATTTCGCCTTTGCGGTTGATCGCGAACACTTCTACAGCGACTGACGGGGCCACTATTAATTGAGCTTGCTGCTGCGCCAACCGACAAATCAGCGCTGCCAACCCCAATTGCTGCTGGGCACACAGATCCAGTACTTCTATGCTGGTATTAGCCGCGCCGACACTTGCCAGTAACTGCTGTGACTGCGCAGCGCCGATCTGTGCCTGTGCGGGCTGCTGATCAAGCAGCTGTGTGACGCAGCGCTGCAAAAAGGCAAAATCGATACTGCATTTTCGGCTGTTGAGATCTAATGCCCCCTGTGCCAGTTTGGTCATTTTGCCAAAGCCACCACAGATAGTTAGTTTATCGACTTGCCCTTTTTTTAAATGCTTAAGCAGTGCGCCAACAAAATCGCCCATCTCAATCAGTGCCATATCCGCTAACTGGTAGTGTTTGGCTATCGCCGCTTCGCTACTACTGCCAGTGGCCGCCGCTATATGGGTAACACCATTGCTGGAGGCGACGTCTACTCCCTGGCGGATCGAGGCGATGTAGGCGGCGCAGGAAAAAGGCCGCACTATACCAGTGGTACCTAATATAGACAGGCCACCTAAAATCCCCAATCGGCCGTTCATTGTTTTCAGCGCTATCTGCTCTCCGTCGACTACCCCAACCGAGACTTCAAAGCCGCCTTGGTACTGGTACACTGATGCACAGTTTTGCAAGTGCTGGCTCATCATTTTTCGCGGTACCGGATTTATTGCCGGTTCACCCACCTCCAGTAGCAAACCGGTTTTTGTCACAGTGCCTACGCCTTTTGCAGCCTTAAACACTATCCCTGGCTCGTCGACAAGGGCGAGTTCGACATAAACTGTGGCCCCATGAGTCGCATCCGGATCGTCTCCAGCATCTTTAAGCGTACTGACCCTTACCCCGTTTCTGCTATCTGCCAGCGGTTGATAATCACTAATGGGCAGCTCTACCAACTTTCCTCGGGGCAAACTAATTTCTACTAATGGCGGATTCTTTTTGGCAAACAGCGCGCGACAGGCAGCCACACAGCAAGCGGTAGCGCAGCTACCGGTGGTTAAACCGCTGCGCAGCGGTTTTACTGTTTCACTGCTCTCCTGCCACATTGTTGATATTCTCTTTTTTTTATAGGTTCGGCGCACACATTGCGCCAATATTCTTCACTCGATCAAGCTTTACGCACTGGCAACCCAGTGCTGCAAAAACTCATTATCCGGCTCTGCCAACTGGCCATTAAACAATCTGCCGATAACCTCTGGATTGGAGGCAAAAAACAAATGCAGATAACTGGCAGTTAAATTTCCCTCGCGAAAAATAGCTTCACCTGGAGCTGGGTGGCGCTGACGACGACCGTAACCTATAGCCGCAGTCGTTCCACTACTGCGCGATCTGTGGTGGGCGTGGCCGCGAACCTCTCCCTCTGGAAGCATCGCAGTTTGCATACCCTGACAACCGCGTTTACCGCGCATTCCCCCCTCACCGGGCATGATCCCCAGTAGTGGAAAGAACTCACCCTGCAAATCTGTTAGACCGCTCAGGCAATACAAGAAGCCTCCACACTCTGCCAGAATCGGTTTTTGCTGATGATGAAAGTCACGGATGGAATTGAGCATAGCTTGGTTGTCCGACAAAGCTGCGGTATGTAATTCCGGATAGCCACCGGGTAGCCACAGAGCATCGGCTGCCGGCATTTCTCGATCTTGTAAGGGCGAGAAAAAACTAACCTGAGCGCCGAGCTTTTGCAGCAGCTCGATATTGGCCTGATAGATAAAACTGAATGCAACGTCTCTGGCGATAGCGATAGTTTTTCCCTTGAGCGGCTCAATAGTCACAGGTTCAACCTTAGCGGCCTTAAAAACCACCGTTTCTGACAACTGCAGCAGTGCTGCACCGGTCGCTGCACGCACAACTCCCTGCTCCAACCACAGACAGCCGCTTTCAAAACGCTGCTCCAGCTCTTGGGTCACTTCACTGGCTTGTACTAGACCTAAATGCCTCTCAGGCAGGGCAACTTCAGGCTCTTTTGCCAGAGCCGCCAGCAGTGGCAAATCCCCACCCAGAGCATCGCGAATTAGCTGAGCATGTCGCTCAGTACTGCAGTTATTGGCAATTAAACCGGCGCAGTGGTAGTCATCGCGATAATTAGCTAACCCCAATGCCACCGCCGCAGCGGTCTGAGCCATGCCTTTGACATCCATAACAATAGCAATAGGAATACCAAAAGTAGCCGCTAAGTCGGCGCTGGACGGCTCGCCGTCAAACAGCCCCATCGCCCCTTCGATAAGTATCAGGTCGGCATCGCAAGCGGCTTCAAATAACATTTGTCGACAGTACTGCTCCCCCGCCATCCACAGATCTAGCTGTTGTGTAGGATAACCGGATGCCTGGGCTAAAATTTGTGGATCCAGATAATCCGGACCGGTCTTAAAGACTCTGACGCGCTTACCCTGATGGCTAAAATATCTAGCCAGAGCCGCTGTCACTGTGGTTTTTCCCTGACCTGAGGCGGGCGCGGCTATAAACAGTGCCGCACAAGTGGTCTGGGTCTGGTTGCTGCTTTGCTTGCCAGCTTTTTCAATATTGATCACGCTCATGTTAAAACTCTATCCCCGCCTGTGCTTTAACCCCTTGACGAAAAGCGTGTTTTTCATCTTTTATCAGACTAATTGTGTCGGCAATTTCCTCAAGAGCACTGGGCATCATACGTCCGGTAATCATCACATTTTGCATTGCTGGACGATTACTCAATGCTTCAATCACCGGCGCCAGTGGCAAGTAGTCGTATTTGAACATATAGCTCATCTCATCAAATACCAACAAATCGTAGCTATCATCTGCCAACAGTTTGCTGGCCAGCGCCCAGGCCTGTTCGGCGGCGGCGATATCCTGAGTTTTGTCCTGGGTCTCCCAGGTAAAACCGTGCCCCATAACGTGCCAGTCAATTTGTGGGTGATCTTTAAAAAACTTGAATTCGCCGGTTTCCATACGCCCTTTGACAAACTGGATCACCGCACAGCGTTTCCCATGACCGACACTGCGCGCCATAGTCCCCAGTGCCGAACTGCTCTTGCCTTTTCCCGGACCCTTAAGCAAAATCAATACGCCACGCTCTTGATCTGCCTTGGCAATACGCTTGTCGATTACTGCTTTTTTCGCCGCCATCTTCTGTTGATGTGTTTTCATTGTTATTCTCCGTAACGTTAGCTGTGCAGCAAGTGATAGTGAGCGCCTAACTGTCGGGCAATAGCTTGGCCGCGACCGCGTTTGACTGCCGTGTTTTCGGTATCGATCAGCACTGTGCTAGCGCCGAGTTTGAGATCTGCAACTTGAGCCCTGCTGCGACCATCGGTAATTAAATAACATCGCACTGTAGTAGCATTAGCCGCGCTTAACTTTGCCACTATGGATTGCGCTTGTTCTAGTACTTTACGCAGCGGTGTTCCACCGGCGACATCGACCTTATTTAACAGTGCCCGCAGCTCTTTAGGTGCTTTTACTGCCGCTTGAATCTGCTGCACACTGGCGTTGCCAAATCCTAAGATTTGCAGTTTTTCGCGCTGCAAGTAAGCTTGCTTGGAAATATCTAAGACACAAGCTTTGGCTCTGGCTGACAGCTGTTGCACTAAAGTCGAGGCAGATGTATCCAGTAACACAAGATGCAGAATGTTAGCTCTGGGTTGGTTTTCGCGGTATTTGAGTGTCAGAGTCGGCCATTGAGCCGTACTGTTAAGTAAAGTAGAAAACCAGTTAATGGCACTCTTATCAGTCGTGTGAATATCGCTCTGGGTATGGCCTCGCAACTGCTTACCCGCAGTTTTGGACGTGCTGCATGTCTTTAGTGAGCGCGCCTTGGAATTCTTATTTGTGCTAAAAAATGACCCCAGCAGCGCGGCGCTGTTAGCTGAGGTGTCTATGGCAGTCTCGACGGATTGTGGCGCCTGCATGCTGCCCCAGTCACTCTCAGCAGGCTTTTGCTCTTCGGCTGTTGTCGATTTTGAGCCGGTTGCGTTTTGTTCAGCCTTGTTTTGCTCAGTTGAGGGCCGCTGTTGCTTGGGCGCCGGTCGCGAAAAGTTTCCAGGATTTTGTGGCTTTGGTGGCTTTGGT
>ASZI01000159.1 GCA_000416315.1 Osedax symbiont Rs2 | reverse complement strand
TCAAGCAGAGATTTAAAGATCACAACAGTCGCCACAGCGCCCAAGAGCCCCGCAAAATAGATAGCTTTGCTACGATAACCTAGTCGATAGCTCATCAATGAGACAAACAAAATACTGCTTGGCAAATAACCTAACTGTGGCACTGCCCCTACATAAGCCAAAAACCACAGTGGATACTCAGCCACTGCAAGCCAAGTTTTCAGCTCTGTAACTAATTCAGCAACGCGTTCATGCGGTCGGTTTCGCCAACTGCTGTATAGGAAGAAGCAGCCAAAAAATGCCATTCCCGACAGCGATATTGCCGGCCAGAAACCGGGGCGAGTGATAAAGCTTTTACTGGATGGAAACTTAGCTTGCTCCGACAGATTCGCTAATAGCCAAGACGATAGCAACACCAGCAACAGTGCAAACACCCATTGTGCAGGATGCTGTCCGGGTTGTAGTTGTTGTAGTTCACTTGGCTGACTGTCGGTTTTATCGCGCTGATTTAATTCAGGGTGCATAGAAAATCCTCAGGCAGCCGCCAGCCCAACATCCAAAGCACTAATAATTTTTTTCACATCATCGCTATCGATTATCAGAGGTGGCGATAAAATAATGGTGTTGCCTGAGACGCGTAACATAACACCAGCTTCATAGGTTGCCTCATAGACACGCGCCAATAAGGCTTTTGCTGCCGGCTCTTTGCTTTGCCGATCACTGACTAACTCCAACGCGCACATCAAACCAATACCGCGAACATCGCCTATAACAGGATATTTTAGCTGTAACTCTTGTAGACCCGCTATAAGCTCTGATCCCATAGCTGCAGCATTATCCTTTACATTGAGACGCTTTGTTTCACGCAGAGCCGCCAGAGCAGCTGCACAGCCAACGGGATGTCCTGAGTAGGTATAGCCATGGCCTATGGCACCAAAACTGTCTTTGTTGTTTTCAAAAGCGTTGGCGATTTTGTCGTTTATCAAAGCGGCGCCAAAGGGAAAATATGCATTGCTAATACCTTTAGCGGTCGCCATCATGTCCGGCTTAACTCCCCAGAGTCTGGAACCACTCCAGGCACCAGTGCGGCCAAAGGCAGTGATTACCTCATCGGCAATCAATAAAATCCCATGTTTATCACAGACCTCGCGGACCATCGGCATAAAGCTTTTGTGCGGTACTATCACCCCACCTGCACCTAATACCGGCTCCATAATAAAGGCGGCAATGGTATCAGCGCCCTGGAATTTTATTTCTTCTTCAAGCATCGCAATGCAGGCCTTAGCCACTTGCTCTGCATCATCCAGGTTAAAAGGGTTACGATAGGTCCAGGGTGCAGCTATGTGAAATACACCCGGCATTAAAGGTTCGTAATTGCGCCTAAAATTAGCGTTACCATTGACCGAAGCGCCACCGTAGTGAGTACCGTGGTAGCCTTTTTTCAAGGCGATAAATTTAGTTCGGTCTTTATCCCCCACCACTTTGTGGTACTGGCGTGCCAGTCGCAGACAAGTCTCAACAGAGTCAGAGCCACCAGAGGTAAAAAACGAGCGGGTCATGCCATCTTCTTTAAACCACTCATAGATTTGTGCAGACAATTCAATCAGCGGGCCGGTGGTGGTGCCACGAAAAGAGGAGTAGTAGGGCAATTCATCGAGCTGTGCAGTGATCGCTCGCTTGATCGGCTCACAGGAATAACCCAGATTGGCATTCCACAATCCACCCACCGCATCTAATACAGTCTTGCCGGCCACATCGGTTATTTCAACACCGCTAGCCGCGACAATAATCTTTGGCGGATTAGCCCGCATCTCTGCGGGATGTGCCATCGCGTGCCAGAAGTTCTTCACATTATTTTCTTTTAAAAATGTTGCGTCTGTCATTTTAACCTCACAATAAAATCGAACTCATGGTTCAAACAAGTATTAGCTTTTTACACCCAGAGTATCCAACACAGTGGCATAACTAGCCTGGGGGTTAAGTACATCAAATTGATGGCAGTGCATGCCAATGGCCGCCGCTCCATCGATATTGCGCTGTTGATCATCGACAAACAGGCACTCCCGTGCATCCAGTGCCATACCTTCGGTGATAAAGGCATAAGCTTTTGCATCCGGCTTTAAAACATTGTTGTAAGTGGCGTCGACTATCAGCTCGAAGTCAGCCAAAAAGGGCAGTTTGGCTCGAAAATCAGCACCGTAGAACAAATCCAGTTCATTGGAGAGAATCGCCAGACGTACCCCCGCATTTTTAGCGGCGCTGATCGCGTTTAAAAACTGCGGACGTATAACATCCATTGGATTATTACCGCGTGCACGGCGCACTAAATCTTGCATGCTTTGCCATTGCTCTCCCAGCAGAGCCCCCGTCTCGAAAGAGCGTTGTAACCAGTAGTCACGCTCGCTAATCTGCTGTGCTTGCATTTGTTGCCAGAGATTGTCTTGCTGCGGATCGAAGGGACCACGCCAGGTCAATGTACCCGCATCCAATCCCAACTCCCGCTCTGTTAACGAGTGAGTTTCAAACATTGTTTTGGAGATAACACCGCCAAAATCCAACACTAACGCACTGATACTCATTTGATTCGCTCTTTGTTAGCAAGCAGAAATGCATCGCTCACTTTGCCACCGAGTGATTTGCTAATTTCAATTGCGGCATTCACCACCAATTGTGCAAAAAGAGCTTCGCGCTCGTCATCCATGCGCGAGACAGGGCTGGCAATCGCCACCGCACCACTGGGCTGACCTAAAGCGTCAAAAAAGGGAGCGGCAATACCAAAAGCCCCCTCCTCTAAAGTCTGATTTGACACTGCGTAACCTTTGGCAAAAGCCCCATCTACATGTGTCCTAAATTTTTGCAGATCGCAGATAGTCTCCTGGGTGTAGCTGGTTAATGAGCCTTTAACTAACGTCTGATAGCGCTCCTCACTGGAAAAAGCCAGATAGGCGCAACCCGATGCCGTGGCGTGTAAGGGCAATTTTTCATCATCTTGTACGTGCACCCTGATAGCTCTGGTAGATGCAGAGACACCGATAGTCAACAAATCGGTTTCCACCCCACTGGACAGCGATGCGTGTGCAGCCTCTTCGGTTTGCTGAGTTAACTTGCGTAAGATCGGCTCTATTACTGAGGCCATAGGGAAAGTGGATTCACGCACCCTGGCTAAATGCAAAAAACCGGTGCCCAAACGATAATCCCGAGAATCTAAATTCTGCTCGATAAAGGCGTGTTTTTGCAGCGCTACCAATAGCCGTCGAGTCCCCGCCTTATCAATGTTGGCCATGCGCGCCAACTCAGATAGACCTATTTCCGGCTGCTCTGTACTAAACAGGTTTAATAATCTCATCGCTTTGTCTACTGTCTGCATCTTTTTTCTCGCTGCGCTCAGCTGGTTAATCTTTATTGAGCGTTATGTTACTTGGCTAAGCTTGATTCACATTTAAAATTATCTTGACAGTAAAAAACAATAAGCGCAATATTTATTTGAACCCACGGTGTCAATAATGAACCAACAAAAATAAATCATGGTAACACCTGGCGCTAATCAGCTATTACAAATCGGTTTATTAGCCCAGTCATGCCCAGCATTATAGGATTGAGGTTTTAGATGAAAAAATTTAGTCGCATAGTTACAGCAGTGGTTGCATCAACATATTTGCTAATGGGTGCTGCCCACGCAGAATATCCAAGCAAACCTGTCTCTTTTGTGGTGCCCTTTCCACCAGGGGACTTAGAAGATATCACCACCCGGATGATCGCCGATGACTTCCAGAAGATGTACAACACCCCAGCCGCAGTAATCAACAAACCCGGCGGTGGTGGCGGCCCCTTCCCCGGTGCTGTGAGTGTCGCGAAAGCGCCAGCTGATGGCAGCACCATCGGCTCATTCGTCATTGACGTTCCTCTGGTTGGCCCGCACATAGGTATACCTGAATTAGCACCTGACCCTTTTGAACCTATTGGTTTTTACTTGACCTATCCTTTTGTAATAGTCGCTGCAAAAAATGCGCCCTTTCAAAGTCTTGAGGAAATGGCCAGCTACGGTAAAGAGAATAAGCTACTGCTAGGTCATTTTGGCGCGCCGTTAATCCCCTCCAGAGTCACGATGGAGCTGGCAGCCAAACTAGGTTTTGCCTGGGCTTCAGAGGCGGGATTTGACGCATTGGATTGCAATACTTTGGCATCCGGGGATGTCGATGTGATGAACACTACTTTGCAGCTTATTCTGCCCTGTTTAGACCAGGTCAATATACTGGCTACAGTCACAGCCGATCGAATCAAGAAAATCCCAGATGTGCGCACTGTCGGTGAAATTTTCCCCGATCTAAAAATAGCCCTGACCAATGGCATTTTTGTGCACAAAGATACCCCGGCAGATATTCGTGAAAAGATCGCCGCTTCAGTGAAAAAAACCGTGATGAGCGATAAAATTCAAGCCCTGGCCGACAAAACTGGTGCTCAGATCTATTGGCAAGACGCCAAACAATCCAAAGCGCAGATTAAAGCGGCGATGTTGACGATGGATAAGATCAATAAAAGTCTGGGGGATTAACCCTGCATAGAGATTGCAGCTAGCACTGCAATATTGTTCTGATCTTTTAAAAAACCAGGCTCAAAGCCTGTTTTTTAATGCCTATACTAGGCAATAACAAGCTGTTAATGTGCTGTTTCAGTTACATCAAAAAGCACAACACTGTCATTTTCAAGTTCCAGCCGAGTTTTGATTACTACAGCTGCTCACCGCTAACTATCGACCAATGATAAGGCATCAATTCGCGTATAGTTCTAAAAACTAGAGTGTTTTCAGCGGTACTTACCGCAACTTTCACCTCGCCTCCCCAATGCACTAAGCGCTCCTGACAGACACCGCAGGGGCTTGATATCAAAAACTCGCTGTGTTGATCCTCCCGGCAGATACAGATCGAATGGGTAACCGCTTCATTGAGCTTGTGGGCTTGAAGAAAAGCCCCTACTTCCATACACAGAGCAAGCGCATCATTTTTCGTATCAGGCGCGACGCTGATTAATATTTTCCCCGATTCGGTACGCACGGCTGCAGCACCACCAAAACCAAACGGATATCTAATTTTGATAAAGTCGACAATTCTTTGCTAAAGCGCTTGTTCTAAATGCATATAACTCTCTCACACGCTAAGGACAGAGTGATATTTTGACTTACAACTTACAACTTACAACTTACAACTTACAACTGACTACTATCTATAGTTAATCTTTAAGCCCTTCTCCACCAGCGGATCTAAGATTTTAGTCTCAGTGATTTTGCTCATTTCAATACTCAGGGACTTTAAATGTTTTAAATCGAGTAACAGCTCGAAATCATTAAAGTTACTGTAACTTACGTCTAAATGCTGCAGCAGGCTAAACTGGCTTAATACAGAAAAATCAGTCAGTGGCATCCACAAAATATTCAGGCTGCGAAGATTTATTAAAGGTTTCAATACTGAAATGTCTGTTGCTTTAGTGTAGCCAAGGTTCAAACTTTCTAGTTGGGTCAGGCTAGCCAGAGATGTGAGATCAGTCACTTTTGTTGCGTACAAGGATAAGCTGAGTAAGTTCTGCAACCCGTTTAATGGACGAATATCTGTCACTTTAGTCCCTTTTAAATCAACACGCTGCAGAGTTGTTAGCTGGGCCAATGGAGAGATGTCTTTTATCTCAGTGTAATTCATCGACAAAAATCTAAGACTTTTCATCTGTTGCAGTACAGATATGTCCGAGATGTTATTACCGTTGGCGCTAATGATTTCCAGAGATGTGAATTCGGAGAGTTTTTCAGGGAAGCGGCTAATGTCGTGAAACTCATCCAGTGACAGATAATGCATATTACTGTTGATAGCATCCGTGACTTTTTGCACAGAGTTTAATGAAAATGCTGTCACTTGTAAGGGGAGGAGCAATACAAATAACGTGATCAGAGACTTTGCATAGTTAGCCATAATTATTCCTTTTTAGGCTTAAGTACGATACAGCGATAAGTAAAATCCATTAGTTAAGTCTATAACTGCTTGATCACTGTCTATTTAATCTACTCTAATTAAACGACACTTGATGCTGTATGACAACCACTATATTCGCCCTTAATCCTTACTATTCATGCAACAGTGCATAGGTAATTTAATCGACTTGGTTTTCATTAAATTGTACTTCAGACCCTACTGTCTCAATAGAGGTTTTAAACAACAAGGTTCTGTTGGTAATCAATAACTTTTCTAATTAGACCTCTTGGTAAATTTTTGTTGTAGTCAGTTTTATTACTGTTACTATGTCCCGCCAAAAATCCTCAGGTAGCCAAGATATATACAATGAATAAAGATATAAAAATTCTGATCGTCGATGATTTTTCTACGATGCGCCGTATTATTCGCAATATGCTTAAACAGTTGGGCTATACCCATGTAGTAGAAGCTGAGAACGGCGCTCAAGCACTAAAAGAGCTAACCACTGGTAGCAACTTTCAGTTAGTACTGACGGACTGGAATATGCCGGTCATGGACGGATTACAGCTACTGACAGAAATCCGAAACTCACCTAACCTCGCAAACCTACCGGTATTAATGATAACCGCGGAAACTAAGCGAGAACAAATTCTTCATGCGGCGAAATCTGGTGTGAACGGTTACCTGATAAAACCTTTTACCGCGCCAGCGCTGCAAGAAAAAATCGAAAAGATCTTGGCAAGGCTCAAAGTTGCGGCTTGAAGGTTAAGTAATCGCCAGGGAAAGCAGCGGCATGCATCGCCAAAATGTTAGTGTGGTCAATTTTTGTTTAGATCTTTTGCATATTGACCCTACTGAAACACTCTGTTGCCCCTGCCTCTGTGGTAAAAATCTAGACGATGAATAAATTAAAGGCAAAGCCTGCAGTCACTGCCATGCTGAATATCACCATTAAGAAGGCCAGCATCAGTGGCCAGTAAAATAACCGCTTCAGTAAGATCATCTCTGGCAAACTTGCCCCACCGCTGCCAATAACTAATGCAATGATCGCCCCCATACTGACACCTTTAGCGACAAATGAGCCGATCAATGGCAATAACGCGGTTACCCTAATATACAAAGGTATTCCGATCAGCGCAGCAGTGGGTATGGCTGCAGGATTATCAGCACTGGCTACTTCAGCAAAAAATTCAGCGGGGACAAAACCATGCACAGCAGCCCCGATTAACATTGCGACTAACATATAGGGGAACATGGTACGAAATAGAGACCAACATTCTATCCAGGCTTTTTGCCATATTATCGGCTCATGCTTTTTAGGTTTTGTATTTTGTGACGTTTCTTGGTCTGTATCACAAGCGCTGCTGCAACCTGAAGATTTCGTCTCTAGCATCTCTTGTTTGATATAGCGGTCAAAACCAAAATATTGTAATAAAATTCCCGCTAGTATTGAGGCGCTAAGAGCAAACCCTGCGTACCAAAGGGTAACTTGCAACCCTAATACAGGTATAAACAGAGCAATAACAATGGGGTTTAATAGAGGTGATGTGAACAAGAATGTCATCGTCGGACCAAATCCTGCTCGCGCTTTTAATAACCCTATAAGCATAGGGATAGTTGAACAACTACAAAAGGGGGTAACGGCACCAAGGCCCGCCGCAGTCAAATAGCCCCGACCATTGCGCCCGCCCAATAACCTTTGAATTTTTTCTGCAGGCAATTTATGGTTTATCAACGCAACGATATAACTGATAGCCAGAAATAGAACGGAAAGCTCTACAAACAGCTGAATAAACATCTCGACACTGTTCATCAACATTAATTGATTTTTTGGATTCTCTATCATTTTTTCTAAGGACTCAAACATAAATTTTCCTTTCTATATTTCTGCAAATTTCGAATTATTTGAACTCATGATTTATTCAAACCTCTCCTTGATCAAATGCCAGCACTTAAAGCAGGGATGGTCGGAATAATATATTTCCATGATTATCGAAACATATTATTCCGAATGTTTTGTATTGTCAATATGCTTCTAGTAATATAGAAACATCAGCAATAGAGGTATCTTGTATGGATGTTCAAATGGCGGCGAAACGCTTAGCCGAGTTAGGCCACGTAACACGCTTGGAAATCTTTCGTTATTTAGTCAGAGGTGGGCACCAGGGTGTGCCTGTAGGTGAGATTCAATTGGCATTAGATGTCCCGGGCTCTACCTTATCCCACCACATCACCCGACTTGTCTCTGTAGGACTGGTAGTACAACGTCGAGATGGAAGAACACTTTACTGTGTCCCTCAGTACACTGAATTGGACGGCCTGATTGGTTTTCTACAAGAGCAATGCTGCATTAACGAGTGCTGATAAAAAAAGGGCTGGGATTTTAGCCAACAAAATTTTTCTTTGTCGCTTAATCCAAGGTCATTAACGACTTTAAGAATTGCATTTAGCTCAGTTAAATAGCTTAAGACGAACTAAGATTTCGCAGTTGGACCTGCCATCATCTAAACAGCTTCTGTCCCTTAGTGGCAGACTACTCTTTATGACTCATCTGAATTGGGCTTTAAGTTTATAAACAACTGCAACCAAGGCATAGTTAAAACACTAAAATTAACGATGCCTGGGTTGCTAAATCAATCTAAACAGTCACTTTTAAATGATCGATGACGGCAAAATTATCTGTCACACTATTTGCCGCGTCCAGCCAGCGCTTAACCAGTTCTGGTTTACTAGGTGCAGCGCTTACCCCGGCTTCAAGTTCCTTATCGATAACCGCTTCAACCGCTAAGCTAACCGGAATAGACACCAATTTAGCCATGGCTGAACCATCTGCATCGCCTACTGCATCCATCAGGTAAGTCTTATGCCAAACAGCCTTGCCATCCTGTTCTGCTTTTAGGGTTACTGCCATAACAACCCGATCTGCCTCACCCTCTTGCAGTGAATATTTATCCCATAGCTGATCACTTAAAGCGACCAGCGCTGGCTCATCCATTCCCTGTTCAATCTGTTGAAAAATTGGCTGCCAGGCTTTTTTCCAACCTTTTGAGCGCAATGTGCCACGAACAAACTGCTTGATATTCCAATCATCGGCCATATGGTATTGGCCAATAAACGGTCGCGAATCACGGTTGGGATAGACTTCAAAGGTTTCACTGCCCCACGGCATCTCTAACGGGAATTCATCTACGGCATTCCATGGCTGAGTAACAGTGTAATCTTTACCATCGAGAATACTCACAGAGGTACTTTTTAATGCGCGTAGTACGCCGGCAGGTGACCAGCTGAACTTGTAGAAAAAATCATTCACACCTCCCCCCACCCCGCCACAATAACTAGTAAAAGAGTGAGTCAGTTTTTTATCAAACAGTGCACTGCTGCGATAATCGTCCACCAGCGCGTGCGCCATACTGTGATCTATACCGGGGTCTAAACCCACTTCGTTGACCAGAGACAAACCTAATTCCTGGGCTTGAGCATGCAGAGCTTGCATCGGTTCTGAGATATACGAACTAGATACAAAATGGGCTTTTTGCTGCAGGCACATCTGCGCCAGAGGGACATGAAAATCACCCGGCAGCATAGAGACAACTACATCCCCTGGATTAACATTTGCAGCAATAGTATCAATACCGAACTTGATCACTTGTGTATCACCGTCAAGATCACTGATTGCCTGCTGCGCTTTCTCAACCGAGCGGTTATAAACTTTAACTGTGTGTCCGCGCTTAATTAAACGACGTAAACCTGGAATAGCAGATAAACCGGCGCCGGCCCAATGTATAGTTTGCATTAAAAATCCTTGATTAAATGGCGAGTACTACATAATTACCAATAAGAGCATAACCACGAAATATGGCGGTAAAAAGTAATCCAGGCGCAATTGTTATTGTTAAATCTGTTTTAAAATTAGGGGTGACTTAAATCACAAGCAAAAATCTGAGCACAGATATAGCACTATAATTTATATTCCACCATCGCTTTTTTGGCTTTTATCAGCGCAAGATAAAACCGTCTTTCAGCGGGTCACTCGGATCTATGATAAATTCGGACTTTCCACTGATGTGGGCACTGCCGGTCACTCTGGGAATAATCGCCTGATAGGGGCCATATTGCTGTTCGCGCTGTACTTCTACAACAAAGCGAGAATCTAGGATAGAGCTTATATTAATAGGCTGATTAATAGCGATATCTCCGCGCCCATAATGTATTGCAGCACGCCCGGAAACACCTGAACCTGTAGGACTGCGATCAACCTCCCCCTCGGCAAATACACAGACATTACGCGAGTGTAATTCGCTATCATCTAACTCTTCGACAAAAATAGTCCCATACAGAAAACCTAAGTCTTGCTCGTACGGGTGGCTAATTTCAAAGTGTTGATTAACAGATTGCTTAATTAATCGACCAATGCGGATTAACTCATTGTAGTCTTTAGCTTCACAACTCAAACCTACATCGCCAGCATTAACATAAGCGTAAAATGCTCCGCCATATGCCAGATCAAAACGAATTTTGCCAAAGCCTGGTACATCGACAAAGGCATCTTGCTGCGCCACAAAAGAGGGCACGCAATCAAATGTTGTCTCAGTAACTTGTCCCTTTGCATCACTTTTAGCCCAGGCAGTGATCAAGCCGCAAGGTGCATCAATTCTTACTTCAGTGACATTTCCTGTTCGCTCAACCATACCGGACTCAACAGCAAACTTAGACAGCGCAATAATGGCGTGGCCACACATAGTCGAGTAGCCTTCATTGTGAATAAAAATAGCACCAAAATGTGAGTTAACTCTTTCAGGGGGTGTGACTAGTACCCCATACATATCCGCATGCCCACGGGGCTCAAACATCACAGCGGTACGCAAATGATCGAAGTGTTCAAGGCAGTAGCGCCGACGCTGTAACACTGTATCTCCCAGCAACTCAGGAAAACCAGCAGTTATAATTCGCAGTGGTTCACCACCGGTATGACAGTCAAGGGTAGTGATCTTTAAGAAGTTATCCGGGGCTTGCCAGTGGTTAAAGGCACTGCAAATTTGCTGGCTCATAGTTCGCTCATTAATTTAGTAAAGGGCCGAACTTACCAAGAATACAAAATGTATACAATAAAATTATAAATCTTAGAGCAAATCCTCAACTGTAAAGCATCTTTTCTATGACGTTTAGCTGCTAAGTTAAAATGGAGCTTAACAGCGCATCTAGCATGAGAATAAGCTAGACCAACACATAAAAGCCAAGTTATTCTTTTTGCACCAACACTGCA
>ASZI01000158.1 GCA_000416315.1 Osedax symbiont Rs2 | reverse complement strand
CTGAGTTTTATATCGCCGGGTTACATTTTAAGCAGGGCGAGTTAAAGGCCGTCAGTGAAGCTTTCAGTGCACTGCTGACTATTGAACCCAGCGGTTTAGTAACGGGTATTAGTGGCGTGAGCGGGCTTCAGGAAAGCGCCGGGATTACCTTCAGTAATGGCCACTATTACCTTATTGGCGATGCCGAAGGTTATCTTCCCGACCCACCAATTTACATTCTCGATACCAAATAGGAGGTGTGATGAACAGATTGAACTTATGCAGGCTACTGATTGTAAGTGGCTTTGCGCTGGGCTTAATTAGCCTGGCGATCACAGCGAGTCACATTGGTGACCCCCTCTATACGCTAATTGCAGAATTTGGGGCCGGCGCTAGCCACGCCTGGTATCACGCATTAAGGGAAATCAGCGGCGATATTGTGGCCATGCTGGTAATACTGGCGGTAATCTTTGGCGCTGCGCAGAACAGGACACCCTTTAGCTGGTATCTGTGTCTAGTATTGATGGCGGGTTACTACGCACCCTTTTGGATAGGAATTCCATTTTTTGGACAGTTATCAGCACCGAACCTGGCCGCTGAGATAGTCCACATACTGATGGCTGTGTTGCCGGTAACAGGACTTTGGATAGCCAGGAAAGAGTTTCAATTGGCTGGGTCATCGATTAAAAATTGGCTTACTTGAATTTTAAAGCCTCTGTAGCAGAGTCTAATGGGGAGCTAGCAAAATGTTCTCAGGCTTTACATCGATGCAGACAACTTAGACAGGCATTATGGGGAGGGGGGCGCAAAAATTAGATTGCCGTTTAGGTAGTAGGCTGTCTTACCAGTTCATTACCGGCTTTTAGTTGCCAGTGTGTTATAAATACCCCATTCGGTAGGGCTTACCTTTCTCTGGGGTCAGTCAATGCCAATTCAGTGGGCTGTGTTTTGCTGGCACATTCAAAACAGTACCATCTAAATACCTTTTTTATGCCGGCCGTAGGCGTCGATTCGACGGCTGTACTGAGAAGTCGTTGAGGTGCGTGTACTGTGTGCTCAGGCATTAAGAGTACTTCACCCTCGCAAATAGAGGCATCGTAGATGACACCGCCTCCATTCTCATAGATAGAGGGCAGCGCGGCAGTCAAGTCTCGATGCAGTGCTTTCACTATTATGCATGCGTAAACTGCAAGAGGGGTGAAAGGCGATTTTCGTGCCCCCCAATACCTAGCGCTTTGGCTTTTCACGACTGGATTTGCACTATGTTGATGTCTGAGGTGCTGTGGCGTAACTGAGGAATATCATGGTCACAGAAACTTACAAAGAAGACGTTTTAAAACTATCTGGGTAGTTTACTGGCCATACTTAACAGCTATTAATTATCGTTGATGTAAACAATGGTTGAACAGCTCAAACTCAGCCTGCAGTATTTTACTGAAATTGGATACCTTAACCAATAATGCCTTGGCTGAGTAATTTATTGAAAGTTGACGAACTCATCTTCATGTCACCCATAAGGATTTGTTGAGTATGCTGGCCCAGTGCTGGTGGCGCGCTGTGATATTCAACAGGAGTCGCGGATAAATTTATTGGTGATGCAATAGTATGAAGCATATCATTATCCCTGTCGGGTACTTGGCGGACCATCTTACGATGCTTAATTTGCGGGTGATCAAAGACTTGCTCTAAAGTATTGACAGGGCCACAGGGCACAGATACTTTTTCTAGAGCCTCAATCCAAAAATGGCTTGGCTGGGTTACCAATACAGCGGCGATCAGTGGAACTAGCTCGCTGCGGTGAGCTACTCGCTGCGCATTGGTGTCAAAGAGGGGGCTTTCGGCCAGCCCTGGATAGTCGATGATCTGACAAAATTTGGCGAACTGACTATCATTTCCCACCGCCAAGATGATACTGCCATCACTACTGGCGAATGTTTGATAGGGCACAATATTCGGGTGGCTGTTGCCGAGTCTGGTGGGGTTTTTACCGCTGGCCAGATAATTCATGCCCTGATTAGCCAGCGTCGCCATCTGTACATCAAGCAAGGAAATATCAATATACTGTCCTTTTTGACTCTGATGACGTGCCATCAGTGCAGCCAGTGTCGCATTACAGGCATAGAGCCCGGTCATGATATCGACTAGCGCCACTCCGACCTTCACTGGCTCTCCCTCTGGCGTCCCAGTGATGCTCATTAGGCCACCTTCACCTTGGATCATTGCATCGTAGCCGGCTTTCTCGGCACAGGGTCCGGTTTGACCAAAACCGGTGATAGAACAGTAAACCAGCTTAGGGTTTATACGACTTAGCCTCGTATAATCCAGACCATATTTGGCTAAGCCTCCCACTTTATAGTTCTCAATTAGCACATCGGCATCTGTAATCAGATCGCGAATGATTTGTTGACCATCGACATGGGTAATGTCGATAGCGATTGATTGCTTATTGCGATTGGCACAGTGAAAATATGCCGCCTGTGGTGGTTGATCATTACTGGCTTCCCTGATAAATGGAGGCCCCCAATAGCGGGTATCGTCACCTCTGTCTGGACGCTCAACCTTGATTACTTGAGCGCCCAAATCAGCCAGCATCTGCGAGGCCCAGGGCCCGGCTAAAATGCGGCTCAAATCGACTACCTTAATCCCTGCTAAAGCTCCGGCCATTAGCAGAACGCCTGAATGCCAGTGATCGCACGACCCAAAATTAACGCGTGTACATCATGCGTGCCTTCATAAGTATTCACCGCCTCAAGGTTCATCACATGGCGTATCACCCCAAACTCATCGCTGATGCCATTGCCACCGTGCATATCTCGTGAGACCCTAGCAATGTCTAAAGATTTGCCACAGTTGTTACGTTTTAGCAGCGAAATAAGTTCAACTGGGCATTGGTCGTTATCCATCAAACGACCCATCTGTAAGCAGCTCTGTAGACCGAGGCTAATCTCAGTTTGCATATCGGCCAGCTTCTTTTGAATCAATTGATTGGCTGCCAGTGGACGATTAAACTGCTTGCGATCCAAAGTGTAAGTGCGGGCGGCTTCAAAACAGAACTGCGCCGCGCCGAGGCTGCCCCAGGCAATGCCATAGCGGGCTTTATTCAAACACCCAAAGGGGCCTGCGAGACCTTTTATTTCGGGAAACATATTAGCATCGGGGACAAAGACATTATCCATTACAATTTCACCGGTAACTGATGCCCGTAGCGCAAATTTACCTTCAATCTTAGGTGCTGACAGTCCTTCCATGCCTTTCTCAAGCACAAAGCCACGGATGACCCCCTCCAGTTTCGCCCATATCACAAAGACATCGGCAATAGGCGAATTAGTAATCCACATCTTGGCGCCATTTAAAAGATACCCCCCCTCGACCTTAGTGGCACGGGTGATCATAGACCCCGGATCGCTGCCAGAATCTGGCTCCGTCAAACCAAAGCAACCGACCCATTCGCCAGTGGTTAGCTTAGGTAAATATTTTTGACGTTGCGCCTCACTGCCATAAGTGTAAATGGGATGAATAACTAATGATGCTTGTACACTCATGGCGCTGCGATAGCCGCTATCTACGCGTTCGACTTCACGGGCGATGAGACCGTAGCTAACATAATTAACCTCACTGCCACCGTATTCTTCCGGGAGGGTCGCACCGAGCAGACCTAGCTCCCCCAGTTCGGTCATGATCTCGCGATCGAATCTCTCATTGCGGTTGGCTGATAGTATTCTAGGTAGCAGTTTGTCTTGGCAGTAAGCATGAGCAGTGTCGCGAATCATCCGCTCGTCTTCGGATAATTGGCTGTCGAGTAGCATCGGGTCTTGCCAGTTGAAGGGGGTCCGTTTGCTCATGGTAGCTCCAAAATTTATTAATCGTTGGGATTACTTTACGCCTTAAAATGTGATAAATATAATATATTGAAGTTATACTTTTGATAAGCAAATCATATGAACTTACAGCAATTAAGCTACTTTATACAATTGGCGGATACCGGTAACTTTACTCGGGCAGCCAGGAAAATAGGCATTGCCCAGCCGGGCCTGAGCATAGCGATTAAAAAGCTCGAGCAGCAATTGGGATTGAATTTAATCAATCGCAGTGATAAGTACGATTTGTTAACTGCAGAGGGCAAGGTGCTCTACCAGTCAGCAGTACAGTTGTTGGCCAACGCAGAGCAAGTCGCGCTGCAGATGCAAGAGCTAAAAGACCTAAATAGCGGCTTGGTACGCTTTGGCGTATCGGCAATGATGGGCTCCTATTATTTTCCACAGGTATTAGTCGCCTTTAAGCAGCAATACCCAAATATCAACGTGCAATTGTATGAGCAGGGCACCGCGGCACTGGAAACCATGTTGCTCAATGGCGATGTGGATATCGCATTGATTCGCGCCGAGCAACAATCCACGCAGCTTCGCTATGTCGATTTCATCGAAGAGCCGATGATGGTCGGCATGCCTGCAAGCCATGAACTGGCTGGTTGTCATTCAATGACACTAGCTACTTTTTGCCAGCAACCGCTAATATTATTTCGGGAAGGGTATTTCTTACGTGAGGCGATTAGTCAGTATTCGCAACGGCATAATTTGCTATTGGACATCAAGATGGAAACCAATCTTATTGAATTGCAAAAATCGCTAGTGAAGAATAATCTAGGTATCACTAACTGTTTAAGTGGTATCATGAAGGGTGACCCCGCTCTAATTACCTTGCCATTTTCGCCGCCGATAGTGTTAAAACTCGGACTGGCTTGGAAGAAAAACCACTACCTATCCAACGCCAGCAAAACCTTCATGGAATTCATTCAACAACACTACAGCAGTGAGTGAACAGCTTGTCGGCACAGTTATTTGAGGTCACTATGGTTAATGATTTTATTATGTACAGGCAGTATGGAATGTAGCCATGACATGGATATCAAAGAGATTTATGTTTAAGATCGAGGGGTTTTAAGTGTTATTTCGACTATGTCGGTTTCATGTGTTTGGATGGGATTAAGGGAACATAATCCAATAAAACTCTACCTATAATAGTTGAAAATTCCCCGCTGTATTCCCACCACAAATATACAACTTGTCTTAACAGATGAGAACACGCCAGAAAAAGCCTCTATATCAGAGGTTTTAGAAAAATATAAACCGATCACCAAATGCTAGAACATTACTCTATATTTTGGATCTGCTCGCGCATCTGCTCAATCAATACTTTCAACTCAACCGCGCTGTTAGTGGTTTCAACCACTATCGCTTTCGAAGACAGAGTGTTGGCCTCACGGTTTAGCTCTTGCATTAAAAAGTCTAAGCGTCGGCCGATGGCGCCTTTTTGTTTCAAAATGCGCCGCACTTCTTGAACGTGGGTATCCAGGCGGTCCATCTCTTCGGCGACGTCGGCTTTTTGCGCCAGTAGGGCGATTTCTTGCTCGATACGCACCGGATCTATTTCCAGTTGCAGGTCGGCTACCCGGGTTAGTAATAACTCGCGTTGGCCCTGAAGGATTAGCGGCATTTTTTCGCGCACATCGGCTACCACTGTGCTGATGGCATCTAGGCGCTGGGTGATCAGTGCCGCCAGTTCAATGCCCTCGCGTTGGCGTCCGGCATTGAGATCTTCGATGGCATTGGCAAATAACTCCAGTGCCAGCTTTTTAACGGCATCCATGTCCAGTGTGGCATCCACCATTACCCCCGGCCAGCGCAGTACTTCTAAAGTGTCGATCGGCTGTGGGTTGGCTGTAAGTGCTCCGAGCTTTTCGGCGGCGTTGATCAGCTGCTGAGCGCGACTCTGATCGATTTGAATGCCCTGTTG
>ASZI01000157.1 GCA_000416315.1 Osedax symbiont Rs2 | reverse complement strand
TATTCTGTCGGCTATGTAGCTGTAAAAATGCTTGATCAACAAATAAAAGATAATGGCAATGCAGACGGTATAAAAGCTTTAATGGCTGACTTGGAGGCTAAGACTGCGTTGGGGACATTGACGGCTATAGGGAACTTCGAACTTTCGATAACCAGTCTGACTGGATCTATTCACTCCGATTTTTATACAGATGTTACAACCTCGGCAACTGTTGATGCCTTTATTTTAGCAAATATGAACCTAACCGACCAAGATACCGGCTCCGTTCATGGCAGTGATTATGCTGGAAACGCTGCTAAATCTGCACTTGATGTTATAAGTAATTTGCCAATTACTGGCACTTCGAATGATCTTAAACTTACAGGGCTTAGTGCAAGAATTGAGGGAGGCGACACAACTATCGCTTTTCAATTGGGTGGCGCCACTGAAAATAGAATCGTTATGGATCGTATTTTTGTCGATAGTGAAGCTATCAGTGGTTCCAGTATAAAAGTGACCGATACTGAAGTTGCATTAGCTAATATAGATGATTCAATACAGATGGTTTCTAGACATCAAGGGACACTAGGCGCTTATCAAAATAGATTAGAACATAGCATCAATAACTTGAGAGTTTTCAATCAGCAGGTGTCAGCTGCAAGGTCTTCAATCGTAGATGCTGATATGGCTAAAGAAGCGAGCGCTCTATCTAGAAACCAGGTGCTTAAACAAGCGGCCCAAGCTATGCTTTCTCAAGCTAATAGCAGCCCTCAACAAGTGCTCAACTTGCTTCAGTAGCTCGTAGATGATGTTGCTGTTTTTTTATGCAGACAAAGCACCTGAGGCTGAATCGCTTTCTGATTTTAAATGCTAAAATTATCTAATCTGCAGTAATTATTTAAGATATTTTAATCAGCGAATAATTTCGGGCGCTCTCGAATATGATAAGTTTAGTCAGTACATTCTCAGCTATCATACGCATTAGGGTGGTGCTCGGCGAAGCAGCTTACTCAACAATGCTATTGGTAAATTATTCAGTTCCCCTTAGAATTTAATAATACAGCGAATCCATATGAAGAGCCTGGCGGGTAGTGCAAATAAATTAGTTTGAAAAGCAATAGTTTTGTATGGTGAGGATGAGAGGATTCGAACCTCCGGCCTGCCCCTTAGGAGGGGGCTGCTCTATCCAGCTGAGCTACATCCCCATACAAGTATTTGTCTTCCAGTGAAAAACTATGCACAACCGATTACAACAGCTCAGCCATCGAGAGAGCGGCTATTATACCTAGTTATAAAAGATTAAAAAGGCTAAAGGATTGTTTAAAACGGGAAATGTGAAAATTTTTTCGCCCGGGCTTAAGCTTTACCGATGCGTGACTGGCCGCTGTAATCACCCTTGTCTCCTTTTGCGTCATAGAGGACATTATTGGCTTGCTTGCCCTGCAAAATGGAGAGAATAGTATCAATATTGTACTGATTTCTTTTAAGTACTTGCTCATTAACGTTGTTCGAATCAATGACGACTTTTAGATTCTGCGCTAATGTATGCCAGTTATCGATGCAAGTTTTTTTAGTTGAGGGATCTGCACAGGATGAAAAAAATAATTGAATATCTTTTTCATTACTGCTGAATTTGAGTGATTCTAATAATTGTGAGCGCTGCTGGGTATTGTTGGAAAAATCAACCAGTATCTGGCTTTTTTCAACTGCAAACTGCTTGATTAGATCAAGATTTCTCTCGGAGAGAGCTGCGAGTTCACTTTGTAGGGAGGTTTGTAGCTTTTCAAGGATTTCGATGCCTGTTGTTGTTAAGGCATCGAATTTTAGATGGGATTGATTGCTCATAAGTTATTAAGTTGGGACTCGAAATTTAATAAGCTGTCGGCGACACTTGTATAGTCAATTGAGTAGCTGCCATCGGCAATCGCAGCTTTAATGTCGGCAACGCGCTGCGCATCAACATCTGGGCTGTTAGCAATTGTTGCGTCGGCATTTTTTAATGCCTGTGCAGTTTTACTCAACTCGAAAGTGTCTTTAGACCCAGCTGCCTTTACAGGAGCAGCAGTTGTTTCAGCCCCCTCAGTGCGTTGGGTGCTGACCTTGCCACGAGTCATCGATTGCGATGATGTGCTCGTAAGATCAATAACCATTTTTCTATCCTCAATAAAATTCTAATTATCTTAACGGCGGTGTAAGCAAAACCTTTAGTAAATAACTGAATTATTTTTACTAACTTTTGCTTTTAACACTTTTACCTAAGTATTTGATTAAGATAACTACCTGTTTATTGCCATCTAGATTGGCATGGTCTCATGGAAATTACCAGTAATCAATAGATTACTGGGGGATAATAGTGACTTTGCCTACGGCTAATACGTATGCTTTGATTATTTTTCCTGAACGATCATTTTTGACCCGTATTTGCCGTCCCTGTTTGCCGTTTTGCAGTGCGGTACCCAACGTTGAAATGTTGAGCCCGCTGCTGCCCGCTTGGATTATTACTGAGTCACCTTTACGTATTAGTACCGGTTCGTCCAGCATATAAGGGCTTATTATGGTTGAGCTTTTGATCAGTCGTTTAGACTGTTTGCCAAGTAAGTGGCTTGGATCTGTAAAGTAACCACGGTTAATTTTACTAATGTCGCGCAGTGTAAAAGTTATGTTACTGGAACTGATCTTTTGTCCCTTGTTTATATGCATAATTGCGGTGGCAACAGGATAGGAAATTGATGATTTTATGCTGAGATAAGTAGACCAATTTGGCTGCTTACATGTTAATCTTATGGATATTCTTCCGCCAGGGGGGATTTTTTTGACAGCAGGCAAAGAGAAATTTTTACAATAAGTATATTTTTTCTGCGTTTTTGGCAGATTAAACGCTATATTGATAGATGCAGTTGGATGAATTTTAAAGATGTCTTGCAGTATCTGGTTCTTAATTTCACTGTGTAAAGATGTCGCTGCAGCTACAGAATTATTAAATACATTAACAAATAATAATAAGTAGCCGATGTAATATGTGTGTTTTATAAAGGTCACGTTTATGTCCTGAAAAATCAGCAGGCTAAATGTGAATCACTGATTTCGGATAAAGTTGGGGTTTGATATAAATCATGTCAGGTATTCTAGATAGTGTAAACCTACGGACTCAGTTAGTGGGCCAAAATAGATTAGAGTTATTGTTGTTTAACTTAGAAACCGAACAACAATATGGAATAAACGTCTTTAAAGTCAGAGAAGTATTGCAGTGTCCTAAGCTCACTGAAATACCTAGGTTGACCTCGGCTATTAAAGGGATGGCTCACATACGCGGAGAAACTATTCCGGTATTGGATCTGTCTGAGGCTATAGGTAGATCCGCACTTAGCCGAGAAGAGCCCGGTGATGCTTTTTTAATTGTCGCAGAGTATAACAAGCGAACACTTGCATTTTTGGTTCGCAAAGTCGATCGGATCATCAATACAAACTGGGATCAGATAGCAGCGCCACCGGCTGAAATCGGTGTCGAGAACTATTTGACTGCAATCTTTGAATACGAAGACGCCTTAATTGAAATCTTAGACGTTGAGCAAATTCTGGCCGATCTCTATCCGATGTCGACAGAAGTGAGTGCAGAGCTGGCGACCAATGATGTGCGTAAAAAGGCTGAGGCCTATCATGTATTGATTGTTGATGACTCTAGTGTTGCGCGTAATCAGATGCAGCGTAGTTTGGAAAACTTAGGGGTTAAAGTTACTTCGTGCAACAACGGTATGGAAGCCTGGAAGTTGTTAGACGGCTTAGCTGCCAGCGGCATCGATATAAACGAACACTTCCTGATGATGATCTCAGATATTGAGATGCCAGAGGTCGATGGTTACACATTGACGGCCATGATCAGAGAAGATGAGCGCATGGATCATATGCACATTGTTTTGCACACATCACTCAGTGGTGGCTTCAACGTCTCTATGGTTAAAAAAGTAGGAGCAAATGGTTTCTTGGCCAAGTTTAATCCTAACGACTTAGCAAGTGCTGTTATTGACAGAATCAATGCTGTTGAAAGTAAATAAAGTCCTGTAGAGGCAATTCATTTTATGAGTTCATTTACTATAAGCCCTCAAGGCTTTAAACAGTTCAGCACTTACCTGCAAAATAGTTGCGGTATAGTGTTGGCTGAAAACAAGCAATACTTAGTGCAAAGCCGTCTCGCTAAACTGATGGGGGAGCAGCAATACTCCCAGTTAGAACAGCTGGTCGCTGCAATGACGGTGCCTAGTGGCAAGAGGTTGACTGACAGAGTAGTGGATGCAATGACCACCAATGAAACCTTGTGGTTTCGTGATGCTCACCCCTATGAAGTGCTCAGCAAGGTTCTGTTTCCAGCGTTCTTGAAAAACTCTACCTCGAGAATGAAGGTTTGGTCCGCAGCGTGTGCCACAGGTCAAGAGCCCTATTCTATTTCTATAGCAGCAACTGAATTTATCGAAAAGAGTCCCGGCTTACGTGGCGCTAAAATGGAAATTGTGGCCACCGATATATCTTCAACGGCGCTAGAGGCGGCAAAAAAAGGCGAGTACGAGCTGTTTGCTTTAGGCCGTGGTCTAAGCAAGCAACGCCAGGAAAAATTCTTTAGTCAAGTTAGTGACGATACCTGGAAAGTGAATCAGGATATACGAGCGCCTATTTCCTTTAAGGGAATAAACTTGTTAGACAGTTATGCGATGATCGGTCGCTGTGACGTGATTTTTTGTCGTAACGTATTGATTTATTTCTCCTCTGATCTCAAGCGCAGTATTCTTGAGAAGTTACATGGACAGTTAAAGCCTGGAGGCTATTTGGTTTTAGGCGCCTCTGAGTCTCTGCCGGGTCTGGCTGAAAAATTTGAGATGATCCACTGCCACCCGGGAATATTGTATAAAGCCAAATAATTTTTGATCGGACAACTCAGTACAGGCTGTAACACTAAAGCCCTTTCTTAATACTACAAAGTAGTTATCTAAGAGGGGGCTTTTTTTTGCCTGCAGAAAACTGTACAAAAATGGATTTAGTGCCGCTGGATATGTCGCAAAAAAGTGGCAATAGGTGGCAGGCAAAAGCGGCACTTGCTTGCCGAATAGCATATATGTGAAAGCGGCAATAAAATAACATAGTAAAATCAAAGTCTTATGCTCTTCAAAAGCTGGCACAAAGATTGCTATATTTATAGCAATTATAAAAGAGGTGGGTAATGGCGATAACATTTGATAAAGCTTTAGGGATACACCAGCAGGCAATACAAGTGCGTGCTGATCGTGCAGAAGTGTTGGCTAACAATATTGCCAATGCCGATACTCCTAATTACCAGTCACGTGATCTGGATTTTAAAGCGATATTAAATGGTGAGTCAAAAAATGTCATGCGGGCAAGTACTACCAATACCAAGCATGTCAGTACCGTTATTCACCCAGACTTTGCCGCTGATTTAATGTATCGGGTTCCCACCCAGCCAGCTGTTGATGGTAATACAGTAGACGTACAGGAAGAGATGGCTGAGTTTGGTCAGAACTCATTATCTTATCAGGCATCCTTTGAATTTCTTAACCGGAAATTTAAAGGCTTAAAACATGCTATTAAAGGATCATCATAATGTCATTGGCTAATATATTCAGCATTTCTGGTTCAGCGATGAGCGCACAGAGTATTCGCTTGAACACTACCGCCAGTAACATGGCTAACGCCCAGAGCATAAGCTCGAGCGTCGATGAGACATCCCGAGCTCGCAAGCCGGTATTTGCTCTGCAAGAGCCAAGCGAGCATCAGTTAAAAGCGCAAGAGCTAGGTTTGTTACCAGGCCAGGGCGTTAAAGTAATGGGCATCGTCGAAAGCAATGCGCCGTTGCAACCAGAGTATCTGCCAAGTCATCCTTTGGCAGATGAAAATGGCTACATATATTATCCGAACGTTAACGTGGTTGAGGAGATGGCAGACATGATCTCGGCTTCAAGAGCATTTCAGATTAATGCAGACGTGATGGATTCAGCAAAGAAAATGATGCAGCGAGTTATATCGCTAGGTCAATAGTAGGTGAGTTATGAGCACAATTGATGGTAATAGCAGTAATATTTTCGATCAGATAAATAAGGCTAATCAGGCCTCTGATGCGAGCGGTACAACAAAGAGTAAGTCGCAGCAAGACAGTGACATGTTTATGCAGCTGATGATTGCTCAGCTAAAAAACCAGGATCCGACAAGTCCGGCCGATACCGAAGCGATGATGGCGCAGATTGGACAGATGAATCAGGCAGAGAGCATGAATAATCTGACCAACTCAATTCAGTCTATGAGTCAGTCGATGATTACTAGCCAGTCGGCACTGCAAGCATCTTCGATGGTCGGCCAGACAGTATTATTTGATACCGACAAAGCCACTGCTAACAGCGAGGGTAAGGTAGAAGGTATCTACGATCTGCCGGGTGAAACTGACAATGTTCGAGTGACTGTCTACGATATGAATGGTGCCAAGGTTGATCAGATAGAGCTTGGTAAGCAGTCATTTGGTGAGCAAAAGTTCAGCTGGCATGGCGGCAGTGATGCAGCAGCCAATGAATACAAAATTAAAGTCGAAGCCCAAAAAACCGATGGGGAATATACCGAAATAGTTTCCTATCTGCCTAATAAAGTCAACAGTGTGACTTTGGGGCAAAACGGTGTAGGGATGCGAGTAAATACTAATGGTGGCGATATTTTGATGTCATCAGTGAAGCAAATAGGCGTGTAGGAGAATATAAAATGGCTGGATTTAATACGGCGATATCTGGAATCAGAGCGGCGACAACAGCGCTGGACGTAACCGGAAACAATATCGCAAACGCAAGTACTACAGGCTTTAAGTCATCGCGTACTGAATTTTCTGACATATACAATACTGCCGCTATCGGCTCTGGTGCCAGTAATGTAGCCGGATCGGGTGTGCTGGTATCCGACATAGCTCAAGATTTTAGTGGCGGTAATGTGCAGCACACTAACAACAACCTAGATTTATCGATCAATGGCAGTGGTTTCTTTCAGCTGGATGATGGTCGCGGTGGCGTGACTTACACACGTAACGGTGCCTTTGAGTTGGATAAAGACGGCTTCATTATCTCCAAAAATGGTTCCAACCTGCAAGGTTACGGGGTGGATGACACAGGTAATCGCCTGCCAATAGGTGACTTGCAAGTCAGTGAAAAAGAGAGCCCACCAAAAGCCACTGAAAACATGGCGGTGTCTTTTAATATCAATGAAGCGCTTGATGCCGAAGCATTGATTGTTCCCTATTCAAGAGAAGAGTCAGCCTCGCTTACTTTTAGTACCACTGTAGGTACATTTGATAGCTTAGGCAACGAGCACACTATTCGTTATGATATGGTTGAGCAGCAGCCTAGAAAAGAAGAGCACACCTTTGATATTGACGTTACTACTGATGACTTTTTCACCGTATCGGGAGTGCCGTTAGATATATCGGTTGATTTTACGGCTGGGGGAATAAACGCCGCTTCATTGATTACTTTGCAGCAAGCGGATCCTCGTATATTTGGGGTTCAGTATGATGCAGCAGCTACGCCCGATACATTGAAAGTTGTTTTTAAAGCAGAGGCGAGCGAAGTTGGTAGTCTTGTGGTTGCTGATGGTGTTGCTGGTGCAGTGTTAACTAATGAAGTCATTAGTTATGCTGATAGTAACGAACAGCACTTCTTTGACATGACAACTAACGCTTATGCAGGAGCAGTGCAGTTCAAAATTGCAGGGGTTGCTTTTAACTTAGATGGTACCGCGGTAACTTTATCCTCTCAGGATGTTGCCGATGCTATTATTGCCAAAGAAACTGAAATACGAGATGCTAACCCCAACATTGAATCTATTACATTTGATTCGGCAGTCAACGCCCCTAATGGGCAACTTAAAATCACTTATAAAGCTGATTCAGGCGATGTGAATGATACATCTGCATTAATCGAAGAGCTTGCTGGTGCTTTCTTCAACCCTGCTACTACGCCTACGACCCCGGATGCAGTAATCCAGGGTGATAATTCATTCCAGGGTGTGTATCGGATGTACGGCTATCTTAACCCATTAGGGCAACGCCCTGAAGCGTTAGATATGGGCAAAATTGCAGATCCTAATGGTAATCCTACCCTACCTACAGAAATTGGCCCGATCGTTATTAAATTTAACCCATCCAACGGTATTATAAGCGAGGTTAATGGTACGGCTGTGCCTACTGGCGTTGGGGCTGCAGTGCCAAAGATCACTCTCAAAAACACTGATCCTGCAGATCCATCTACCAATATTGTCCTTGATATAACCGGTACTACTCAGTTTGCCGATGAGCAAATTGAAAAGAGCCGGAGCCAGGATGGTTATGGTAAAGGTGATCTGACCGGGGTGAGTTTCACTGGTACTGGTGAAATGGTCGCTACTTTTAGTAATAACCAATCTACAACCTTGGGCATAGTGACAGTCGCTACCTTTGAGAATCAGGCGGGGTTGCAGCCAAATGGTAATACCGAATGGCGCTCTACAAATGACTCAGGAGAGCCTGTTCTTAACCCGCCTGGGTCAGGCTTGAACGGTAGTTTAAGATCTTCTGCTCTGGAGGGGTCAAACGTTGATTTGTCCGCAGAGTTAGTGGCCTTGATCGAAGCGCAGCGTAACTTCCAGGCCAGCTCTAAAACTCTGGAGACGTTAAATACTGTGACGCAGAATATCTTGCAGATCTAAGTATAGCGATGTTTAAAAAATCATCTTCGCTATTGTAAAATAGCGGAGATTTTTTTTGTCTGCAGAAAATACGCTGCTGATCCAATGAGTGGCATACTAATTGCTTGTATCTACCTATATGAATGAGCGGCAATAAAGGCGGCAACATGGATAAAGGTATATTTTTAGCGATGAGCGGTGCGAAGCAGACTATGCTGTCGCAACAGGCACATGCCAACAATCTGGCAAACATCTCATCTACCGGTTTTAAAGCAGATCTTGAGCAGGCGCGTGCTATGCAAGTGTTTGGTGATGGTATGCCCTCGCGTGTTTACTCGCTTTCTGAACGCCCTGCAACTGATAGAACCTCTGGTACTTTGCTTGCTACAGGCCGAAATTTAGATGTGGCAATGCAAGGTGATACATGGCTGGCGGTGCAGGCGAAAGACGGTACAGAATCATATACCCGAGCTGCTGAGCTGCAAGTAACCGCTGATGGCCGCTTAATAACCGGCAGTGGTTTGCCGGTTAAAGGGGCCGGTGGTGACGAGATTCTTTTGCCGCCGTTTGATCAGATACATATTAACAGCGATGGCAGTATCAGTATTTTACCTCAGGGGGAGGACTCCGCCAGCTTAGTGGTTGTCGATCAGTTAAAAATGGTCAGCCTGGATCCTACTAACTCCTATAAAGGCATCGATGGCTTGATGAAAGTTGACGATAACCAAGTGTTGCCTTTAGATCCCTTGGCCAGAATGCAAAGTGGTTTTATTGAAAGTAGTAACGTAAACGCAGTACATGAATTAACCAGTATCATCGGATTATCGCGGCAGTTTGAGATGAACATCAAAATGATGAAAACCCTTGAAGAAAATTCCACAGCTGCTGCAAAAATTTTACAGGCTTAACATTAAATAGCTCTGTGTGATCATTAGTCAACAGTATAGATACAGAGCAGATCGAATTAGGAGAATAATATGAACGGTGCGTTATACGTCGCAAAAACAGGTCTTTCGGCACAAGATACTCAGCTTAAGGTTATTTCTAACAACCTGGCTAACGTATCAACCGTCGGCTTTAAAAAAGACCGGGCGATTTTTGAAGATTTGCTCTATCAGATACAGCGAGCACCGGGGGCAGATTCAACCGAGGGAACCCAGTTACCCTCTGGATTGCAGCTAGGTAATGGTGTTCGGGTAGTTGGCACACAAAAGCAATTTGTCGGCGGTGAAGTACAAATAACTGACAACCCCTTTGATGTGGCGATTAGTGGCCAGGGGTTTTTTCAGGTCACTTTACCGGATGGCGAAATAGGCTACACCCGCAACGGTCAATTTCATGTCAGTGGTAATAATGAGTTAACCACCGCTGAAGGTTATTTAGTTGAGCCAGCTATTACGCTGCCTGCTGAAACCGTAGAGTTTAATATAGGTGTTGACGGTATAGTTACGGCGATTGTCTCTGGCAATACCACGCCGCAAAACATTGGGCAAATGACATTGGCCAACTTTGTCAATCCGGCCGGATTGTTGGCAACCGGACAAAACTTATTTACTGAAACAGCGGCCAGTGGTGCGCCTATTGTAGCCAATCCGGGTGAGGCTGGCTTGGGGCAGGTAAATCAGAAAATGCTCGAAGCGTCCAACGTTAACTCAGTAGAAGAGTTGGTTAATATGATCACTACCCAAAGAGCCTATGAAATCAACTCTAAGGTTATTTCTACAGCCGATGAAATGTTGGGCTTTATTAACCAGCAGCTATAGTAAAAGTTGAAAGTTGAAAGTT
>ASZI01000156.1 GCA_000416315.1 Osedax symbiont Rs2 | reverse complement strand
AAATACGTGCCCTGTTATAAATTGGTATGAATGAATGACTAGTAGGAAGTAGGAAGTAGGAAGTAGGAAGTAGGAAGTAGGAAGTAGGAAGTAGGAGTAGGGAGTAGGGAGTAGGAAGTAGGAAGGGGGATAGAAACGGCTATGCAATGTCTGACAAAATCGCTGTGCGGTTTCGGCTCGGCAGTGGAAATTTGTTAGGCAGCTGCATTTGCTCAAAAAGGTGTATCAGAAACACTCAGCAACTGCGCGAAATAGCTCTGTATCAAGATTCATATGGATTGAATATTTGTTTGATTTCTACTAGTTATGTATGTCGTGTCGTGAATTCAGGGGGCTGTGCTAAGGTTTCTGAATTAGTTATGTTTTAAAAAACAGTCGTTTTTAGTGAAAAAAAGATGAGTTTGTAGCGCGACTAAATTAAAATGTGCGAGGTTTTGTTTAGAGCATTGAGCAGTGCGCTGCTTAGTGATTGATTATAATGAAAGATAGTGTTGTTGCGTAAAAACTTGCGGGTTGCGCAGCAGTTGAATTTAAGTAAAAAGCGTTTGATGGCTAATAAATTAGCTGTAGCAGAAATTTTTAGGATAGTTTTTTGAAAACAAATATGGTTATCACTCTGACAACAGGTACAGGGTCAAAGCAATTCGCCATGAGTAAGATAGCGCGCTATGTTGCTTTGGCGATGTTAACCGCAAGCATAGGCTATATAGTGGTCAGTAATTGGCTGTTAGTGCAAACTAATTCAAATCTGATTGAATTAGAACAAGATCATCAATATTTGAATGGTCAGTACACTACCTTGTTAGGGACCCAACAAAGATACAGAAAAGAGCTGAGTCAGCTCAGCGATGTGTTTGATAAAGTGGTTCAGCAAAGAGATAAACTGGCATTAGAAAACAGTAGAATCGACATTTTAAGCGAGACATTGTCGGCTATCACCAATGAGCGAGATAAGCTAAAAGTTGACACTGGTAGCATAGCCGGGTTGAAGAGTTCACTGACTCAAACCCGTGAAGAGCGCGACAGGTTACAAGCTGAAAACATCAAGATCGAAAGGATAAATGCCTCACTCGATGGTAACTTAACGGCCTTAGACAAAAGCTTAGATGATCTGGAAAAAATGTTAAATTTACAACTGCCCAAGAACTATACCGAAGACAGGTTTGAGAGGTTGTCTATACTGACCAAACAGCGGTTGTTTTTGCTCAACAGTATTCCCAATGGACTACCGATAAAGGCCATCAGGGTTAATGACGGTTATGGTATGCGCTATCACCCGATTAAAAAGACCCGTACTATGCACAACGGTATAGATTATAAAGCGGCTAAAGGCACAGCAGTGTATGCACCAGCGGATGGAGTAGTGCAAGCGGCTGAGCGACGTGCATACAGCGGCAAGTACATAAAAATAGTGCATAACTTTGGTTTCCAAACCAGCTATAGCCACCTTAATAACTATCTGGTAAAAGTAGGTGAGTATGTACACAAAGGACAAAAAATTGCCGAAAGTGGCAATACCGGAAGATCTACCGGTCCGCATCTTCACTACGAACTGTTATATTTGTCCAAAGCTATTAATCCTGAAGAATTTGTGAAATGGAACATCGCAAACTTTGATCGTATATTTACCAAAGTGGAATCAGTCAAATGGGCTTCTTTAAAAAATCTGTACCCTCTGAATCAAAACGTACAGCATTAACCATTATTGCCAAAGATAATAAAATTTCTGGCGAAATGAGTTTTACCGGTAAATTGCATATCGATGGTTGTGTGGAAGGCAATATTACTTCGGTGGAAAATGTATCTATCGGTAAGAGCGGTAAAGTGAACGGCATCATCCGCGCTAAAAACATCAGTGTTTCGGGGCTTTTAGAAGGTGAAGTGTACTGCCAGCAACTACACATCGCCGCCGGTGGGCGAGTAGTCGCCAATATAGTCAGTGTCGAGCTGACCATGGACTCAAAATCTCAGTTTATCGGCGAGAGACGTGAGAGCGGCGCCGATAACTTACAGGCTGAGACGATTTTACTGGATAAGCCCAAGTTAGATGTCATCGATGATCTGCCCGATAAAATCACCTTGATGGCCGAACCGAAAGTAAATAAAAAAGCCACTAAGAAAGCCCTGCCTGCCCAGGCAAAGAAAGCCCAGCAAGAGCCAGTGCAAAATAAAAAAATAGCCTCGTTAGCTGAAAAAATAAATAAAAAAGCTAAGTCTAAGCCGCAGCCATTAGCCAGTGAAACTGCTGCGATTAAGCAACCAAAGCCACAACCACAACCTGCAGCAAAATCAACTCCAGTGCCTGCTGATAGTCTGTTACTTAGTCCAGCTACACAGACCAGTGAAGTAGCAGCTGCATTAACACCTGCACAAGATGCAGTATCGGCAATTGAGCAACAAAAAATCACTACAGAGCAGGCTCTCACTCAGGCTAAAGTAAAAGTTGTCGATAAAAATACTACCTTGTTGGAGTTAAAATTCTAGTATGTGCGAGTTGTTAGGCATGAGCGCCAATGTTCCCACGGATATCTGTTTTAGTTTTAGTGGTCTGATGCAACGTGGCGGCGGTACCGGTCCGCACCGAGACGGTTGGGGTATTTGTTTTTATGAAGGAAAAGGGCTGCGCAGTTTTCACGATCCCGATCCCAGTGTCAGTTCGCCAATAGCAGAGTTTGTCAAAAACCACCCGATTAAAAGCACTTTAGTTATCAGTCATATCAGGCAGGCGAATGTCGGCGACGTCAATTTAGAAAATACTCATCCGTTTAGCCGTGAGCTGTGGGGCTATATCTGGACTTATGCACACAATGGGCAATTAAATAAAAGCCTTTTTGACTGGCCGTTACAGCACTATTTTCCGGTGGGAAGCACCGACAGTGAATACGCATTTTGCTGGTTAATGGATCAACTGCGTAACAAGTTTTCCACTAAGCCCAAAGATCAGCAGCTGCTGAGTGAGTTTATACATCAGTGCTGTGAAAAACTGCGGGCGATTGGGGTGTTTAATATGCTGTTGGCTGAATCAGAAATACTGCTGGCTTTTAACAGTACCAAGCTCTCATGGATTACTCGCCAGGCACCCTTTGGCGAAGCGCGCTTAAAAGATTGCGATATCAGTGTTAATTTTTTTAACGAGACCTCAATTACTGACAAAGTGACAGTCATCGCCACCGAGCCGTTAACCCACGACGAGCAATGGCAGAAAATTGCCGTCGGTGAGCTGGCAACCTTCAAGCTGGCTGAGCTGGTAAATCAGCAGCAGGCATAAAATAAGCTAACTTTTTAACCACAAACCACTAAAAGCTACAGTTTTTGTGGTTTGTTGTCCCTTCTGATTTTATACTCGCCACATATTTACGCTTTACCTTTATTATTCACCTGCAACTTGCCCTTACACTAGAGATTAGATTTTGACTGCTATTGCTGATTTACACAACCAACTGGATCTTTCTGAGACCAAGATTTATTCCAAAGCGCGACAGAAAATCAGTCAATACCAGCAGCGCTGTAAAGGCAACAAACCTACCGATAAAATGCTGCAGCAAATTCAACAACAGTTAGTTGAATCTCAGCAGAAAGTTGCAGCCAAGCAAGCGCTTATTGGTAAAGTCAGCTTGGCTGACTTGCCTGTGGCAGAGCACGCCGATGAAATAGCGACGGCGATCAAAAATAATCAGGTGATTATTATCGCCGGCGAAACCGGCTCCGGTAAAACCACTCAGCTACCCAAAATTTGTCTGCAATTGGGTTACGGAGCCCGTGGCCTGATAGGTCATACTCAACCCAGAAGATTGGCGGCGCGTACGGTTGCCACACGAATAGCCCAAGAGCTGGATTCAACCTTGGGGCAAAAAGTCGGTTATCAAGTGCGCTTCACTGAGCAGGTCAGTGATGCAACACTGATCAAATTAATGACCGACGGTATTTTGCTGGCAGAAACTCAGCATGACCCGTTACTGGAAAAGTACCAGGTACTGATTTTAGATGAGGCACACGAGCGCAGCTTAAACATCGATTTTTTGCTTGGTTATATCAAACGCATCTTACCCAAAAGACCCGATTTAAAACTGATCATTACATCGGCTACTATTGATCTAGAAAAATTCTCAGAACATTTTGACAATGCGCCTATTCTTCAAGTGTCAGGGCGCACCTATCCGGTAGAAGTGCTTTATCGACCACTGTTGAGCGAGAGAAAAAGCACTAGCAGTGTCGATGCAGAAGCAGCAGCTAATAAAGAGCTGACTCAAGTTCAGGCTATTCTGGGCGCCGTCGATGAAATAACCCAGTTACAACGACAGGCGGCGAGTAACGCACCCAGAGATATATTGATTTTCCTCTCGGGTGAGCGCGAAATCAGAGAAGCCGCTGAGACCTTGAGAAAAGCACAGCTGCGCAATACGCTGATCATGCCGCTGTATGCAAGACTGAGTGTTGCAGAGCAAAACAAAATATTCCAGATTGATCAGCAATCAGCGCGGCGAATTATCTTGGCCACTAACGTCGCTGAAACCTCGGTGACAGTACCGGGCATAGGTTATGTAATAGATACTGGCTTTGCCAGAATTTCCCGTTACAGCTTTAGATCTAAAGTGCAGCGTCTGCCTATAGAGGCGATTTCACAAGCCAGTGCCAATCAGCGCGCGGGCCGCTGTGGGCGAATTGCTCCCGGTACTTGTATTCGACTCTATTCTGAGCAAGATTTTAACGCTCGCAGTGAGTTTACCGATGCAGAAATCAGGCGTACTAATTTAGCAGCCGTTATTTTGCAGATGCTTAATTTAAAGCTGGGGGATATCGCCAAGTTTCCCTTTATAGATCCGCCGGATAGCCGCTTTATCAACGATGGCTTTAAGTTGTTAGAAGAGCTAGGTGCCGTCAACCGACAAAAAAGTATGAGCCCGCTGGGTCGACAGCTCGCTAAGTTGCCAGTGGATCCGCGCATCGGTCGGATGATTATAGAAGCTAACCAGCAAAACTCACTGAGCGAAGTGCTGATTATCGCCAGTGCCTTAAGTGTCCAGGACCCCAAGGAGCGGCCATTAGATAAGCAGCAAGTTGCCGATCAGTGCCATAAAGAGTATCTGGATGAAGATTCCGACTTTGTCGGTTTCGTTAACTTGTGGAATTCTTATGAAGAGCAGCGCCAAGCGCTCTCTTCCGGTCAGTTACGTAAATATTGCAGCAAAAACTTTTTAAACTTTATGCGCATGCGCGAGTGGCGCGATGTACATCGCCAATTACATTTGGCCTGTAAGTCACTCGGCTATAAAGAGCAGAGTACCCCGGCAAGTTACAAGTCTGTACACGTAGCGCTATTGTCTGGTTTGTTAAGTCATATTGGCTTTAAACAGGAAAACAAAGAGTTTCTCGGTGCGCGCAACCGGCGTTTTCTGGTTTTTCCAGGCTCTACTCAGTATAAAAAGCCGGCCAAATGGCTAATGGTCAGTGAATTAGTCGAAACATCTAAGCTGTATGGACGCACAGCGGCTAAAATTGACCCGCTGTGGTTAGAGCCGCTGGCTAAGCATTTAGTAAAGAAAAGCTATTTGGAGCCTAAGTGGCAAAAGAGCAGGGCGCAAGTAACCGCCAACGAGCAAGTGGTACTGTTTGGTTTAATCATAGTGCAAAAGCGCATAGTTAATTACGGTGCTATCGATCCGACATTGAGCCAGGAGATCTTTATTCGCAGTGCGCTGGTGGAAGGGCATTATCAGACAAAAGCACTGTTCTTTAGTCACAACCAGCAATTGCTGTCAGAGGTTGAGCATCTGGAGGCCAAATCCAGAAGGCGCGACTTGTTGGTTGATGAAGATACACTCTACGATTTTTATGCGCAAAAGATTGCCAGCTTGCATGATCAGCCGCTAGTTAATGGTGCAGGGTTCGAGAAATGGCGCAAGCAGATAGAGCAGGAGCAGCCCAAGGCACTGTTTTTTCAACAATCCGATGTATTGCAGCGCTCCAGCGGACATATCAGTGATCGCGACTACCCCAACCAAATGGAATTCAAAGGGGTAAAGCTTGAGTTAAGCTATCATTTTAACCCCACAGAGACTGAAGATGGTGTCTCACTGCACTTGCCGGTGGCGCTGTTGAAGCAATTTTCCAGAGAGCGCTTAGAGTGGCTGGGGCCCGGGGTGCTAAAAGAGCGCTGTATTGCACTGTTAAAGTCACTGCCAAAAGCCCGTCGTAAACACTTCGTACCTATCCCCGATTACGTCAGTACCTTTGTCGAAAGCGCCAATTTCGGCAATGGCAGTTTAATAGAACAGCTATGTCGGCATTTACTGCGCAAGACCGGGGTTAAGCTTGATCCAGCGGAGTTTGATCAGGTGGTTTTAGATAAACATTTAAAGTTTAATATAAAGCTGATCGATAACGATGCTAAAGAGATAGGTCAAAGTCGGGACATAGAAGCACTCTATGACCAGCATTCATCGCTGGTGGATACGCAATTACAGCAACAGGGGGCACAGGCCTGGGGTGAAACAGGCTTAACTAGCTGGAGCTTTGGCGATTTAGCAGAGACTATTGAGACCCAGCAAGGCGGCATAAAAGTGATCGCCTGGCCGGCATTAAAACAAAAAGGTCAGACAGTCGACCTTATTTTAACCATGAATAAAGGCTATGCAGAGCACATAAGCATCAGCGCTATCACCCATCTGGCAAGCTTAGCGCTAGTATCAGTGACAAAAAAAGCGCGTAGCAATATAGCAAAGATCACCGAAAGCACTTTGTTCATTGGAAAAAAATTCACTAAAAAAGAGCTCGAAAATGAAATTCACTCATTTGCTATGCGTGAGACTTTAGAGCTTACAGATAACCTTCCGCGCAACCAAAGCGAGTTTCAGGCGCGGATAACTAAGGCGCAAAGCGGCACCCAATATACGCTGTGGCTGCACAAAATAGCGCAAGCGGTGCATCAGTTACACCGCCAATACCATCAACTGCAAAAGCAGCTATCGGGGTCACAACTACTGACGACTATTACAATCGTATCGGATATAAAGCAGCAGTTAGAATACTTGTTTGCCAAAGACTACTTATCCCATATGTCGTGGTACAGATTAGAGCAATATACCAGATATATGAAAAGTCTTGAAATACGCCTGGATAAGTACCAGCGAGAACTGCCTAGGCAAAAGCTATTGTGTGGGCAAATAAATGCCTTGGAAAGCAGGTTGCAAACTAAAGTTGAGCAATGCCTGGAGCGCGATGAAATACACCCTCAATTGCAAGAGTATCGCTGGTTAATTGAAGAGTACCGTATTTCACTGTTCTCCCAGCAGCTGAAAACCACCCAGAGCGTCTCGGAAAAAAGAATGCAACAGAAGTGGCGTGAAATAGAGCTTTGAGAGAAAAATTGAAAATAATTAATAATAGTGGGAACTTATTTAAAAGGTTGCACTGTTATTGTGCTTATGATGTAATGCCGCAAACCAAAAACAACAACTTAGATTGATAAGTAAAAGATACAGTCAATTAAGATGTTGTAGTAACAAATTGAATATAAATGCCGTTATGCAAATAAAAACATTTGTCAGGTGTTTAAATTATTCCAAAACTATAGTATTTTTCTAGGGCGTTACCGACTATACTCGAGCCGGATAACGTACTAAAAGAAAACTAGAACTAAAATTCACTACTAGTAAATGAATATTTAAGGGGAAAAATTACATGAACAAGTCAATTATCGCTCTAGCAGTAGCTGGCGCTCTGACTGCACCAATGGTTGCTCAAGCTGATGCAACTCTTTTCGGTCAAATCCGTTATGACATCACTAAAGAAGACAGCACAGATGTTGTATCTGATATTACTCGTATCCGTTTCGGCGTTAAAGGCGAAGAGACAATGGATAACGGCCTAACAGCTGGTTACTTCATTCGTACAGATGCTGCTGCAACTGACGGATCTGTAAACATCCACAAGTCTACCGTATACGTTTCTGGCGATTTCGGTAAAATTGTGATGGGTGATGGCGGAAACCCAAATGAAGGCGTAGAAGACCGTACTGAATACGGATTGTACTCTGGTACTTTCGTAAACATGGATTCTGGTTTCTCTGCTGGTGGTATCTCTTTCGAATCAGCTGACTACAACGGTCTTAAGTTTGGTGTTGGTGTTGGTAACGTAGATACTTCTGACGGAACTTCTTCTAACTCATTCGGTATGGCTGTTTCTTACGATGCAGACAACTGGGGCGTTACTGTAGGTGCTGGCCAATCAGCTGATACTCCTGCTGTTGCAGAGTACACAGATTTTGTAAATACTGACGGAACTAACGCTACAACTGCACAGACTCACGCTGAAGTTGCTGCTTCTGAAGGCGATTCAAACTACGGCATCTCTATGTCTGGTAAAGTTGCTGCTTTCAACTTGGGTGCACGTTACTCAGTACAGAAAGCTAAAGGCGGAGACGACACTAAAGGCTACGCAGTTGGTGGATCTTACGCAGTTAACGATAAGCTAACTCTTAAGCTACAGCACGAATCAACTAAAACTTCTGATACTTCTATGAAGATGGTTGCATTTGATGCTACTTACGCTCTAGGCGGCAACGCTTCTGTAACTCTTGCTGGTATTTCTTACAACAAGAACGCTGAAGTTGCAGCTACTCCTAAGAAAGATGCAGTTAAGCTACGTTACAACATCAGCTTCTAATCTGATTCTTTCAGTTTAAAAGCTAAGAAAGACTCCTTCGGGAGTCTTTTTTTTTTTCAAAAATTTGTCTCAGTAGATTTTGCATGTGCTAAGATACATTTATCTGAAATGGAAGTGGCTGAGCGAAGGTGAAAGTTAAGTGAAAAAAGTTGAATGCTATGTTGTTGGTTTGTGTATGGTATTTGCGGCGAATGTTAGTGCCGAGGAGCGATCAGACCCCTTAGAGGGAATGAATCGTGCGGTGTACAGCTTTAATAAAGGTTTTGATACAGTATTGTTTAACCCGCTAGCCAAAGGTTACAAGGCAATAACCCCGGATATAGTTGAAACCGGAGTCAGTAATTTTTTTGGCAACTTTCGTGATGTCGGTACTATGGTTAACAATGTGCTGCAGTTTAAGTTGCACGATGCCAGTGTCGATTTTACCCGGGTGATTTTTAACTCGACTGTCGGTTTAGCTGGGATTTTGGATGTTGCTACCCATATGGGTCTGCAAAAGAATCACGAAGATTTTGGTCAGACTTTGGGTGCCTGGGGTGTGCCATCGGGTCCTTATTTAGTGTTGCCTTTTTTTGGTCCCAGTACCTTGCGTGATGCACCGGCCAGTTTTGTGCCACTAGATGCCTGGACTTATGTTGATGATGCCGGCACCCGCGATCGCGGTCTGATCTTAAGGGCGGTGAATGGCCGTGCTCAGTTGTTTAAGTATGAGGCGCTGATTATCGGTGATGAGTATATCTTTATTCGCGATGCTTATTTAGGGCTGCGTCAGCTGGCGGTGGATGATGGTGTGGTTGAGGAGGTGTTTGATGAGGATGATTTTTAGAGATCATCATGATGATCAGTTGGAAGTTGGAAGTTGGAAGTCGTAAGTCGTAAGTAGTTGGTGGTGGCGTTGTGGGTTTTTCAGCGCTGCTAGTGTTTTGTGCATGCTTTTGCTATGTGCTTCTTTATCTTTTCTCTTCAAAATTAAATATTATGCAACGATATATTCTCGCTTTATTGATGACCATGGTGGTGTTGAGTCCTATGGCTATCGATATCTATCTGGCCTCTGTGGTGCAGATGGCAGCTGAGCTGCAGGCCTCCAACAGTCAAATTCAATCGACTATTTCACTATTTTTCTTGGCTATGGGTTTGGGGCAGGTTGTTGTCGGCCCACTTGCGGATAGATACGGGCGCAAGCCGGTTGCGATTTTTGGATTGGCTTTGTATTTATTCTCAAGTTTTGCTGCCAGTATGGTCGGTGATATCTGGTTAATGCAGTTGGTCAGGTTGCTGCAAGGATTTGCCGCTTGTGCTATCTCGGTGATTATTTTCAGTATAGTTCGCGATACTTATAGTTATGAGCGCAGTAGTAAGGTGTATAGCTATTTAAATGGAGTGCTCAGTGTGATTCCCGCGCTGGCGCCGATTTTTGGCAGTGCCTTGGCTGAGTCCTTTGGCTGGCGCTCCACTTTTGTGTTTATGGGTAGTTATGCGTTGTTGGTGCTGTGCCTGGTGGCAAGGTTTTTGCCGGAAACTTTAAAAGCTTCTGCGAATACCAGTACAGCAAGATTGTACAATTGGCAGCAGTCCCGTCCGGTGTTGTCGAGCCGCTATTTTATTTTTTATGCGCTTTGTTGTATGACTGCGCTGGCGGGTATTCTCAGCTATGTCAGTTACGCGCCTATTTGGTTAATGCAGCATTTAGGGGTATCTGCGACAACCTTTAGCTTGCTGTTCGGCTTAAATGCGTTTGCCAGTATTGTCTGTAGTTTTGTCGCGCCGCTGCTGATTACTAGGTTTGGTAATCGCAAGATGGTGGTTGCTGCATTGTGTTTGATGTTGCTGGCGGCTGTGTTGTTGATTGTTTTTCAGCTGATAGCAATTGACGATACCCTGCTGCAGGCGCTGGTCTTTATGCTGCCGGTAATGTTTTTGAGCATGGGGTTGTCATTGATATTGGGCCCTGCTACTAGTATGGCGTTGGCAGGCTTTGCTGAGCGGGCGGGAACTGCTTCTGCACTGTTGGGCTTTATTCAGATGGTAGGTGCTTCTGTGGTCATAGTATCAATCCAGCAGAGCGATTTAGTGGCTCCTGTGGCGGGCGCAGTAGTGTTGTTATCGCTGGCGATACCGTTACTGCTGATGATGCTTTTACCAAGATTTTCAGATTGGAATGCTGAAGTTCCCGGTTAACGCTGGGAATGGTTTTATGGTGTTCTTAGGTGGAATGCATTTTCTGTGATTGTCTTAGTAGGGGAGGTTGTACTATTAGTTTGTAAGATTGGTGGAGCCAAGGAGGGTCGAACTCCTGACCTCAACGCTGCCAGCGTTGCGCTCTACCAGCTGAG
>ASZI01000155.1 GCA_000416315.1 Osedax symbiont Rs2 | reverse complement strand
TCTTAGACAATATAGAAAGCTATATCTGTCGAACCTTGCTGGCGATTTTTGTCTGCCTGCTTTTTTTACAAATTCTATCCAGACAATTCTTCAGTTACTCTTTTTCCTGGAATGAAGAACTGTCAGTATATTTGTTTGTCTGGTTTGTTTTTTTTGGCGCCAGCTATGCCGCCAAACTCGCCGCACACAACCGGGTGACTTTTCAATACAAGCTGATGCCGAGCTTTATGCGGCCAATTCTTGAATTCATCTCTGATTTAGTCTGGATTGCCTTCAATTGCTACTTCATTTATCTGTGTGTTGATTTTATCTTTAATAAGATGCTGCCGTTCAACAAATCGCAGACATTAGGCATCCATATGAAGTATTTTTATATGGTTCTGCCAGTTGCGTTCACCCTGATGACTATTCGTATTATTCAAGTTAACTATTACAAACTCATCTTAGGTATTGATATTCGCGATCCCGACTCTAAAGAGCTCGATGATTTAAAAGAGCTGGAGCTAGATCTTGATCAACCTGAAAGCAAAGCTAATAACAACAAAGCAAAATAGGCTTTAGGAGCTATTCATGGCAGAATCATCCATAGTACTAGTACTGTTTGGGACTTTCTTGTTCCTACTCTTTATTGGTGCTCCCGTCACAGTGTCGCTCGGTGCTGCGGCACTGGCCACATATTTCTATTTAGACAAAACCCCTATTGTCATGGTGCAAATGGCATTTCGGTCCGTGGGAAACTTTCCATTAATGGCCCTGCCTGCATTTATCCTCGCGGGGGCATTAATGGAGGCTGCCGGCATATCGAAACGGCTTGTCGCCGTGGCCGAAAGTTTTGCCGGCCCTTTTACCGGCGGTATTTCAGCGGCTACTGTACTAGCCTGTATGTTTTTTGGCGCTATCTCTGGATCGGGCCCTGCGACAACCGCTGCTGTTGGCATGTTAATGATTCCGGCAATGGTCAAACGCGGCTATGACAAAGGTTATGCATCGGCAATTACCGCCTCTGCAGGAGGGTTGGGCATTATCATCCCCCCCTCAATTCCCATGGTCATCTACGGAATCTCAGCCATTGGCTTATCTGTTCCTATGGAAGCGGTCGCCAAATACGGAACCTTCCAAAGTGTCTCTATTTCAAAAATGTTCATTGCCGGTATTATTCCAGGCTTGGTCATTTCACTTAGCTTGCTGATTCTTAATTATTTTCGCTGTCGCAAAGCCGGTTATAAAGGCAGTGGTGAGGACTGGAATTTATGCATAGTCGCCAAAGCCGCCCGCGAGGGTATCTGGTCTATACTAGCCCCGGTGGTCATTCTCGGCGGTATTTACTCCGGCTGGTTCACTCCAACTGAGTCGGCAATTATTGCAATATTTTATACCTTATTTGTCGGTGTAGTGATTCATAAAGAGCTAAAACTGAAGGAGATCTTCCGCTCCTTAGAAACCACTACTTGGTTATCTGGTCGGGTACTATTGATCTTATTTACCGCCACAGTCTTTGGTCGTATTTTGGTGCAGTATCAAATACCGGCCATAGTCGCTGAGTCGATGTTAAGCGTAACCGATAACATCTATGTAATCTGGTTCCTGATTATCGCCTTCTTGTTGTTTGTTGGTATGTTCATGGAAACACTGGCGGCTATAATGATATTGACCCCAGTGTTGTTACCCGTGACGTATAACTTAGGCATTGATCCGGTACACTTTGGCATCGTAATGATCTGTATTTTATCGATTGGATTTGCCCCCCCGCCACTGGGAGAAAATCTATTTGTGGCCTCGGGAATATCTAATATCTCGCTTGAAGAGGTGACCGCTAAGGCACTGCCTTTTGCTGGAGTTTCGGCTGTCGCAGTCTTTGTCATCGCCTTCTTTCCTCAGCTATCGCTGTTTTTGCCGCGGATGTTTGGCTATTAAGTTAGCTCCATTTTGCTCTACTAAGCCAACACAGATCTGTGTTGGCTTTTTTATTTGACGCTATACATCCCCACTGCCTGAATAAATCCTATCTCTGATGCCTATAGTTTTTACTCATCTAGTTTTAACTCATTTTTATATTCCCGGTATTTATTGACTATCCTATAAACAGGCAAACATCATTCATACAGTGGTTAGTGTTAAAGAGGATGCTTCTAGGGAGGTTTTTTTTGACTGCGTAAAACACTGGCGTCGTATGATCAATGTATTCTAAGCCGTTTGATTTCGATAAATTATTGTCAATTATGTGTATTTGATTGTTTAAAACGTTTTAATTCTTTTCCAGTTCCCCGAGTGAGATCCTTGATGAAAACAGATGCTTTGGAATTAATTGAAATCAAGCTGTTGTTGGAGGCGATATTTCTGCGCTATGGGTATGATTTTAGGCACTATGCTCAAGCATCGCTGGAAAGAAGAATACGCTTGAGAGTAGAAAAATCAAACTTAAGCAGTATTTCTCAGATGCTTCCTAAAGTGCTGCATGATCCCAATTTTTTTAACCTGTTTCTCAAGGATATTTCAATCACAGTCACTGAAATGTTTCGGGATGCTTATGTCTTTGCAAAAATAAGAAAGTCTATTTTTAATTTGTTGCGCACTTACCCTTATATTAATATTTGGCATGCAGGTTGCGCCACCGGCGAAGAAGTCTACTCCATGGCGATCATGCTAAAAGAAGAAGGTTTATTAGAACGTTGCAAAATTTATGCGACTGACTTCAATAATCAATCATTAGCGACTGCAGAGAGTGGCTTTTTTTATGCAAACAAAAAAAATTTATATTTCCAGCAATATCTGGCAGCGGGAGGCAATGCATCATTTGCAGATTACTATGACTTGCACCATGGCAACGCAAAGATCAAAGATCAAAGATCAGCTTAAGCAAAATATAATTTTTTCCTTTCATAACCTAATCACAGATCAAGTTTTCTCACAAATGCACTTAATCATCTGTCGTAATGTATTGATATATTTCGATAGAGAATTGCAAAACAATGTGCTGAATTTATTTAAGGACAGTTTAATCCACAAAGGGTTTCTGGTTTTGGGGGACAAAGAAAGCCTTGAATTTTCCAGTGTTAACAAATGTTTCTCGCGGTATGAGAAAAAGGAGCGCATCTTCCAATTAGATGCTTGTGTTTAAGGCTGTTATTACTGGCCGAGCATTACTTTTTGGGAATTTTTTAGCTATAGTTTTGGCCCAGCTAAATGTCTACAGGCAATGGATTAATACAACAAAATGCACTGAACATTAATTGGATTAATAACAATTAATTCAGCTTTCAGTTTTTTTTGAGCATGAATTATTTTAATTGCGCGATTAAGCGGTTTCACCTAAGGCACTAGATTGCATCTAAATGCCGCCAAGTTTCAACCCCGCCTCTTTCCTGCAGGCTTCTAATAAACTGACGATGCTCTGTTCATCATCCATAGTTCTGGCAATTGCAACAGCCCCTATAATCATGGCGGTTAGTGCCAGAATCTGCTTGGAATCACATTTTGTATACGAATTGCAAAAAGACATAATCGCCTGATTCATGCCTTGATAGACATTGGCATAGGCGAGCCTGGCTGTAACATCACGGGTGACAATGTCTGTGGCTAAAAAGGCCAGCGGGCAAGGAGTAGTACCGTTAACATGTTCGATGCTCAAATAGCCATCGAGTAATTTTGCCAACCACTGCTGTCCTGATAATTGATCGGGTTTTAACCCAGCAAGTTTACTGCTGCTGGCCCAGTACTTGATTGCCTCAGAGTATAATTCTGCTTTGCTGCTAAAGTGTGCATAGAACGCACCCCTGGTCAGCTTGCAGCTGTGCATCAGCTGATTGACAGTGACCCCATCAAAGCCATTAGCAGTAAACAAATCATAGGCGCTGCGCAATATTTTATCGCGGGTTTGCTGTTTGTGTTCTTTAGTATAGGGCATGTTTATTAATCAAATTGTTAAATATGATCTTTATCATATATTAATTGAGGTTTAGTATCCTGTTTTTTTCTGCTCGGGAATTATCTATGCAAAACTATAAACAGCGCATCGTCATAACTGGTATGGGTTTAGTAACGCCTTTAGGCGTAGGGGTAGAATCAGTTTGGCAGCGTCTGATTAACGGCGAGTCGGGTATTCGGGGGATAAGAGGAGAACTCGCTGGGCAACTAAAAACCCAAATAGCTGGGCAAGTTCCCAGCCATTTAGAACAAGACAACGGATTGAATGAGTCCGACTATTTATCGCCTAAAGAGCGAAAGCGTGTGGATCTATTTACCCTCTATGCTCTGGTAGCCGCCAAAGAGGCACTGGCACAAGCTAACTGGCATCCACAAACACAGGCGCAGCAAGACAGCACTGCAACCATCATAGCTACTGGCATAGGGGGGCTTCCCACTATCACCCGTGCCCAGAGCGTGTTAGAGCAACAGGGCCCCAGACGTTTATCACCTTTTACAGTTCCGGCTTTTTTAGCCAATTTAGCGGCTGGCAATGTGTCGATAAAATATGGCTTAAAAGGTCCCATAGGCACACCTGTGACAGCTTGTGCTGCAGGGATTCAAGCGATAGGTGATGGCATGCGTCTGATACGCAGCGGTGAGGCTAATATTGCTCTTGTCGGTGGCACCGAAGCTTGTATTGACCCGTTATCGCTTGCCGGTTTTGGTGCCTTAAAAGCACTGTCCACTGCCAATGAGACGCCGGCAAAGGCATCTCGGCCCTTTGATCAAAACAGAGACGGTTTTGTAATGGGTGAAGGTGCGGGCTTACTCGTCATCGAAAGCCTAGAGCACGCCCTGGCACGCAATGCCACTCCCCTGGTCGAAATAGTAGGTTACGGTACCAGTGCCGATGCTTACCACTTAACTTCGGGGCCAGAAAACGGTGAGGGAGCAGCCAGGGCGATACAAAGTGCATTGAATATGGCTCAACTCCAGCCAAATGATATCGGCTACGTTAACGCCCATGCAACTTCGACGCCAGTGGGCGATATAGGCGAAATTAATGCTCTGCGTCGGGTATTTTGTGAGCACTTGGTCAGTATTCCTATCTCGGCAACAAAATCGGCAACCGGACACTTATTAGGTGCTGCAGGAGGGGTCGAATCCATCTTCAGTGCACAAGCTATTTTGACCCATAAGCTGCCGCCCACCTTAAATTTGCATGCAGTCGATGCGCCAATGTCAGATTTAGATTTGATTCCGCTGCAGGCAAGAAATGCCCAAGTCGAGCATGTTTTGTGCAACGGTTTTGGATTTGGTGGCGTGAATGCGGCCCTAGTGCTCAAACGCTATTAATTTATAAGAAAATAATCTCTTAGTTAAACTGAGCTATAGATTCTCAGTGGCTGTATTAATGCAGTCACTGAGTCTGCAGGATTATGTCTGGAAAAAATCGATAACAGTCAAATTGGATTCCCGTGTCAACCCAGCTGTCTGCCCTAACCTAAATCAACATATTTGTAGCATAGCAAAGATAATATTTAGCCTATAGCGATTGTGACCAGAGTTGTTGAATTCGAATAACTGCTGTTGAGGCTTCCGAGCTATTGACTGCCCTCGTCAGGGTGTCGGCTAAGATAATGATGCAAAATAACATGGCTCATTAGATAACGGTATAAATCATCAGCTTGATGGCAAATCTATTTTTTTCAGCAAAGCTAGCCAAAGCAATGTTTCTTCGCCCATCTCGCTTCAACAGTTGCCAATGTCTGTAAAAAAGACCAACCCAAGCCTTTGCAGCAGAGCGCTTATTGATCTATATCAAAAGTTTAAAAGGTTGTCATAGCAACTTAAAACTTAGCGGCAATTACTTGCGCTAAATCAACTTTTCAGTCGGATATTAGGCGTATTCTGAGGCCAGTTAACACTAAGGAGCACATTATGTTCGGCATTGACCCATACGTTTTTGAAACACTTTGGCCCAGTTTGTTGGGAATAGCGGGAATGACCGCGGCAATGATTTGGGGATGGTTTAAAGTAAAGTCACTGATTGATCAAGACCCTGAGCAATAGCAGTACTGTGGAGCTTTGTTAACCTTGACAAAGCTCCTGTAACAACCTCTCCCCTCATTTAAAACGCTTTGTAATTCACTGCACAAAACAGCGCAATTAGCCGATCTTTCTGGTTAAATTTGCACATCTCTAAACTGCAATTTAGCCAATTGACTGTACAGATCACAACTGCTCAGCAGCTGCTGGTGGGTGCCGCTGGCAATAATCTGGCCCTGATCAAATACCATGATTTTATCTACGTCCAGGATGGTCGCCAGTCGATGGGCAATAATAATAGTTGTGCGCCCCTGCATCAGACGATTTAAGGCCTGCTGTACTTTCGCCTCGCTCTGCGCGTCCAGAGCACTGGTGGCCTCATCCAAGAGTAGAATCCGCGGATTTTTCAAGATAGCCCTGGCGATGGCGATACGCTGTTTTTGTCCGCCACTTAAACGCACTCCCTTCTCACCTAGAAAGCTGGCATAGCCATCTGGTAATTGCATAATAAACTCGTGAGCGTTGGCCGCTTTTGCCGCCGCAATAACTTCATCATCACTGGCGGATGGACGACCATAGCGGATGTTGTAGCGCACATCGCTGCTAAATAACACCGGCTGTTGTGGCACCAACGCCATCTGTTCACGAAGTGCATGGTGATCTAATTCGCGCACATCCACCCCGTCAAATCGTACTGAGCCCTGCTGTGGGTCATAAAAACGCTGAATCAGCTCAAACAGACTAGACTTACCGGCACCTGATGGCCCGACCAGTGCAACACTTTGTCCTGCGGGGATGGAAAAATCAATACCTTGCAGCGCGGGCCTGTCGGGTCTTGAGGGGTAATGAAAGTGCATGTTCTGACAGCTTATTAATGGCGCTAAAGTACTGACATCGGCCTGTGTTGTCGCTGCTGAACTAATCTCGCTGCGCACTTGCAGCAGCTCGACTAATCGATCCCTGGCTCCCGCCGCTCGCTGCAAATCCCCCCACACCTGGGATATAGTAGTCACCGAAGTAGCCAGTAAAATAGAGTAGAAAACAAAGGCCCCCAGTTGCCCGGCGCTCATCTCTCCGGCGATCACCGCAGAGCCTCCTAGCCACAGCATGCTCGCCACCGCCGAAAACACCAGCAGTAATACTGCGGCAATTAGCATTGCCCGCTGCTTAATGCGTAATTTACCGATCTCAAACGAGTGCTCTACTTCTCGGCCAAAGGCCTTTTTTTCGTAGCTTTCACGAGAATAGCTCTGCACCGTTTTGATTTGTTGGATAATCTCACCGGCGTAAGTACCGACGTTGGCCACTGAATCTTGAGTGCGCTTTGACAGCTCCCTGACTCTGCGACCAAAAATCAGAATTGGCAGCAGCACTATGGGAACAATGAAAAAAACTACCATTGTTAACCAGGCATCCGTCAACAACAACATGATCAGCGCGCCGATAAACATCAGCAGTGACCGCAGAGCCATGGACATCGATGAGCCGATGATAGTCTGTAGCAAAGTGGTATCAGTGGTCAGCCTGGACATAATTTCGCCACTGAGATTAGACTCAAAATAACTTGGATGCAGCTCTACTAAGTGATCAAACACCGCTTTGCGGATATCAGCACAAACTCTTTCACCCAACCAGGATACCAAATAGAAGCGAATATAAGTGCCGACAGACATTAACAAAGTAAGTGACAATATCAGTATAGTCGTTTGATTTAATTGTGTATTTGACTGAGCAACAAAACCGTTATCGATCATCACACGCAACCCCTGTCCGATCGACAAGGTCACTGCGGCGGTAAATATTAACGCCAGCATCGCATATACCATGGTCTTACGATAAGGCATGGCAAAGGAAAACAACATGCTTAAGGTTGACTTTTTAGATGAGGTTTCAGGGTCTTGCTCTGGGGTTGTATTTTGCTGTTGGCTCATTGATTAATCTGCTCGCAGTGCTTAAGTACAAGGATTTGCATAGATTATGTTGCTGGCAATGATAATAACAGCTGTTGCATATACTTATCCATTGAGCGGTGATGGCCAATGACATATTTAGCCACGAAACGAAACAGTGGGTTATAAACTTCGCCATTTTCGGTGATGGTTAATTCTGTTTGTTGCCCTTTGCAGCGCAGCTCAAAAGTCCAGCTGCCACCAAACATTAACCCCTCGCCTACTATTTCACGTTTTAAACGATAAGGCTGGGTTTCTTCTACTGTGGCAAAGGCAATACTTTTGCCCTCTTTTGTGGTCTCTTCCCATACATCGGTCCCGACTTGCTCAACACTTTGTAATTCTAAACGCCATTTCGGCATGTTTTCATAGCTCACTAACCTTTGCCAGACTCGCTCAATCTCTGCATCCAGCAGCAGACTTCTTGAGGCCTTATGCTTCACCGGCAACAGCCAGCCAATCAACAGAACCAGACTAATGGCGGCTAACACTGAGCCTATTATTATCAGAAAAATCTTCATCTTAGCTTCCTAATTTTGGCGCATTAAAAGTGTTTTTCATTTTATAATGTCTAGCACCGTAAACAACCATTGTTAGGCCAACCGAACTAAACAGGAAACCACATGAGCACTGATGCAAATCTAGTCATACAAATCCAGGCGCACTACCCAAAAATTTATTTGGCTTGTCATAGCGAGCACAGTAAATCCAGATCCAATGCCAGTAGTTTATCGAATCGGGATATGACCATTTTGGCGCATTTGTATGACGGGCAGCTGTGCTATAACAAACAGCTGGCCGCCCACTTAAAGATTGCAGCTTCAACTATGTCCGAGGCATTGAACAATCTTGTGGCGCTAAAATTGTTGCAAATCACTGTTGATCAAGAGGATCAGCGCAAGTCCCGTTACCAGCTATCTGCGCTGGGTGAAAAAGCGCTGCAGGATTCATCAGTTCTGGACAGCCAAAAGCTACAGCAGCTATTAAACAAACTCTCCGCAACCGAGCAGCAGCAAGTTGTCGAAGGCCTGCGACTTTTAGCAGATGCAACTAACCAATAAGCCCCCCCTTACCAAACACAGCACATTCTGCCCAGTTGTAATCTAGCTGGCAGGGAAAACAGCAAACCTTAACGTACATTAAATGCTGTTTTATCAGTCAAATAAGCGAATCAGGGTCTATAGTTAGAGTGAGGGTTGAATTTTCAGCCTGTCAGTTACTGGCAATTAGCCACAGTGCAACCACACTAATTGTCATCACTCTTAATTGTTCTGTTATCTCTTTAAAGGGAGCTAACGATGGAAACAGTCGCAAAATTTGAAATTGGTTATTCTCAATCCCTAAACGTTAGTTCGCAGTTAAATATCAGCTTAGAGCAGCTCGCTGGCAAGGGGATTTCAGCTGCACAGCTAATCGAGTTTTATCGCACTATGTCACTGGTACGTGTTTTTGATACTAAAGCCATCGCGCTACAGCGCACTGGCCGTATCGGTACTTACGCCTCCTGCTTAGGTCAAGAGGCAATCAGCACCGCCATAGGCAATACGATGGCCGCAGAAGATGTGTTTATCCCGGGATATCGAGATGCAGCTACGCTGATTCTTCGCGGTACTAAAATGGAAGAATTACTGCTGTATTGGGGCGGTGATTCTCGTGGCATGAACTTCAGCAAAAATACCCAGGATTTACCCTACAACGTACCTATTGCCAGCCAATGTTGCCATAGCATAGGCATTGGCTACGCCTTCAAACTTCGCCAGCAACCGCGCGTTGCTGTGGTTGTCTGTGGGGACGGCGCGACCTCTGAAGGTGATTTTTATGAATCACTGAACGCAGCCGGCACCTGGAAACTGCCGATAGTGTTTGTAGTGGTTAACAACCAATGGGCTATTTCAGTGCCCAGAAGCAAACAGTCCGGTTGTCAGACCTTGGCACAAAAGGCCATCGCCGGTGGTTTTAGTGGTGAGCAAGTTGACGGCAACGATATCATTGGCTGCCACCTTAAACTGCAACAAGCCATCGATAGCGCCCGTGCCGGCAACGGCCCGCACTTGATCGAAGCTATCTGTTACCGTCTGGGTGACCACACGACAGCCGATGATGCCAGCCGCTATCGAGACAGCGAAGAACTTGAGCAAGCTTGGAAGGAGGAGCCAGTGGCGAGGCTTAAAAAGTTTTTACTCAATAATCAGTTAATTACCGATCAACAGCTTGAATCGATCCAGCAACAGTGCAGCACAGCTGTTGAAGCCAGCGTGCAAACATACTTGAATACTGAAACACAAACGCTCTCCTCTATCTTTGAGCATATGTACCAAGAAATGCCCGCCGGGCTCAGGGCACAGCTGACACAACTTGAAAGTGAATAACCTCGCTGATTAACAATTACTCGGAGCTAATCTATGCCAGAAATGACATTAATAGAAGCCGTCAATGCCGCCATGAGTTACGAAATGGCTGTTGATGAATCGGTAGTGGTCCTAGGTGAAGATGTCGGTAGCAACGGTGGGGTATTTCGAGCCACCGATAATTTACAGCAAAAATACGGCGAGCTTCGGGTAATAGACACCCCACTGGCCGAATCTCTTATCTGCGGCATGAGTGTAGGACTTGCGGCCCAGGGACTAAAACCTGTGGCTGAGATCCAGTTTATGGGCTTTATCTTTGCAGCATTCGATCAGGTCATCTGCCACGCCAGTAGAATGCGCAACCGTACCCGCGGCAGAATAACTTGCCCAATGGTGCTGCGCGCCCCCTACGGCGGAGGAATTCACGCACCGGAACACCACAGCGAAAGTACCGAGGCGATTTTCGCCCATGTGCCGGGTATCAGGGTCGTTATCCCCTCCTCCCCGGCCCGTGCCTACGGGCTGCTGCTGGCGGCGATCAGAGACCCTGATCCGGTGGTTTTTTTAGAACCCAAACGCATTTACCGGGCCCAGTCAGAAAATGTTGCCGACGATGGTCAGGCACTGCCTCTGGATGTCTGCTTCACCTTGCGCCAGGGCAGCGACATCACTTTGATCAGCTGGGGAGCCATGCTCAGCGAAACCCTGCAAGCGGCCCAGACTCTCGCCGAGCAAGGTATTGATGCCGAAGTGATAGACCTGGCGAGCATAAAGCCAATTGATAAAGTCACCATTTTAGAGTCAGTAGAAAAAACTGGCCGCTGTGTGATCGTTTCAGAAGCTGCCAAAAGCGGCGGTGTCGCCGCTGAAATCTCCGCCATCATTGCCGAGGAGGGGCTCACCTCGCTACTGGCACCTATCTTAAGAGTTTGCGGACACGATACTGTGATGCCGATGTTTAAACTCGAACAAAAATACATGCCCAGTGTTCAACAAATAATAACTGCGGTCAGTAAAGTGATGGAGTTTTAATGAACATATTCAAATTACCCGATCTAGGCGAGGGTCTGCCCGAGGCAGAAGTCGTTGAATGGTTCGTCAAAGAGGGCGACAGCGTGAGCGTCGACCAGATCATAGTATCAATGGAAACAGCCAAGGCCATCGTTGATATTCCAAGCCCCCAGGCCGGTAAAATATCCAGGCTCTACGGCGCCCAGGGAGACATTATTCACACGGGCGATCCGCTGCTGGAATTTGAGCAGAGTGAGCAGACCAACAGCACAACAGCAGCGGTTAAATCGACCTCGGTGGTCGGAGATATTCCCAGCACCGAAAAGCCTTTAAAAGAAGTCGCTCAGGCGGACAGTGGCGCCTCGCACATTGGAGTGAAGGCAACGCCCGCGGTGCGAGCATTGGCCAGGCGCCACGAGGTCGACCTGAGTGTAGTCACCCCCTCGGGACCAGACGGCACTATTAAAGCCAGTGATGTTGAGCGAGTGGCGAAAATATTTGCCAGTGTCGGTCAGTTGCAGCCACTAAAAGGAGTGCGCCGGGCGATGGCTAAAACCATGGCTCAGGCACACGCTGAAGTGGTAGGGGTCACTATCATCGATGATGCCAATGTTCATCACTGGCCGGCAAAAACTGATGTCACCGCCAGACTGGTACGGGCGATCATTTGTGCCTGCGAGGCAGAACCTTGTCTTAATGCCTGGTACGACAGCCACTCCATAGGCCGCAGGATACTAAAGCAAGTGCACTTAGGGCTTGCCGTAGATACCCAAGCGGGGTTATTTGTCCCGGTAATCAATGACGTTGCTCAATATCAGCCACAGCAACTGCGCGAAAAAATTGCCCAGATAAAAGAGCTGGTGATCCAGCGAAAAATCCCCGCCGAGCAGCTGCGTGGCAACAGCATCACTTTATCTAACTTCGGCTCGATTGGCGGTAAATACGCCAACCCAATTGTAGTACCGCCCACTGTTGCGATCATCGGCGCGGGCAGAAGTTTTAACAAACTGGCACTGGAAAAAGCTGAAGTCGTTGAACACAAATACCTGCCATTGTCACTGA